>NZ_DATMLH010000238.1:0-48000 GCF_035570115.1 Mycobacterium sp.
CCTTCTCCGGACTGCACGACCGTCACCGGAATGTGGTCCATATCGGCCATATCGCGTACCTCCTTGCCGAAGCAAGCGGGACTACTTGGTGTTGTCGTACTTGGTAATCGCGTCGTCCAGCCGCTGCAATGCGGATCCGTAAGCGGCAAAATCGCCGCTCTTCTGCGCGTCGCGCGCGGCGCCTAATGCCGACTGAACGTCTTTAAGCGCGGCGGCCTTAGCCGGCGACAGGGTGACGGCCCCGGTCGGCGACGGCGGGACGGCCGCAGCCACGGGCGGCGGCGCACCATCGGCGGGGGGCGAAGCGGCCGGCGGCGGACCGGCGGGCGCGCCCGCCTCGGTCGGCGCGATCCCGGCCGCGGTCGCGCCGGCGCCGGGCCCGAACAGCCCGGTCAGCGCGTCGCTGACGGTGGGGCCGTATCCGATTTTGTCGTTGTACATCATCGCCACCCGGATCAAGCGGGGATACGACGAGGCGGCGTCGCTGGAGCCGGGTGAAGCGTAAACCGGCTCGACATACAGCAGCCCGCCCTGGGCGACCGGCAGCGTGAGCAGATTGCCCCACTTGATCCGGTTCTGGTTGTCACGCCCGATCACACCAAGGTCCTGGGACACCGCGGTGTCGGTGGTGATCGCGTTGTTGGCCAATTTCGGCCCGTTGACTTGGCCCGGGATGGTCAGCACGGTGATCTTGCCATAAGTCGCCGGATCGGAGCTGGCGCTGATGTAAGCGGCCAGGTAGTCCCGCTTGAACCTGTTCATCGCACTGGTCAACTGGAACGATGCCGAATCATCGCCTTTGGCAATGTCTTTCGCGACGATGTAGTACGGCGGCTGATAGCTGCTGGCGGTTGGGTTCGGGTCCAGCGGCACATCCCAGAAATCCGACGTGGAGAAGAACGTCACCGGGTCGTTGACGTGATATTTGGCCAGCAGCATCCGCTGCACCTTGAACAGGTCCTCCGGATAGCGCAGGTGGGCAGCCAATTCGGCGGTGATATCACTCTTGGGCTTGACGGTCCCGGGGAAGACTTTCATCCACGCTTTGAGCACCGGGTCGCGCTCGTCCTGCTGATAAAGCGTGACCGTCCCGTCGTAGGCGTCGACGGTGGCCTTCACCGAGTTGCGGATGTAGGACACCTGCTTGTCGGGCACCAGCCGGTTGAAGGCGACTTCGGTGGAGTCGGCGGTGGCCGACGACAGCGAGGTGAGCTCGGAATACGGGTAATTGTCCAGCGTGGTGTAGGCATCGATGATCCACACCAGCCGCTTGTTGACGATCGCCGGGTATATGTTGCTGTCGGTCGTCAACCACGGCGCCACCGCCTCAACCCGCTGCGCCGGATCGCGATTGAACAAGATCTTGCTGTTGGACCCAATCACATTGGAGAACAGGAAGTTTCGCTCTGCGAACTTCGCAGCGAAGACGCTCCGCGACACCCAGCCGCCGACCGGCACTCCGCCGCTTCCGGTGTAGGTGTAGTTCTTGGTCTCGGTGTTGGTCTCGTAATCGTATTCCCGGTCAACACCGGTCTTTCCGACGATCGCGTAGTCGGCTGGCGTGTTGGAGATGACCGGCCCGAAGTAGACCCGCGGCTGGTCCAGCGGCGCCGGACCTTCGGAGAGCACTCCGCCGTTGGCGCCGACGACGTTGTCCAGAAACTCCGGGTATCCGCCGTTCTGGTTGGGGTCGTTGGCGATACCGCGCACGGTGTTGGCCGGCGAGGCGATGAAGCCGTTGCCGTGGGTGTAGACGGTGTGCCGGTTGATCCAGTCCCGCTGGTTATCGATCAGGTGGTCCGGATTGAGCTCGCGGGCGGCGACGACGTAATCGCGCAGAATGCCGTCACGGTCGCGATAGCGGTCGATGGACAGCTGGTCGGGGAAGTAGTAGAAGTTCTTGCCCTGCTGGAACTGTGTGAACGCCGGGCTGACGATCGTCGGGTCGAGCAGCCGGATGTTGGAGGTGGTGGCGCGGTCGGAGGCGACCTGCTCGGCTGTCGCCCGCGCGTCGTTACTGTAATCGCGGTAGGTCACAACGTCATTGGTGAGGCCGTAGGCTTGCCGGGTCGCGCTGATGCTTCGGCTGATGTACTCGCGTTCCTTCTGCGCGGCATTGGGCTTGACGCTGATCTGCTCGACGATCAGCGGCCAGCCGGCGCCGACGATCAACGACGACAGCAACAGCAGCACCAGGCCGATAGCCGGGATTCGCAAGTCGCGCAACACGATCGCCGTGAACACCGCGGCCGCGCAGATCAACGCGATCGCCAACAGAATCAGCTTGGCGGGCAACACCGCGTTGATATCTGTGTACCCGGCGCCGGTGAAAGGCTTCCCGGCGCGGGTGTGCGAAAGCAGCTCGTAGCGGTCCAGCCAGTAGGCAACGGCCTTGAGCAACACCAGTGTGCCAACCAAGCTAACTAGCTGGATGCGGGCCGAACGGCTCAGCGCGCCGGTGCGCCCGGACAGTCGGATACCGCCGAACACGTAGTGCGCCAACAAATTTGCTACGAATGCCAAAAACACCGCGACGAAAATGAAGCTGAGGACAAGCCGGTAGAGCGGCAAGTCGAATGCATAGAAGCCGAGGTCCTTGCCGAACTGTGGATCGTCTATGCCGAAGTCGCCGCCGTGCAAGAACAGCTGAACGCGGACCCAGTAGCTCTGCGCGATGATCCCGGCGAGCAGGCCGATCGCGACCGGAATCCCGACTGCGATCACGCGCAGCCTCGACATCACCACGGTGCGATACCGCGCCACCGGATCGTTGCCGTTGCTCGGGACGAACACCGGCCGAGTGCGGTAGGCCAGCGCCAGGCCGGCGAACACGATGCCACCGACCAGCAGCCCCACCACCACGAACAACACCAGCCGGGTCAGCAGCACGGTGGTGAACACCGACCGGTAGCCAAGCTCGCCGAACCAGAGCCAGTCGACATAGCCGTCGATCAAGCGCGGGCCGACCAGCAGCAGCAAGATCACCGCCAGCGCGATCGTGATGAGAGTCCGGCTGCGCCGAGTCAGCTTCGGCATTTTCGCGGCGGGCCGCATACCCACTAGCTAAGCTCCCTGCTCCATGTCGACAGCGGACTGCCCTTCTTCTTAGGCCGTCGTCCTCGACGTATCACAACTGTACGCACCTCTGTGACTTGCCCCGCTCGTCCTCGGCCCGTTCCGGCCCGCATCGTCGCAGGGCGTTAGCAGCTCGGCGGTTGGCCGCCGGACGTCACGGTATGCAGCGCATTTACCGCTGCACCGAGGTTGTCGACCTTCACCAATTGCAGTCCGGGCAACTTACCGGAGGTTGCCTCATAGCAATTTTCGGCCGGCACCAGAAACACCGTCGCCCCGGCATCGCGGGCTGCAGTCATCTTGTGCACGATGCCGCCGATACGGCCCACAGTGCCGTCGGGCTTGATCGTGCCGGTGCCGGCGACGAACTTGGAGCCGGCGAGATTGCCCGTGGTGAGTTTGTCGACGACCGCCAGGCTGAACATCAAACCCGCCGAGGGCCCGCCGACGTTGGCGAGGTTGAAATCGACCACGAACGGCGCCCACGGCGCGTCCATCACCGAGAGGCCGGCAAAGCCGTACTTGCGATCCTTGTTGCTGCCCAACGTGATCTGAGCGACTCCGGGGGGTGCGTTTTTGCGGCGGAAGTCGACCGTGACCGGCTGGCCGGGCTTGGTGTTCTTCAAGTAGGACGTGAACTGCTCGACGGTGGCGACGGGCGTACCGTTCACCGCTTGCACCGAGTCGCCCGCCTGCAGCTTGCCCACCGAGGGCCCGGGATCGGTGACCGCCGCGACGGTGACGGCCTGCGGGTACTTCAGGTATCCCAGGGCCGCGTACTCGGCGCTGTGTTCGGACTCCTTGAAATCGGCGTCGTTGGCCTTGTCGATTTCGTCCCGGGACTGTCCCGGCGGGTAGACCAGGTCGCGCGGCATCAGCTGCTCCTGTCCGGAAAGCCACAGTGTCAGCGCCTCCGCCAAGCTCAGATCGTCGCGCTGCGACACCGTCGTCATGTCCAGGTGACCCGACGTCGGGTGTGTCTGGGTGCCTTTGATGTCGACGACCTGCTTGCCGTCGACCTCGCCGAGCGTGTCGAACGCAGGGCCCGGGCCAAGTGACACATACGGCACCGTCACCGCCCCAAGCAGAACACCGAAGACCACCATCGGCACCAGCGCCACGGTCAGCGTCAGAATCCGCCTGTTCACCTCGCTAACACTAGACGGACTGGTCAGGGCGAATTGGCGGCCGGTTCACTCAGAGCGTGACGGCGGCTCGCGCGCCGCGCCCCGCCGGTGAGTAACGTTGGGGGCATGGCTGACGTGCCTTTCGGGTTCTCCGCCGGAGACGACCCGGACCACGAAAAGCGCGGGGAAAACGATCCCGATTCCGGCAAAGGACCGGCCGACCCGTTCGGTCTGGGCGGACTCGGCGGCGAATTCGACATGGCCGACCTGGGCCAGATCTTTACCCGGCTCGGGCAGATGTTCAGCGGCGCGGGCTCGGCCATGGCCGGCGGCCAGGCCTCCGGGCCGGTGAACTACGAGCTGGCCCGGCAACTGGCGGCGAGTTCGATCGGATTCGTGGCACCAATTCCGGCCGCCACCAACCAGGCGATCGGCGACGCCGTCCACCTTGCCGAAACCTGGCTCGACGGGGTGACCGCGCTGCCGGCCGGTACCAGCAAGGCGATCGCGTGGACCCCCAACGACTGGGTGGACAACACCCTCGAAACGTGGAAGCGGCTGTGCGATCCGATGGCCCAGCAGATCGCGACGGTGTGGGCGGCGGCCCTGCCCGAAGAAGCCAAGACGATGGCCGGTCCCCTGCTGTCGATGATGTCGCAGATGGGCGGCATGGCATTCGGGTCGCAGCTGGGCCAGGCGCTGGCCCGGTTGTCGCGCGAGGTTTTGACGTCGACCGATATCGGTTTGCCGTTGGGGCCCAAGGGAATAGCCGCACTGCTGCCGGAGGCTATCGAGTCCTTCGCGGCCGGGCTCGAGCAGTCGCGCAGCGAGATCGTCACCTTCTTGGCGGCTCGTGAGGCCGCCCATCACCGGTTGTTCAGTCACGTGCCGTGGCTGGCCAGTCAGCTGCTCGGCGCCGTCGAGGCCTACGCCAAGGGCATGAAGATCGACATGCGGGGAATCGAGGAGTTGGCCCGCGACTTCAACCCGGCCACGCTGAACGATCCGGCCGCCGTCGAGCAGCTGTTGACCCAAGGCGTGTTCGAGCCCCAGGCCACGCCGGAGCAGACCCAGGCGCTGGAACGGCTCGAGACGCTGTTGGCGCTGATCGAGGGCTGGGTGCAGACGGTGGTGAATGCGGCGCTCGGCGACCGCATCCCCGGCGCGGCCGCCCTCGGCGAGACGCTGCGCCGGCGTCGGGCCACCGCCGGACCGGCCGAGCAGACCTTCGCCACGCTGGTCGGCCTCGAGCTGCGGCCCCGCAAGCTGCGGGAGGCGGCCGCGCTTTGGGAGCGGCTGACCCAGGCGGCCGGTGTCGACGCCCGCGACCGGGTTTGGCAACACCCCGACCTGCTGCCCGAGACAGAAGACCTCGACGACCCGGCGGCGTTCATCGACCGGGTCATCGGCGGCGATACCAGCGGAATCGATGAGGCGATCGCCGAGTTCGAGCGGGGCACAGACGCCGGCCACGCCGACACCGATGACGGCGCCGGCTCTGTGGATAGCTGAGCCGGCCGTCCCGCCCCGCCGTGGCACAGTGCCAGAATGGCGCAGCCCACGTCGCCGTTGTATGCGCTCGACCCGGCTTTGCCGGTGCTGCTGCGCCCCGACGGCGCCGTTCAGGTGGGATGGAATCCGCGCCGCGCCGTGCTAGTCCGCCCACCGCGCGGCGTGACATCCGCGGGCTTGGCCACCCTGTTGCGGACGATGAATTCGCCAGTACCGATGAGCGAGCTCCAACGTCAAGCTGACCGGCAGGGCGGCGTGCCCGCCGGCGAGCTCGGCGATCTGGTCGCGCAGCTGGTCGCGGCCGGGGTCGCGACCCGTGGCCACCGGCCCCGGCCCGTCCGGTCGGCGTCGATCCGCGTGCACGGTCGCGGCCCGCTGTCAGAACTGTTGATCGAGTCGCTGCGCTGTTCGGGTGCGCGGGTCAAGCACAGCAGCCAACCTCACGCGGCGGTGACCTCCGCCGAAGCCGACCTGGTGGTGTTGTCCGACAACCTGGTCGCCGACCCGCGGATGCTGCGCGACCTGCACAGCCAGGGCGTCGCGCACCTCGCGGTCCGGGTGCGCGACGGCACCGGCCTGATCGGTCCGCTGGTCATCCCCGGCGTCACCAGCTGCTTGGGGTGTGCGGATCTGCACCGCAGGGACCGCGACGCGGCGTGGCCTGCCGTCGCCGCACAGCTGCGCGACACCGTCGGCGTGGCCGATCGCGCGACCCTGCTGGCGACGGCGGCGCTGGCGCTCAGCCAAGTCAACCGGGTGATCGGCGCCATCCGTCGTGGCTCCGAGCCGCAGGCCGGGCCCGATCCCGAACCGCCGACGGCGCTGAACGCCACGCTGGAGTTCGACGTCCACGCCGGCTCGATCGTCGCGCGGCACTGGCCCAGACATCCGCTGTGTTCATGCTGACAGCGCTTGCTGGTTTGGCGAATTCAAGATCGGCGCAGTTTGTAGGCGATAGCGTGCCGCTATGTATGCGGCCGAATACGCGCGCAGCCGAGCCGATCAGCCCGCCTTCATCATGGCTCAGACCGGCGAGGCAATCACCCATGCCGATCTCGAGGCGCGCTCCAACCGCCTTGCCCATTTCCTACGAAGCGTTGGGCTCAGACGCCTGGACCACTATTCGATCTTCATGGAAAACAACGCTCGCTACCTCGAATGCTGCGCCGCGGGCGAACGCGCCGGGCTGTATTACACGTGCATCAACTCATTCCTGACTCCCGAGGAAGTCGCCTACATCGTCAACAACAGCGAATCGAAGGTGCTGATCTTCTCGCAGGAGAAGCGTTCGGTGGCCACCGAGGCGTTGAAGGACTGTCCGAACGTCGAAGTCGCAATCATCGTCGACGCCCCCGGCGACCGCCAGATTTTCAATCTCCACGATGCGACAACCGGGTTCCCGTCCACACCCATCCCAGACGAGTCGCTCGGCATCGCCATGCTCTATTCCTCCGGCACCACCGGGCGGCCCAAAGGAATCGTTCGACCGCTCCCGGAAGTCTCCCCAGCGCAAGCGCTGCCGGTCTATCAATTCCTTTCCAACCTGTGGCGTTATCGCGAAGGCATGATCTATCTCTCGCCCGCGCCGCTTTACCACTCGGCGCCCCATGCCGGGGTGAACCTGACCATCCGGATGGGCGGAACGGCCGTGCTCATGGAACGGTTCGATCCGGAGCGCTACCTGAAGCTGGTGGACACCTTTCGGCCAAGCCACACCCAATTGGTGCCAACGATGTTCTCGCGCATGCTCAAACTGCCCGATGAGGTGCGCCGCCGATACGACGTGTCATCGCTGGAGGTCGCGGTGCACGGCGCCGCGCCCTGCCCGGTGCAGGTCAAGGAGCAGATGATCGACTGGTGGGGTCCGATCATCCTCGAGTACTACAGCGCTACGGAGGCAATGGGTTTCGCGGCCTGCGACAGCGAGCAGTGGCTAAGCCACCGGGGCACAGTCGGCCGGATCGTGCTTGGCGAGCTGCAAGTGCTAGACGAGAACATGCGCCCCGCCCCGAAAGGTGAGCCCGGCACTTTGTGGTTCAAGGCCGGGACCGAATTCTCCTACTTCAATGATCCCGTCAAGACCGCGGAGGGCCACTCACCTGACGGCAGGATGGCCACCGTCGGCGACGTCGGCTATGTCGATGACGACGGCTATCTGTACCTCACCGATCGCGCGACATTCATGATCATCTCGGGCGGAGTCAACATCTACCCTCAGGAGTGCGAGAACCTGCTGATCACCCATCCGAAAGTGGCTGACGCCGCGGTTTTCGGGGTGCCCGACGAGGACCTCGGCGAAGCGGTGAAAGCGGTCGTGCAGCCGATGCCCGGAGTTCAGCCGGGGCAGAAGCTCGTCGAGGAGCTGATCGCCTTCTGCGGTGAGCATCTGTCGCGGCAGAAGGTGCCCCGCTCGATCGACTTCGAGGACGAGCTGCCGCGCCTGCCCACCGGCAAGCTCTACAAGCGCCTACTGCGCGATCGGTATTGGACTGACCACCAGAGCCGGATCGTCTGAAAGAGGCGATTCGTCCTCGGCAGTTCCGGTTCATTGGGGTTTGACACAGCCAGATCGCTGCTGCTCACCGTATGTTTACCGGCCCTCACCAATCTTCACCATTCGCACTGACAGCGCTTGTTGCCAGATCGATGCGGGCGAGCGCCGACTCGTCATGGATGATGGTTGGCGTGGCAGACATCAAACGCGGCGGCGCCGCTCGCAACGCGAAGCTGGCCAGCATTCCGGTCGGCTTCGCCGGCCGGGCAGCGCTCGGGTTCGGCAAGCGGCTGACCGGTAAGTCGAGAGACGAGGTCAACGCCGAACTGATGGAAAAGGCCGCCAACCAGCTGTTCACCGTTCTCGGCGAGCTCAAGGGCGGCGCGATGAAGGTCGGCCAAGCGCTGTCGGTGATGGAGGCAGCGATTCCCGACGAGTTCGGCGAACCGTATCGGGAAGCGCTGACGAAACTGCAAAAGGATGCGCCACCGCTGCCCGCGGCGAAAGTGCACCGGGTGCTCGACGCCCAGCTCGGAACCAAGTGGCGCCAACGGTTCTCCGACTTCAACGACACACCGGTGGCCTCGGCCAGCATCGGGCAGGTGCACAAGGCAGTGTGGTCAGACGGTCGCGAGGTGGCCGTCAAAATCCAGTACCCGGGCGCCGACGAGGCGCTGCGTGCCGACCTGAAGACCATGCAGCGCATGATCGGGGTGATCAAACAGCTTGCTCCGGGCGCCGACGTGCAGGGTGTCGTCGATGAGCTGATCGAGCGCACCGAGATGGAATTGGACTATCGGCTGGAGGCCGACAACCAGCGGGCATTCGCCAAGGCGTATGAGGGTCACCCGCACTTCCTGGTCCCGCACATCGTGGCGAGCGCCCCCAAGGTCGTGGTCCAGGAGTGGATCGACGGCACGCACATGGCGGAGATCATCCGCGACGGCACCGTCGAACAGCGTGACCTGTTGGGGTTCCGGCTGCTCGAGCTCACTTTCGACGCGCCGCGCCGGCTGGAGATGATGCACGGCGACGCCCATCCGGGCAACTTCATGCTGCTGCCCGACGGCCGGATGGGTGTCATCGATTTCGGCGCGGTGGCACCGCTTCCCGGTGGGTTCCCGATCGAGCTTGGGATGACGATCCGGCTGGCCCGCGAGAAGAACTACGACCTGTTGCTGCCGACCATGGAAAAGGTCGGCTTCATTCAGAAAGGCCAGCAGGTGTCGGTGCGCGACATCGACGAGATGCTGCGTCAGTACGTCCAACCCGTCGAGGTTGAGGTCTTCCACTACACCCGCAGGTGGCTGCAAAAGATGACGATAAGTCAGATGGATCGGTCGGTGTCGCAGATCAAGACGGCCCGACAGATGGACTTGCCGCCGAAGCTGGCAATCCCGATGCGGGTCATCGCGTCGGTGGCCGCGATTCTGTGCCAGTTGGATGCGCACGTGCCGATCAGGGCGCTGTCGGAGGAGCTGATTCCCGGCTTCGCCGAACCCGACACGGCCGTCGTCTAAACCCATCGGCGGAGAAGCCGAGATCGGCGCTGGTGCAGAAAACCTGGGGCGCGTGCACTAACGTCAATCTCGACGTGGAGTTCTGGCTTATGCAGCCACCGAATCTTTGCGCGGACGTCCACGCGGCCGTTTGCGATTCACGATGCAGCCGCGGTCGAGGATTTCCCCACCCCAGACTCCCCACGGCTCCTCGCGTTGCAATGCCGCGGCCAGGCACTCGGTTCGAATCGGGCAGTCGGCACATAAGGCCTTGGCGCGCTCCAGATCGGACGGGCTGTCGGCGAACCACAGGTCGGGATCGCCGACGTGACAAGGCAACTCCGGCTGCTGCTCGTCGGGGACTGTCGATGTCGACATATCCAGTTCACCTGCTTCCTGATCTGACGGCTGTCTCGGAGAGATCCGGACCAGGTGATGGGCTGCCGACCCAAAAACTGTGGCCACGGATCCTTTGACTTCGGGTCCGTGGCCATTTGGCGAGATCGTGAGCTCTTACCTAGGTAGAGCCCCGATCCACGGACGCGTCGGCGGCGGCGGCGTTACGGCGCTTGTACGCCGCGGCCAAGCCGGCCGCCGCGGCGGCATGGGCAGCGTGGTGGGAGCCAGTGTCGCCTGCCGCAAATACGGGGCATACACCGAACGTGTTCATGGTGATCATCGTGGCTCCCTCCTCTCCTGTGGTAGCTGCCGCCAAGCGCAGAACTCGCGGTTCGAGGCTAGATCCTAACAGCCGGACCCGGCAACCGATTTTCTGACCTGCGGCTTTGTGTCGACCCGCTGCGCCCGGCTTTAGCTGCGACTGCGGACGAGCTCCAACACGTCCGGCCCGAACTGCTCCAGCTTGCGGGCGCCGATACCGGGGATCGCGACCAGCGCGGCGTCGTCGGTGGGCAGCATCTCGGCAATCGCGATCAGCGTGTTGTCGGTGAACACGACATACGCGGGCACGCTCAGCTCGCGGGCGGTCTGTAGCCGCCATTCTTTGAGCTGCAGCAACAGTTCGTCGTCGATATCGGCTGCGCACGTCTCGCAGCGGCGCAGCATGATCGCCGTCGGTGTGGTCAGCTGGTTATTGCAAATCCGGCAGCGCGACGCGGTGGCGCGATTCCGACGCGGCCGGCTCGGCGTCGGATCGGGTTGAGTTTGTGGGGCAAGGCCGTTGAGAAATCGGGACGGCTTGCGGCTCTGCCGGCCGCCCGGATTTCGGGACAACGACCAGCTGAGCGCCAAATGCATCCGAGCCCTGGTGATTCCGACGTAGAGCAGTCGGCGCTCCTCTTCGACCGCTTCGCTCTCAGCGCCGTGGGCCAACGCATGCGTGATCGGCAGCGTGCCATCGGTCAGTCCGACCAGGAACACCGCATCCCACTCCAGCCCTTTGGCGGCGTGCAGCGAGGCCAACGTGACCCCCTGCACCACCGGGGGGTGGCGCGAATCGGCGCGGGTCCGCAGCTCGGCCAACAGACCGGCCAGGTCCAACTCCGGGCGGTGCGCCACCTCTTCGTCGACCAGGTCGGCCAGCCCGGAAAGCGCCTCCCAGCGCTCCCGGGCGCGGGTTCCCGTCGGCGGTTCGGCCGTCAAACCCAGCGGTTCGAGCAGTGCCCGCACCACCTCGGGCAGCGGCGATCGCAAGCGCGGCGGAGCCGGGCGCAGCGGGTCGCCGCCATCGGACAGCGGCGATCGCAAGCGCGGGTCGCCGCCATCAGGCAGCGTGCCGTCACCCTCGGCGCCGCGGTGGGCCGCCCGCTGGAACACCAGCAGAGCTTGGCGGATTTCCTGGCGACTAAAAAAGCCTTCGCCGCCACGGACCTGGTAGGGAATGCCGGCCTCGGTCAACGCCTCTTCGTAGACCTCGGACTGCGCGTTGATCCGGTACAGGACCGCGATCTCGGCGGGCGGCGTGCCCGATTCGACGAGCCGGGAGATCGACGCTGCCACCGCCGCTGCCTCGGCAACTTCGTCGGGATGTTCACGAAACGACGGAACCGGTCCAGGGTCACGTTGACCGACCAGGTGCAGCTTGCTGCCGGCCACCCGCCCGCGGGCGGCGGCGATCACCCGGTTGGCCAGCGACACCACCTGCGGTGTGGACCGGTAGTCCCGTTCGAGGCGCACCACCGTCGCCTCGGGGAACCGCCGGGAGAAGTCCAGCAGATAGCGCGGTGAGGCCCCGGTGAACGAATAGATGGTTTGGTTCGCGTCGCCGACGACGGTCAGGTCGTCCCGGTCCCCCAGCCACGCCGACAACACGCGCTGCTGCAGCGGTGTCACGTCCTGGTATTCGTCGACGACGAAGCAGCGGTAGCGGTCGCGGAATTCTCCGGCGACCGCGGCGTCGTCCTCGATCGCGGCGGCCGTGTGCAGCAACAGGTCGTCGAAGTCGAGTAGCGCACCGTCATTGCCGCGGGATTTGAGGGACTCGTAGGCCGCATACACCGTGGCGACCTGCGTGGCGTCCAGCGGAATGTCGCGGCCGGCGGCGGCCACCGCGTCCGGATACTGCTCGGGCGAAATCAGCGACGCCTTGGCCCACTCGATCTCGCCGGCCACGTCGCGGACGTCATCGGTGCTCAGTTGCAACCGGACGCTGCTCGCGCCCCGCGCGACCACGGCGAACTTGGTCTCCAGCAACTGCCAGCTCGTATCACCGACGACGCGTGGCCAGAAATACCGAAGCTGTCGGCGCGCGGCCGCGTGAAAAGTCAGCGCCTGCACCGCGCCGACGCCGGAGCCGGTTGGTGCGGCGGCCCCCAACGCCCGTAACCGGGAGCGCATCTCGCCGGCCGCACGCTGGGTGAATGTCACCGCCAGCACCTGACCCGCGGCCACGTGTCCGGTGGCGACGAGCTGGGCGATCCGATGGGTGATGGTGCGGGTCTTACCGGTTCCCGCTCCAGCCAGCACGCAGACCGGTCCGCGCGGAGCCAGCACGGCCTCGCGCTGCTCATCATCGAGGTCGGCGACCAATGAGTCCGTGATCACCGCCATGTCGTCCATCTTGGCAGTGGTCGCCGACAAACCCCGGGCAGCGCCACGCCGCGGCATAACGAGGACGCGCGTTATGTTTGAGCGACTATGAACAATGCCTCGGTGATCATGTACACCACGCCCTGGTGCGGCTACTGCAATCGGCTCAAGACCGTATTGAAGGCCTCGGGCATCAGCTACGACGAGGTCGACATCGAACAGGACACCGCAGCAGCGGAGTTTGTCGGCTCAGTCAACGGTGGCAACCAGACGGTTCCGACGGTGAAGTTCGCCGACGGCTCGACGCTGACCAACCCAGCCGCGAACGAGATCGAGGCGAAGCTGGCCGAACTGGCCGGATAGCTTCAGTCGAGCGCTGCCCAGGATTCGATGATCACCCGCGCGATCGATATTGAGCCCGGCAGCAGCAATTTGGCATCCTCGGCGCTACTCCAGTCGCCGAGGGCCAGCGCTGCGCGCACCTCGTCGCGGGTGAACCAGGCGGCCTCGGCGATCTCCCCGTCGTTGAAGGAGAATTCCTGATCGGGATCGCCGATCGCATGGAAGCCGATCATCACGGAGCGCGGGAACGGCCACGGCTGGCTGCCGAGGTAGCGCACATCGCGGACGGTCAGACCGATTTCTTCGCGGATTTCTCGCAAGACACAGGTTTCAAACGACTCGCCGGCTTCCACGAATCCGGCCAGCAGCGAGAACATCCGCTCCGGCCACACGGTCTGGCGAGCTAGTACCGCGCGGTCGCCGCCGTCATGCACCAGGCAGATCACGGCGGGGTCGATGCGGGGAAATTCCTCATGCCCGGTGACCGGGTTGACCCGGGCCCAGCCCGCTCTGATCGGCTTGGTGGGCGAGCCGTCCACCGAGCTGAACCGCGCGCTGGCATGCCAATTCAGCAATGCTGCGGCCGACGACACCAGCTGAGCGCCGACCTCGTCGAAAAGCTGGCCACCCCGGCGCAGGTCGGCCACCTCGGTTTCCACGTCGGGATCGTCGGGTGCTTCGAGCGCACCCCGGACCGCCCACACATGTCGACCGTCCTCGATACGACCCAGGAACACCGCATCCGGCGGCGGTTTGTCAGCCAGCGTTTTGGCGCTGCCCAGCACCACCCGGCCACCCGCGACCAACACCTGATTGCGTGAATCCAGCCGCAGCAGGGCCGCTTCCGCCCAGCCCTCGCTGGCCGCATCGACGTCGGTTCGCACCTGATCGGCGCGGTCGGCGCCGATGCGAGACAGCAACGGCACGCTTTGTAACTGGAAGTCCATGTCACTTACCTCCACTGCGGATGTAGAGCAGCCGGTCGCCGGCCTCGATGGCGTCGACCTCGGGTGCGTCGACGCGCAGCAAGTGGCCGTTGCGGACCACACCGAGCACGATGTCGGACAGATGCCGCGGTGAGCCGCCGACCTCGGTCTGCTCAACATCGCGCTCGGCGATGGCGAATCCCTCGGCCGGCGTCAGCAGGTCGTCGATCATCGCCACGATGCTGGGCGTAGTGGTGGCAATGCCAAGTAACCGACCTGCGGTTTCCGAGGAGACGACCACCGAGTTGGCACCCGATTGCTGCAGCAGGTGCTGATTTTCCGCCTCGCGAATGGAGGCCACGACCGTGGCTTTGGGCGCGATCTCCCGGGCGGTCAGGGTGACCAGCACCGCGGTGTCGTCGCGACCAGTGGCGACGACGATCGACGACGCAAGCTGGGCGGCGGCCAGACGCAGCACATCGGATCTGGTGGCGTCCCCGCGCACGGTGACCAGGCCGGCGGCCGCGGCGTGGTCGAGGGCGGCCTGTTCGGTGTCGACGACGACGATGTCACAGGCGGTTGATTCGTCTTCGAGGATTGCGGCGACCGCCGTTTTGCCCTTGGTGCCGTATCCGACAACGACGGTATGGTTGCGCACTCTGCTCCTCCAACGCTGAATCTTCCACGCTTGCCGCGACCGTTCGGTGAGCACCTGAAGCGTCGTGCCGACCAACACAACGAGAAACAGGATCCGCAGCGGCGTGATTACCACGATGTTGGTCAGGCGAGCGAATTCGGAGTACGGGGTGAGGTCGCCGTAGCCGACGGTCGTCAACGAGACCGTCGCGAAGTACACACAGTCGATAAACGACAGTGGCACTCCGCGCACGTCGGTGTATCCGTCGCGACCCAGGTAGACGGTGATCACCGCGACCAATAACGCGAGCAGTGCGACCGCGACTCGTTTCCAGATCGCGCGAACCGGGCCGATATCGGCCTCTGGGATACGGAGCACCCCGACCAGGGCATACCCGGGCTGGGCGGTCAGCGTCTCGTCGAGACCCCTTCGCCGCCAGCTAGCTTTGACCACAGTTCATCGGATCGACCGGGCGCACGACACAATGTAACCATGACCCCCACCACACCAATCGCTCAACGTGACGCCAGCCAGGCCGGCGCATACCGAATCGCGGCGCTGCTGCTCGGCGTCGGCACCGTCCACTTTTTGGCGCCGAAACCGTTCGACGGGATCATCCCCGCCGAGTTGCCCGGAAATCCGCGGTTCTACACCTATGCGTCCGGTGTCGCCGAGGTCCTCATCGGCGCTTTGTTGCTGGTTCCACGCACTCGGCGATTGGCCGCTCGGGCGGCTGCCGCGCTGTTCGTCGGGGTCTTCCCGGGGAACCTCAACATGGTGCGGTTGTGGTGGGACAAGCCGTGGCCGATGCGCATCGTCGCTTTGGCCCGGCTGCCGTTGCAGATTCCGATGATCACCGAGGCGCTCAAGGTCAGCCGCAACGCCTAGCGCGGCGACGATGCGGCCCGCTCAGCGGGCGGCTGAGGAGCCCCGCAATCGGATCTAGCCCGCCCCGGCCCGGCCAGCAGCTCGGCTAGCTCGTCGGCATCTGGCAGCGCATCGGGGACGACGGTGACTCCGGTGCGAATATAATGAAACGCGGTGCGCACCAACGATTCCGGACACCCGTGTAGCGCAGCCCAGGCCAGCCGGTAGACACCGAGCTGGATCGCGGCCTGTCGGGTGGCCTCCGGCCCACGTGGCGGCTCGCCGGTTTTCCAGTCCACCACGGTGGCGCCACCGTCTGAGTCGGCGAACACCGCGTCGATGCGACCCCGTACCACGGTGGCGCCGATGGCCATCTCAAACGGCACCTCGACGTCCACTGGCGTGCGGGCCGCCCACGGTGACGCGAGGAAGGCCGTCTGCAACGTGGCCAGCTCCTCAGCGTCGCGCTGCGCGGTGTCGGTGTCCGCGGCACCCGGCAGGTCGGCGAGGTCGAACAGCCGCTCGGCGCCGTAGAACCGCTGGACCCACTCGTGAAATGCACTGCCCAGCAGCGCATGCGGGTCCGGGCGAGTCGGCAGCCGGCGCATCAGCCGCTGCACGGCGTGCTCCGGCTCGCGGGCCAAGTCCACCAGGCTGCTGACCGACACTTGTGTGGGCAGCGTTAGCGCCGGCGGGCGCCCGGCGCGAGCACGCTCGTTGAGGAGAGCATCGACGTCGGCGGCCCAACCTTCGGTGTCGGCCTCGGGCGTCGGGGGCGACGCGTCCAGCGACATCGCCGCGGCTACCAGCGCCGCCCCGCGCCGCACGTCGGCGCCGCGCCCGCCCGCCGGGTCGACGGGCCACATTGCCTCATGAACGCTGTCACGCAAGGGATTACGGTCGCCGTCGGCCGGAGCTGGCGCCCACTGCTCGACCACACCGCATGCCTCGCCGGCCGCCGCCGACGAGTCGATGATGTCTTTGAGCTCGACAAGGAAATCCGACGGGCCGCGTGGCTTGATCCCGGTCGCGCCCCAATGGTGGCCGGACAGCAGCAGGGTGTCCTCAGCGCGGGTGATGGCCACGTAGAGCAGCCTGCGCTCCTCGTCGAGCCGACGTTGCTCCAGTTGACGCCGATGGGTGGAGATCTTGTCCGACAACTGCTTTCGATCTGTCACGTCCGATGTGTCCAGAACCGGAACGCCGTGCACACCCGCCGATGCGCGATCGCCCCGCAGCAGCGGCGGAAGGTCGGCGGCGTCGGTGAGCCAGGTGCGAGCCTGCGCCGTTGACGGGAACACTCCGGCTGACAGGTGCGGCACGGCGACCACCTGCCATTCCAAACCCTTCGCGGCGTGCACGGTCAGCACCTGCACCCGATTCTGAGCGACGGTGGGTTGGGCCGGCGCCAGGCCGTTCTCGACGACCGTGGCTGCATCCAGGTAGGCCAGCAGACCGGGGACCGACGCCGGCGTGGCGGACGTGACGGCCGCGGCCCGGTCGGCGTAGCCGCTGACCACGTCGGCGAAGGCGTCGAGCTGCTCGGTGCCCGCCCAACCCGACGCGGCGGGCAGTGCCGCCCGAACCTCACAGTCGACGCCCAGCAGCCGGCGCACCTCGGCGACCAGGTCGGCTAGTGGATGACCGAGGTGGCGGCGCAGCACGCTCAATTCGTCTGCGAGCGTGACAATGCGCCGATACCCCGCGGCGGAATAGTCGCTCGCCGGTCCGGGGTCAGCGATCGCGTCGGCCAGACCCGCGGTGTCGGCCTCCGGCCCGACCGCCTCGGCGATCCGTTCGGCAGCTTCACCGGTGCGTGTCGCCGGCGCGCCGTCGAGTGCTACCGCGCGGCGCCACAGCGCCGCGATGTCGCGGGCTGCCAGCCGCAAGCGCGGACCGGTGACCACCCGCATTGCGGCCGCTCCGGCAGTCGGATCGGCAACCAGCCGCAACATCGCGACGACGTCGGCAACCTCGGGCACCGACAGCAGACCGGCCAGTCCGACCACCTCCACCGGGATGCCGCGAGCGCGCAACGCAGCGGCCATCGGCGCGGCTTCGGCGTTGCGCCGCAACAGAACCGCGGCCGTCGGCGGCGCGACCCCGTCCGCGGCGGCCTGCTGATAGCGCCGGTGCAGATGATCGGCGACCCAGTCCCGTTCGCCCTGCACGTCGGCCAGCAACGCGCAGCGGACGGTGCCGGGCGCGGCGTCAGGGCGGGAGCGAAGCGGACGCACCGCGACCGATCGTCGCCGGGCGTCGGCCGAGACGGCGTTGGCCACGCGCAGCGCCCGCGGCGGGTTGCGCCAGCTAGTTCGCAATTCCAGGACCGGCGCCGGGGTGCCGTCGGGTCGGGGGAAGTCGGTGGTGAACCGCGGCAGGTTGGTCGCCGAGGCCCCGCGCCAGCCATATATGGACTGGATCGGGTCGCCGACGGCGGTCAACGCCAGCTCGTCGTCGACTCCGCCACCGAACAGCGACGACAGCAGGATGCGCTGGGCGTATCCGGTGTCTTGGTATTCGTCGAGCAGCACCACCCGGTAGCGGCCACGCAGGCGCTCACCGATTTGTGGGACCGCGCTCGCCAGCCGCGCGGCGTAGGTCATTTGGGTGCCGAAGTCCATCACCTTCTCGGCGCGCATCCGCCGGTGCAAGGCGTCGATCAGCGGCACCAGTTCGGCGCGCTCTGCCTGGGTGGCCAGCATCCGCAGCAGCCACTGGCTGGGGCCGCGGTCACGTTGGTAGCGGCCCCCAGGCAGCGTGCGCACCAGCCGTTCGAGCCCGACGTGCGTATCCCGCAGCTGACCGGTGTCGACCAGATGCTCGGCGAGTTGACCCGACAACCGCAACACCATCGAGGTCACCACGGCCGGGGTTTTGTCGGTGTGCAGCTCCCCGCGATATCCGCTGACGACGTCGAATGCCAGCTGCCACAGCTCGGTCTCGCTCAGCAACCGGGTATCGGGTTCAATGGGCTGCGCGCGCTCCCCGGTGTCCGTTGACAGCAGACCGTATTCGCGCAGCAATTGGCCTGCGAAGGCGTGATACGTGCTGACCATCGGCGTCCCCGCGGGCTCGCCGGGCGATGGTCCCGGGTGGCCGCCGAGCATCAATCCGGAGCCGCCCAGCCGGGCCAGGCGGGAGCGGACCCGCCGCAGCAGTTGGCCGGCGGCCTTGCGGGTGAACGTCAGCCCCAAGACCTCGCCTGGTTCGGCGTAGCCGTTCGCGACCAGCCACACCACCCGCGCTGCCATCGTCTCGGTTTTCCCGGCCCCGGCCCCTGCGATGACCACCAGCGGGCCCGGCGGCGCGGCGATGACCGCCGCCTGCTCCGCGGTCGGCTCGAAAAGTCCTAGGGCACTGGCTAATTCGGCGGGGCCGTAGCGCGCTGAGCTGGACGCGATCGCCGTCACAGCAGGCCCTCCCCGTCGGCGACGGCATGGGCCGGGCAGCTCGGCCGCAGCGGGCAGTGTGCGCAGCCGTCGTTGATCCGGGCGATGAACTGCGGCCCGGCCGTCGCCTCGGCCGCGTCCCGGACTACGTTGTGCCACTCGGCGCGGGCCCCGGGCGTCAACGGGTCCTGCTCGCGTTCGGTCGCGCCTGCGGGCCCACTTCTGCCTAGGTAGACCAGCCGCGCGCCGCCCGGTTCGTCGCCGTGTGGCACCAGACCCTCGGCCACGGCCAGCTGGTAGGCGGCCAGCTGGGCATGTCGTTGCGCGTCGTCCTTGCTGACCGGCGTCTTGCCGGTCTTGACGTCGACGATAACCAGCCGGCCTGCTGCGTCGCGCTCGATCCGATCGACCCGGCCGCGCAACCGCACGCTTGCGCCGGCGCGGCCATCGAACACCCCGTCGACGTCGACCTCGACGCCGACCTCAGTCAGCTCGCCACGGGTCTGGGCTCGCCACTCGAAGAACGCCTGGATCATCGCGCGATGCCGAGCCAGCTCGTTGTCCGAATACCAACGGGATTCGAAGGGCAGATGCTGCCATGCCCGCTCCAGGGTGGCGAGCAGCTGCGACTCGCTGCCCACCGGTTCGGCGATCAACGCATGCACCACCGAACCGATCGCCGAGCGCAGATCGCGGGCATCGGTTCCGCCGTGGCGTTCGGCCAACCAGCGCAGCGGACAGTCGGTAAGCGTCTGCAGGCTCGACGGAGTCATCGTCACGATGTGATCTGTGTGATCACCCCTACTCCACAACGGCTCGGTGGTGCTGACCGGCGTCATGCCGTACCAGTCGGCCGGGTCGGCGCCCGGCACGCCTGCTGCCGCGAGTCGCGCTAATTGTGTTGCCGCGCAAACACGCACCGCGTCGCTCACCGCGCCTTGCGGCGCGCACACCACCCCTCGCAGCCGGCCAACCACCGCCGCCGCCGACAGCACCCGCGGCGCCGTCACCGGTTCCAGCGCGGCATCGGCGCTGCCGGTGGCCCATTGCGCGATCTCGGAGAAGAACGGCGACGGCAAGGCCGCCTCGCGGCCGTCACTTGCCTCCCCGTCTACCGCCGTCACCAACAACCGCTTGCGCGCCCGGCCCATTGCGGCGACCAACAGCCGCCGCTCCTCGGCCAGCAGCGGTGCCCGCATCGACGCGTTCTCGGCGACCCCATCGAGGACGTCCAGCAGCCGCTGCGTGCCGAGCACGCCACCGCGCGGAATCGTGTTGGGCCACAGCCCTTCCTGCAGACCGGCGATCACGACCAGGTCCCATTCGTGGCCCAGCGCCGCGTGCGCGCTGAGCACCGTGACCTGCTCGGCCGCGGCCGTAGCCTCCGGCCCGACGGCGGGCGTTCGCAATGTGCCGAGGTGGTCGATCAGCCCGGACAGCGACGCCCCGGCGGTGCGCGACAGGTACAGGTCGGTGGCGTCGAACAGCGTCGTCACCGCGTCGAGGTCGCGGCCGGCCTGGGCGGCGGACGGGCCGCCGCGCTCGCACGCCGCCAGCCAGCGACGTTCCAGCCCCGAACGGCGCCATGCCGCCCAGAGGGCGTAATGCAGATCGCCCTGGCAAGTGGATGTTGCCCCCACGCCGCGCGCATGACCGCGGGCAGCGGCGTCCAGCACGGCGCGTACCCGTCGTAGCGGCCCGGCCTGCGTCGGAGTCAGTCGGGAGAATCTCCCGGTCGTCAAGGCCTCCACCAACAGTTCACCCAATTCCCTTGGCGGCCTGTCTATGTCAGCTCGGCGCAGCCCCCGTCGCAGCTGGCGCAGCGAAACCGGGTCGACCCGCCCGATCGGTCCGGTCAGCAGCGTCAGCGCACGCTCGCCATCGAGTCCGTCGACGGTTACGGCCAACACCGTCAGCAGCGCCATCACCGCCGGCTGTTCGGGCAGTGACCCCCAGGCCGTCGCCGACGCGACCGGAACTCCGGCCCGCGCCAACGCCTGCGACAGCCTGGAGCCGGCACGAGGCACCGACCGAACGATGACCGCCATCTGCGACCACGGCACGCGAGAGACAAGGTGCGCGCGCCGCAAGACATCGGCGACCAGCGCCGCCTCCGCGCCTTCGGATGCGGCCAGCCGCACTTCCACCGATCCGAAATCGTTTCCGGTGCCTTCGATTTCGCTACCGCAGGGAAGCCGACCGGCGATGCCTGAGGCAGCCCGCGCCACCGCCGGGGCGCAACGGTGTGACGTCCTGAGCGTCACCGACGGCGTGGCGGCACCTGCCAGCAGTGCCGCCGGCTCGGCGCCGCGGAAGCCGAACACCGCCTGCCCAGGGTCGCCGGCGAGCAGCGTCACGTCAGCGCCGGCGGCCAGCACCCGCACCAGCAGAGCGGCCTGCGGGTCGAGTTGCTGGGCGTCGTCAACCAGCAGCACGCGGATCCGGGCGCGTTCCGCCGTCAGCAACTCCGGGTCGACCGCGAACGCCTCGAGAGCGGCCCCGACCAGCTCGGCGGCGCCGACTGCCGGCGTGGTCGCCTGTGGCGCAGCCGTTCCGACAGCGGAGCGCAGCAGCATCACTTGCTCGTATTTGCGCGCGAACTGGCCTGCGGCCGCCCATTCCGGACGACCGCACAGCCGGCCCAGCTGCTGCAGCCGCTGCGGGTCCACGCCGCGTTCGGCGCAGCGGGTGAGTAGCTCACGCAGCTCGCCGGCGAAGCCCGCCGTGCCCAGGGCGGCCCGCAGCTCAGCCGGCCACGCCGTGGTCGCATCGGAGCCGTCCTCGATCTCGCCGGCGAGCAGCTCGGCGATGACCGCGTCTTGTTCCGCAGAGGTGACCAGCCGAGGTGGCGGGCCGCCGACGCGCTGTGCCGCCAGCCGCAGCACGGCGAACGCGTAGCTGTGCACGCTGCGCACCAGTGGTTCTCGGATCACCGCCGGGAGCCCATGGCAAGAACCGACCTGCTGCGAGCGCAGCAACGTCGTCGTCAAGGCACTGCGTGCCCGAGCCCCGATCCGGCCCGAACCAGTCAGCAGCAGCGCCGATTCCGGATCGGCGCCGGCGGCGATGCGCGCGGCCGCGGCGTCGATCAACAAGCTGCTCTTACCGGTTCCCGGTCCGCCCAGCACTCGCACCACCCCGCGCAGACCGGGATCCAGCAGAGCGCGCGCCTCGGAATCCCAGCGGTAAGACATAGCGGCATGACACCACGGGGGTCCGACAAGTCCGCCCGGGCGGCAATGCGGGGACGTCCAGCTGGCAGCATCAAGGCGTGACCCGGCTACACGTGCACCGCTATGGCCCCTCGGGGCCCGTGCGACTACTGGCGATCCACGGGCTGACCGGACACGGAAAACGCTGGCAACCGCTGGCCACTCAGCACCTGGCCGAGATCACCGTTGCCGCACCCGATCTGATTGGGCATGGCAGGTCCTCGTGGGCGGCGCCGTGGACCATCGAGGCCAATGTTGCCGCGATGGCCGCGCTGCTCGAGCATGAGGCCGAACGCCCGGTCGTGGTGGTTGCGCATTCCTTCGGCAGCGCGGTCGCGCTGCACCTGGCCGCCGCACATCCCGACCGGGTGGCAGCATTGGTGCTGCTTGACCCGGCGATCGGCCTGGACGGCGGGTGGACGCGGGAGATCGCAGACGCCATGCTGGCCTCCCCCGACTACCCGGACGCCGCGGAAGCCCGCGCCGAGAAGGCCACCGGCTCCTGGGCGGAGGTGGATCCGGCCGTGCTCGACGCCGAAGTCGACGACCACCTCGTCGCGCTGCCGGGCGGGCGATATGGTTGGCGGGTCAGCATGCCCGCGATGATGTCCTATTGGAGTCAGTTGGCCCGCGAAATCGTATTGCCGCCCAACGGGATCGCGACAACGTTGGTGCGGGCAGCGTGGACGTCGCCGCCGTATGTCACCGACCGGCTCATCGCCGGCCTGCACGAGCGACTGGGCAGCGATTTTCGGCTGACCACTTTCGAATGCGACCACATGGTCGCTGAGATCAAGCCGGCCGAGGTCGCCGCGCTGATCCGAGAGCGGATGTCCTGATCGTGGCGCAAGTGACCGACGACCAGGTCGAGCGGGTGCGCGCGCTGGTTGCCTCGATACCGGCCGGAAGAGTCGCTACGTACGGTGATATCGCGACTGCCGCACGGCTTTCCAGCCCGCGTATTGTCGGCTGGATCATGCGTACGGACTCCTCAGACCTACCCTGGCACCGGGTGATCACGGCATCTGGCCGTCCCGCAAAGCATTTGACCACCCGACAGTTGGAACTGCTTCGGGCAGAAGGGGTTCTCGCGGTCGACGGCAAGGTCCCACTGGGCGAGATCCGTCACGAGTTCTAGGGTCTAGAGGATCAGACGCACCAGGGCGGCCGTGCGGGCCAGACCGGGGAAGGCGGCCGCTGTCGAACGCGGGTGTAGCGCATGAACAGCGAGCCGGAACATCAACGCGCGCAACAACATCTGCGGCCATTCTGGTAGGGCGTTCCAACGCTCGATGAGCCCTTCGTCGGCCTCGCCCCAGGACAATGCGTCGACGACGACCACCCCCGCCGCCCACGACGCCGGCCGCCAGTACGGCGTGATATCGGTTATCCCGGGGGCGGCGGCACCCGCGAACAGCACGGTTCCGTAGAGATCCCCGTCCACCAGCTGATTAGGGCTCTTGGTCGGCCGCCGCAGGCCGGCAAGCTGATTGATCAGCTCGACCGACCGTTGCCCGTCCGCAGTGGGCGACGCCGCCCGTGCCGCCGCGGGCACCGACTGCAGCGGCCGTTCCTCCCACGCGGCGCGGTCAGCGGCGATGAAGACGTCGACGTCGGCCCACGGTGCGGTGGGCCCCTGGGTAAGGAACCGGGGCCGCTCCAGTTTGCCGGTGGCCTCGTGCAGCCGCACCGCCGCCGACACCACCTCGTCGTGCCGCGGCTCGGGGTTACCGGCCACAAAGGTGTCTGCTCGCCAGCCGGAAACCACGTAGCGCCCATCGGTCGACCGGACCGGCCGGGCCAACCGCACGCCGTCGACGAACAACGTCTCGCGCACCCGCGCGGACCAGGAAGCGCGGGCGTTGTCGGCGACCATCGACAGCACCACTTCGCCGCATCGCCAGCCGCCTTCCCAGCTGGCCCCCAACGGGATGGGCCCTACACCGCTCAAACCGAACGCCGCCAGCACGTGCTCGGGCGGCGGCTCGACAGTCACGCGATCAGCCTAATCGGGGCCAGCGAACTGTCGGGCCTAGACACGATGAGCCGGATCCGCCCAAATTCGGACGCCCACTCCGGCGGGACCAGCTCCGCGCCGCCCGCACAGCCAGCGTCATCACCGACTCAGTACATCACCATGTCGGGCTGCATCTGTTTGGCCCACGCCACGATCCCGCCCTGCAGGTGCACCGCGTCGGCAAACCCGGCTTTCTTCACCGCGGCCAAGGCCTCTGCCGAGCGCACACCCGTCTTGCAATACAGCACCGGTATCCGGTCCTGCGGTAGCTTGGCCAAGCCTTCACCGGAGTTGATCGACGACTTCGGAATCAGCTGTGCGCCGTCGATGTGATTGATGTCCCACTCCACCGGCTCGCGCACGTCGATCAGCGCCACCTTTTTGCCGGAGTCCAACAACTCCCGCAGCTCGCGCGGCGTGATCGCGGAGCCGGCCGCAGCCTCGGCGGCGTCCTCGGACACCACCCCGCAGAATTCCTCGTAGTCGATCAGTTCGGTGATCTTGGGCGTGGACGGGTCCTTGCGGATCGTGATGGTGCGATAGCTCATCTCCAGCGCGTCGTAGACCATCAGCCGGCCAAGCAGCGGCTCGCCGATGCCGGTGATCAGCTTGATCGCCTCGGTGCCCATCACGGACGCAATCGACGCACACAGAACGCCCAGCACCCCGCCTTCGGCGCAGGACGGCACCATGCCCGGCGGGGGCGCCTCCGGGTACAGGTCACGGTAGTTGAGGCCGCGACCGTCAGGCGCGTCCTCCCAGAACACCGAGACCTGGCCTTCGAACCGGTAGATCGACCCCCAGACGTAGGGCTTGCGCGCCAGCACAGCGGCGTCGTTGACCAGATACCGGGTGGCGAAGTTGTCGGTGCCGTCGAGGATCAGGTCGTATTGCTCGAACAGGTCGACGGCATTGTCCGGTTCCAGTCGCACCTCGTGCAGGCGGACGTTTACCAGCGGGTTGACCTCGGCGATGGAGTCGCGCGCCGACTGCGCTTTGGCTCGGCCGATATCGGACACCCCGTGGATGATCTGGCGTTGCAGGTTGGACTCGTCGACGACGTCGTCGTCGACGATGCCGATCGTCCCCACCCCCGCCGCGGCCAGATAAAGCAGCGTCGGTGCGCCAAGCCCCCCGGCGCCTATCACCAGCACTCGCGCGTTTTTGAGCCGCTTCTGGCCGTCGACACCCAGGTCGGGAATGATCAGATGCCGGCTATAGCGCGCGACCTCATCCCGAGTCAGCTCGGCAGCCGGCTCAACAAGCGGTGGCAACGACGTGTCTGGCCCAGACACCGATATCGCCTCGATTCGTCACTGAAGTTGGCATTGCGCGCGTCAGCCACATCCATCACAGCAGCTGCGGGCAACAACGGCAAACAGCTGCCAGAGCTTCCCGGGCCCGGCCGCCAGCTAGGCGATCGGGTAAGGCCAGGGGTTGAATCGGCAGGTCTTGCCGTCGGGTTTGACCCATTCCGGGTCGAACTTCGCGGCGTCGTCATTGGAGGTCGAAAAGGTCTGCTGCATCATGATCGGCGCCAGACCGCCCTGCTTATCGCAAGGCTCGTGGCGCAGATACCCGATGGCGTGACCGACCTCGTGGTTGATCACGTATTGACGGTACGAACCGACATCGCCCTGAAAAGACACCGCGCCGCGCACCCAGCGTGCCTCGTTGATGAAGACGCGGGGTTGCACCTCGGCACCGTAGGACGGGTTATAGCAGGACGTCTCCAGCGGGAATTCGTAGCCGCAGCCGTCTCGCACCGTCATCGGAGAGCTCAGCGAGACTCGGATATCGGGCTTGCTCTTGTCGGCCCCGTCGATCCTGACAAAAGCGAACTGCGGGTTGTGTGTCCAGCTCTTGGGGTTGGCCAGCGTCTGGTCGACCATCCCGGCGAAGGCTTCGTCACCGCCGAACGCGGTGGGATCGATGCCGTTTTCGACTTCGACGGTGTACTTGAAGACTTTGACGGTGCCCTGGCCGATCTGAGGCGTACCACCCGGGACGATGCGCCAGGTTTTGTCGCCGGCTTCGGTGAATGGGCCACCGTTGGGCAGCATCCCGGTGGGCAGGTTGGCGTCGAACTGAGTCAGACCCCGGGGCGGTGCGTCGATGATCGACGTGCCCACCGCGCCGATTTTCGGGGGGCCCTGGATGGGCTCTCCCGAGGCCGGTGCGGGCACGCTGGTCCCCGTCACGGTCTGGTAGACCACCACCCCTGTGACCGCGACCAGTGCCGGCAGCGCGTAGGCGCGCCAGCCGTAGGTGGACACAAAGCGCCCTAGCCAGCTCTGTTTGCGCCAGCGGCTGCTGTCCCGATTGGACCGGACCCGTCCCGAACCCCATGCGAGAGGATCCCGCTGCGCACGCAGCGGTTCCCGCCAGTCGTCGCGGAGCACCGGTACCCGGTTGCCCCCGCGCCGATCCGGGTCGTAGCTCACTTGCCCAGGATGGCACAACCGTCGCTAGCTGCGACTCTCGGCGCGCCCGCAGGTAACGGTGCAAGGTGGTTCTGCCGACATTCGGGGCGTGGATGGCGATCCCAAAAGCGAGACGGTAGTAGTGTCGTTGCGATCAGGCCCCGCACCGCTGCACCGGCGGTACAACAATCAGATTGAGGACTTGATGAGCGATCTCGCCAACGCCGCCGACAGGGGTCCGGTCAAGCTAGGCGGTAGCAGTCGCACACCCGCTCGGCGCGGCAACCGGCTGCCTCGGGACGAGCGTCGCGGCCAACTCCTCATCGCAGCAAGCGAGATTTTCGTGGACCGCGGCTACCACGCCGCCGGCATGGACGAGATCGCCGAGCGGGCCGGAGTCAGCAAGCCCGTTCTTTACCAGCACTTTTCCAGCAAGCTGGAGCTGTATCTGGCGGTCCTGCAGCGACACGTCGAGAACCTGGTGTCCGGCGTGCGGCAGGCGCTGCGCACTACCACCGACAACCGGCTGCGGTTGCGCTCGGCGGTCCAGGCGTTCTTCGATTTCATCGAGCACGACGGCCAGGGCTACCGGTTGATCTTCGATAACGACTATGTCACCGAACCCCAGGTCGCCGCGCAGGTGCGGGTGGCCACCGAATCGTGCATCGACGCGGTCTTCGATCTGATCAGCGCCGACTCCGGGTTGGACCCGCATCGGGCCCGGATGATCGCCGTGGCCCTGGTCGCACTTAGCGTCGACTGCGCCCGGTATTGGTTGGACACCGATCGGCCAATTACCAAGGAAGATGCCATAGACGGCACCGTGCAGTTCGCCTGGGGCGGGCTGTCACACGTGCCGCTTACCCGTTCCTAGCAGCGCTGCTGCCGATTCCGAAACCGACCCGACGCACGTCCGCGACGCCGATTTCGACGTAAGCGATCTTGTCGGCGTGGACCAGGAAGCGGCGGCCCTTGTCGTCGGTCAGGCCCAGCACGTCGGATTCCTTGCCCAGTGCGGCGGTGACCAATGCTTCGACCTCCGTGGGCGTTTGCGCACTGCTGAAGACCAACTCACGCGGGCTGTCCGTGATACCGATCTTGACCTCCACGTCGGCCCCTTCCCATTGTTTCCCTGGTAGTCGTCGGAAATCGTTCTCCAGCAAGCAGGCTAGTGCGTGCGGCGACGATGCGGGCCAGCGGCCCGAGAAGGAGCCGGACAACTTTCCCGCCCGCCCGGCGACGATGCGGGCCATGTAGGGGCCAGCGGTGCGGGTACCTCCCAGCCGCGCAGCGGCGAGGGGGCGAGTGGGGCAACCAGGCCGCTGCCCGGTGCCGAAACCCGGTCGGCACCAAGGATTCCGTATGCGGGTAAGACCCGGGCGCCGTTGGCAAATCGTGACCTGACACGCCCGCGCGCCGCGGCCAACGAGAATCCCCACATCAATAACATTTGCACCATCAGCACCATGGATTACCTGGATCGGGATATCCAGGACTACCCAGATGACGACGTCGACGACATCTACGCCGACGACGCTGACTCGGTTGCGCCCATCGACGAACGGTGGCGGCCAGTCGCGGTGATCGCCGGCATCGTCTTCGTCCTGGCGGTGATCGCCACGGTGGTGATCGTCAACGGCGGCGACAGCGCCTCGACCTCGGCGACGGTGGTGCCGCCGTCGCGCAGCGTGACGTCACCGCGGCTCAGCACTCCCCCGGTGCCGTCGCTACCCCGCGAGACCGTCACCACCGTGACACCGCCTCCCAGAAAGCCCAGCCCAACCCCTACTGCAGGTCCCACCGATGCGCCGACGGTGGTCCCGCCGCCGGTGGCTGCCCCTTCGGTACCACCGGACGTCGCTGCCCGGACCTTCGTCTATCGGGTGACCGGTACCAAGCAACTCTTCGACCTGGTGAGCGTCATCTACACCGACGCCCAGGGTGCGCCCCAGACGGACGTCAACGTGTCACTGCCCTGGTCGCGAACCGTGGTCATGAACCCGGGGGTGGGCATCAGGTCCATCGTGGCGACAAGCCTGACCGGTCGTCTCAACTGCTCGATCACCGACGGCGCGGGTCAGCCGGTCGCGATGTCGACCACCAACACGATGATCGCGACCTGCACCCGCTAGAGCCGATTGCTCCGCGGCGCGTCGTCATCGGCTAGGCCAGGCCCAGATCGCGCATCCGGTCGTCGTGTGTGCGCTGCAGCCGGTCGAAGAACCCCGCTAGCTGTGTCAGGCCCCCCGTCCTGGACGCCACCAGGTCGACCAGCTCATCGTGTTCGGCCAGCACGTACTGGGCCTGGGTAATCGCTTCGCCGAGCAGCCGACGCGACCACAACGCCAGCCGGCTGCGCTGTCTGCCGCTCTTTGTCACTGCGGCGCGCACCTCGGCGACGACGAACTGGGAGTGCCCGGTCTGCGACATCGTCGCGCGCACCACGTCGGCAACTTCATCGGGCAACTCGTCGGCGATCTGCAGATAGAAATCGGCGGCCAGCGCATCGCCGACATAGGCCTTGACCAGCGCCTCCAGCCAGGTGCTCGGCGTGGTCAGCCGGTGGTAGCCGTCGAGCGCGGAGGCGTACCTCGAAATCGTCGGCACCACGTCGACACCGCGGCTCTCCAGCGCGTCGCGGAGCAGTTCGTAGTGCCCCATCTCGGCCGCCGCCATGCTGGCCATCGAAATCCGGCCCCGCAGATCTGGCGCCATCTTCGCCTCTTCGGTGAGCCGGTAGAAGGCCGCGACCTCGCCGTAAGCCAGCACCGCGAACAATTCGTTGACGCCGGGATGGTCCGCCGGCACCCGTGACCGGGGCGGATCGGACAGCTCGTCGGCGCCCGAGAGCGAGGTCATGGCAACACTCTATGCGTCGGTGGCGACCCGCTGCGCCCTGCTTCACCGCGCTGGCGATCGCCGCGAAATGCCCGACCGGACCGCGATCCGCGGTCGCGGCGGTCCACCAGCTATGATGCACGTAGGTATTGGCGTTAGATCCTTACTGCCGCTACCGGCGAAATGTGCGTGCATGCAGTTGGCCCGCCTAGTAAGCGCAGGGCCCGCGAATCGGCAACGTATTCGACAGTCAACTGGTGCGCGCGTGACCGCAACGACTGACTAACCGAATACAACACCGAAAGGCATCGCGTTTCACGCATGACCCCATTAATCACACCCAGCAGAACCACGTCCGAAACCACCTTTGCCGAACTCGGCGTCCGCGATGAAATAGTGCAGGCACTGACCGAGGAAGGCATCAAGCATCCCTTTGCTATCCAAGAGCTCACACTGCCGCTCGCACTAGCCGGGGACGACCTGATCGGCCAGGCCCGCACTGGAATGGGCAAGACCTTCGCATTCGGGGTCCCGCTGCTGCAGCGGATCACCACCTCCGGAGCGCAACGCCCGCTCAACGGCATTCCGCGGGCGCTGATCGTCGTGCCCACCCGCGAACTGTGCCTGCAGGTGTCTGGCGACCTGGCCACCGCCGCCAAGTACCTGACCACCGACGACGACCGACGGCTGTCGGTGGTCTCTATCTACGGCGGCCGGCCCTACGAGCCGCAAATCGAGGCGCTGCGCGCCGGCGCCGACGTGGTGGTCGGTACCCCCGGCCGGTTGCTTGATCTGGCCCAGCAGGGGCATCTGCAGCTGGGCGGGCTGTCGGTGCTGATCCTGGACGAGGCCGACGAAATGCTCGACCTGGGCTTCCTGCCCGACATCGAACGCATCTTGCGCCAAATCCCCGACGAGCGGCAGTCGATGCTGTTCTCGGCGACGATGCCGGACCCGATCATCACGCTGGCCCGCACGTTCATGAACCAGCCCACCCACATCCGGGCTGAGGCGCCGCACTCCTCCGCGGTCCACGACCTGACCAAGCAGTTCGTCTACCGCGCCCACGCGCTGGACAAGGTCGAGCTGGTCAGCCGAATCCTGCAGGCCCGTGGACGCGGCGCGACCATGGTCTTCACCCGCACCAAGCGCACCGCCCAGAAGGTCGCCGACGAGTTGGCCGAACGCGGTTTCGCAGTGGGCGCCGTGCACGGCGACCTGGGGCAGATAGCCCGCGAGAAGGCACTCAAAGCATTCCGTAGCGGCGGTATCGATGTCCTGGTCGCCACCGACGTGGCCGCGCGCGGGATCGATGTCGACGACGTCACGCACGTCATCAATTACCAGATCCCTGAGGACGAACAGGCTTACGTGCACCGCATCGGCCGCACCGGCCGCGCCGGCAAGACCGGTGTCGCGGTCACCCTGGTGGACTGGGACGAGCTCGCCCGCTGGACGATGATCGATAAGGCGCTCGGCCTCGGCTGCCCGGATCCGTCCGAGACCTACTCCAGTTCGCCGCACCTGTACGACGAAATGGACATCCCCACCGAGGCCCGCGGCACCGTCGGGACGCCGCGTAAATCGCAGGCCAAACGCGCCGCCTCGGGTGAGCGTGACGGCGACCGATCCGGGCCGCGGCAGCGCAAGAGCAGCCGGCAGCGGCAGCGCACCCGCGGAGGCAAAACGGCGACAGGCCACCCCGTCGCGGCCGCCGCCACCAACGGCGATGCGGAGGCTGCGACGTCGACTACCCCATCAGCGGGCAGTGCGACCGCGGACTCGGGCGATGGCGCACACAGCGGACGCCGTCGCCGTCGGCGCCCGCGTAAGTCAGCGGGCGTGGCCGCGAATGCCAACTGAACCGGTGTCGCCGGCCGCCTGATGGTCAAACCGGAGCGCCGCACAAAGGCCGATCTATTGGCCGCGGCAGCGATCGCGGCTGTGGTCGCCGTGGCGGCGGCGTTGATCTGGTGGACCAGCGATGCCCGAGCAACGATCAGCCGGCCCGCGGCGGGGTTCCCGCCCAGCCCGAGGTCGGCCCGCGAGGTGCCGGCCTCGCTCAAGCAGCTCTGGACCGCCCCCAACGCGCCGACCGACCAGCCTGCCGCGGTCGCCGGAACCGTCGTCACCGCCGACGGGCGTGCGGTCCAGGGGCGTGATCCGGTCACCGGCAAAGTGCGGTGGAGCTACTCGCGCGGCAGCGATCTGTGCGGGGTTGTCGGGGTCTACCGCTATGCGGTCGCGGTCTACCGCGACGACCGGGGCTGCGGTCAGGTCAGCACGATCGACGGATCCACTGGGAGCCGCGGAGCCGCCCGAACCAGCTACGCCGACGATCATGTCCACCTGTCCTCCGACGGCATCACGGTGTTGTCCGCCGGCGACACCAGGCTGGAACTGTGGCGCTCTGACATGGTCCGGATGCTCTCCTACGGCGAGATCGACGCCCGCGTGAAGCCCTCCTCGAAGGGACTGCACACCGGATGCCGCTTGGTTTCGGCGGCGGCCAGCTCGTCCGCGGTATCTGTGCTCGGTGCGTGCGGCAGCCAGGCGGATCTGCGGCTCACCCTGCTGCGCCCCAGCAAGGAAGAAGACGAGCCGGAGCTGCGCGACGTGCCCGAGCCGGGGATCGGCGTGGGTTCCGGCGCCCGGGTGCTGACGGTGGCCGAGACCAAGACCCTCATCTACCTGCCAGCGCCGCAGCCCAGAGTCGATGTGGTCGACGACTCCGGGGTGACTGTGGCCAGCACGCTGCTGCCCAAGCCGCCGTCGACGTCGAGCGTGGTGTCGCGGCCCGGCAACCTGGTGACGTGGTGGACCGGCGACAAGGTGATGGTCTTCGACGGGGCAACGCTGACCTACCGCTTTTCCATTGGGGCCGCTGGGCCTTCGGTTCCGGTTGGGCCCGCGGCGACGATGGCGGGCAAGTTGCTCGTCCCCGTCACGGGTGGCATCGCCGTTTGTGATCCGATCACCGGCGACGGCGAAGGCTATCTGCCGGTGACCCGGCCGCCGGGCAACGCCCCGGTGATCCCCGCCGTTTCGGGTTCGCAGGTGCTCGAGCAGCGCGGCAACACCCTCGTCGCGCTGGGCTAAGCCGCGCCCGACGACGATGCGGGCCGGAACGGCCCGAGGAGAAGTCGGGCTAAGCCGCTAAGCCGCTAAGCCGTACGACGTCAGGCGTCGAGGGCGAACGTCGGCAGGGCTTTGCCCGACTTCCAGTGTTTGAGCAGTGTCTCTGCCAACTCTCGGTAGGCGGACGCGCCTTTGTTCTTGCGCGCGGCCATCACCGACGAGCCGGACGCGCTGGCTTCGGCGAAACGCACCGTGCGCGGAATGGGTGGCGCCAGCACCGGCAGGTCGTAGCGGTCGGCGACATCGAGCAGCACGTCGCGGGTGTGGGTAGTCCGCGGGTCATACAGCGTCGGCAGCGCGCCCAATAACCGCAGGGCAGGGTTGGTGATCTGCTGGACGTCGGCGACCGTGCGAAGGAACTGGCCGACGCCGCGATGCGCCAACGTTTCGCATTGCAACGGCACGATGACCTCGCCGGCGGCCGTCAGCCCGTTGAGCGTAAGCACGCCCAGCGACGGTGGACAGTCGATGATGACCACGTCGAAGCGGTCACCGAGTTTGTCCAGCGCGCGTCTCAGCGCGTACTCGCGGCCGGCCCGCATCAGCAGCATGGCTTCGGCGCCGGCCAGGTCGATATTGGCCGGCAGCAGCGTCATCCCCTCCGCGGTGTCGACCAGGGCGACGTCCGGCTCCACATCACCGAGCAACACCTCATGGATCGACACCGCCAATTTGTCCGGGTCTTGGCCGAGCGAGAAAGTCAGACAGCCCTGCGGGTCCAGATCGACGAGCAGCACCCGCCGTCCCGCATCCACCATCGCCGCACCCAGCGATGCCACCGTCGTCGTTTTGGCCACCCCGCCCTTCTGGTTGGCCACTGCCAGCACCCGAGTCGTCATGTAGCGCCGCTCCTCCCTGTTGCAGGCGGGTGATCAATGCCTATCCTGGCACCAAACCCTTGGTGCCCGCGCGCGGATGGCTATGTGTGTCAGGCAGAATCGATCGGCATGGGAGTCGAGAGCCATCGGCTGGTGTTGCTACGCCATGGGGAGACCGAGTGGTCCAAGTCCGGCCAGCACACCGGGCACACCGATCTCGACCTCACCGACCACGGCCGCGCGCAGGCCGCGGCCGCCGCTCCGGCGGTTGCCGACCTGCACCTCGTCAACCCCAAGGTGATCAGCAGCCCGCTCCGGCGTGCGGTGTTGACCGCGGAGCTCGCCGGCCTGACAGTCGAGGAAAAATCGTCGCTGCTCGCCGAATGGGATTACGGCTCCTATGAGGGCGTGACGACCGCCGAAATTCACAAGACAGTGCCCGATTGGTCGATCTGGACACACGGCTGCCCGGATGGCGAATCCGTCGCGCAGGTCAGCGACCGCGCCGACCGGGCTGTCGCGCTGGCGCTCAAGGAGATGGGATCGCGCGATGTGGTGTTCGTGGGTCACGGTCACTTTTCCCGCGCCGTGATTACCCGCTGGGTCGAGCTACCGCTGATTGAGGGCAGCCGCTTCGGGATGGGCCCCGCGTCCATGGCGATCTGCGGCTTCGAACACGGCATCCGCCAGCTGAGTGCGCTGGGCTACCCGCATCCGAATGACGGCTGAGCCACGGTTCGTGCTGTGCGGGCCGACGGGCGCCCTCGTCGCTGACGGCGTACGGGACTGCTACAGCGACGTGACCGCCGCGCAAACGGCGCTGCGTTCGGCGTCAGCGCCAATAGTTGTGGGCGCGTTAGCTTTTGACGTCCACGGTCCCGCAGCGTTGATGGTGCCACATTCGGTGCGACGCACTGACGGACTGCCCGATTGGCCGACCGGCCCGCTGCCGGCCGTGCACGTCACCGGGGCGTTTCCGGCGCCCGAGGAGCACCGCGCCCGAGTACGACGCGCCTGCGAGCGGCTGACCGCTGCGGGCAGCACCCTGCAGAAGGTGGTGCTGGCCCGTGCCTTGCGGCTGGCCGCCGATGCTCCACTGGACGGCAGGGTCATCCTGCGCCGGCTGGTCGAACAGGACCCCGCCGCCAATGGCTATCTGGTCGATCTGTCAGCGGCCGGCGGCCAGTATTCCGGCATGGCCTTGGTCGGCGCCAGCCCGGAGCTGCTGGTGGCACGCGACGGCGACCGGGTCACGTGTCGTCCCTTCGCCGGTTCTGCGCCGCGTGCCGCCGACCCCGAGCTCGACGCTGCTGCCGGCGCCGCACTGGCCGCTTCCGCCAAGGATCGCCACGAACACCAATTGGTGATCGACACCATGGTCGACGCCTTGCGCCCCTTGTGCAGCGAATTGACGATCGCGCCAACGCCAGAGTTGAGCCGCACCACGGCGCTCTGGCATCTCAGCACACCGATCAGTGGGCGACTGCGCGACACATCAAGGACGGCAATGGATTTGATGTTGGCGCTACACCCCACGCCCGCGGTCGGGGGGGTGCCCGCCGGCCCCGCCGCCGAACTGATCAGCACGCTGGAGGGCGACCGCGGCTTCTACGCCGGCGCCGTCGGCTGGTGCGACGCGCGCGGTGACGGACGCTGGGTGGTGTCCATCCGCTGCGCGCAGCTCGCAGCTGACCGCCGTACTGCGCTCGCCCACGCCGGTGGCGGTATCGTCGCCGAGTCCGATCCTGACGACGAAGTCGCCGAGACCACAACGAAATTCGTCACTATTTTGTCGGCGCTGGGAGTTGATCCGTGACCCCGCACATCCGCCGAGCCGCACCTGCCGATGTCGCCGCCATTACCGCGATGATCCACGAGCTGGCCCGCTTCGAACGAGCGCCCGATCAATGCACAGTGGCCGAAAAGCAAATCAGTACAGCACTTTTCGACAATCCATGCACGCTACGCGGACATGTCGCCGAGGTAGATGGCGAAGTCGCCGCGATGGCCCTGTGGTTCCTCAGCTTCTCGACCTGGGACGGCGTCGAGGGCGTGTATCTGGAGGACCTGTACGTGCGTCCACGATTTCGCCGGCTTGGCCTGGCCCGCGGGCTGTTGACGGCACTGGCAAGGGAGTGCGTGGACAACGGTCACACCAGGCTGTCGTGGTCGGTGCTGAACTGGAACACCGATGCGATTGCCCTCTATGAGGCCGTCGGCGCTCTGCCGCAGAGCGAGTGGACTACCTATCGGCTGTCCGGCCCGAAATTGTCGGAGCTGGCCGGGCGCTTATGACCCGCCGGCGACCCAGCGCACGGCGGCCGGACTGAACAGCAACGCCAACACGGTGAGCGCGATGATGCCCACCGGGACCCCGACCAGCACCCGATGAGAACCCACGGCCAGGTACCAGGCGACCGGCAGCAGTAACAGCTCGGAGAACACCGCCAGCCCGCGACCCCAGCGCCTGCCGACCAGCAACGCGCACCCGGCGGCGAGAACAGCCCCACCGACCAGAGCGAACCACGCTGCGGTGCCGAAACCGTTGACCACCCGCTGATCTGCACCGCCGAGCGCCCGCAATAGCAGAACCACGCCCGTCACCAACCCGACCGCGCCCTGCAGAGCCACGATCAGTCCGGCTCCTCGGACCGGGGCCGGAGCAGGCGGGCCCACCTGCTTGCGGCGGATACTCACAGCGCCAGCGTAATCACCGGGCCGCGCCGCTCCCGTAGGCTTTGGCATCATGCGCGCTGTGCTGGTCGTCAACCCCACCGCGACGTCGACGACCACAGCGGGGCGCGACTTGCTGGCACACGCTCTCAAGAGCCGCCTCGAGCTGACAGTCGAGCACACCACGCACCGCGGCCACGCCGGCGAAATCGCGCAGGCCGCCGTGAAGGACGGGGTGGATTTGGTCGTCGTGCACGGCGGCGACGGCACCGTCAGCAATGTGGTCAACGGCCTGCTCGGCCCTCCCGGTGAGTTGCCTAACGGCCATGTCCCGGCGCTGGCGATAGTCCCGGGCGGCTCGGCGAACGTGACGGCGCGGTCACTGGGAATCCCACCAGGGCCGGTTGACGCCACCAACCAGCTGATCTGGCTGCTGGACAGATACGGACCGCAAAAGGCGTGGCGCCGGATCGGGCTGATCGACTGCGGTGAGCAGTGGGCGGTGTTCAACGCCGGCATGGGCGTCGACGCCGAAGCAGTCGCCGCCGTGGAGGCCAAACGGGACAAAGGCGTCAAGGTCACGCCAGCGCGCTATATCCGCGCGGCGGTGCGCGCTACGGTCGCCTACTCCCGTCGTGAACCGAGGCTGACCGTGCATTTGCCCGGACGGGAGCCGATCTCGGGGGTCTACTTCGTCTTCGTGTCCAACTCCAGCCCGTGGACCTTCGCCAACGACCGGCCGATGTACACCAATCCCGGAACCACCTTCGAGTCAGGCCTGGGAGTGTTCGGCGTCACCCGTTTGAAGGTGGTGCCGAGCCTGCGACTGGTCGGGCAGATGTTCTCCAAGCAGCCGAGGCTCGAAGGCAGCCAGGTCGTCCGGGACGACGATGCCGCCTGCGTGCGGGTCACCTGCGCCGACCCCCCGATGGCCAGCCAGTTCGACGGCGACTACCTCGGCGTGCGGGAGCAGATGACGTTCCGCGCGGTTCCGGACGCGCTGGACGTCGTCGCCCCACCCCGCAACATAAGGCCAACTTAAGGCTCTGACCTGCGATAAGCCCCGGACTGACACAAAAAGGCTGGTCAGAAGGGTCGAAGTGTAGTACAAACGATTAAGGGATTTGGTAACAGATCGCCATAGTGAGATTGCCCACGGACCAACTAGCTCCCTTGACATCTGTTGAGCCTGTGAAACGATCGAGTGAACACTTGCAACGGTACGGAAACATTTCTTGTGCCTGCGTTAACAGCCGAAGAAAAATACTCGTGCGCCCTGCTGCGCACACAGTGAGGAGTAACGACTAATGGATTGGCGCCACAACGCGGTGTGTCGCGATGAGGACCCGGAGCTGTTCTTCCCCGTCGGGAATAGCGGACCGGCGCTCGCGCAGATCGCTGACGCGAAACTGGTCTGTAACCGCTGTCCGGTGACCACCGAGTGCCTGTCTTGGGCGCTCAACACCGGTCAGGACTCCGGGGTATGGGGCGGAATGAGCGAAGACGAGCGACGTGCACTGAAGCGTCGCAACGCCCGGACGAAGGCCCGAAGCGGGGTCTGACCCGGGTTTAAGTCGCGTAAACGGTGCGGCCCCGACGAACTGTCGGGGCCGCACCGTTGTGTGCGGCCCTACTGCGCGGCGCGGACGCGACGACCGATCGGGACGCGCAACACCACGTCGGTTCCGCCTTCGGGGGCGTCCTGCATGAGCAGCGAGCCGTCCAGTTCCGCGGACACCAGTGTCCGCACGATCTGCAGACCTAGCCGGTCAGATTGCTCAACGCTGAACCCCTCGGGTAGCCCGCGACCGTTGTCGTGGACCACCACGTCGAGCCAACGTGCCGAACGCTCGGCACGAATGGTCACGCCGGCCGCGGGTTCGCGTGCTGCCGGGTCAAACGCGTGCTCGATGGCGTTTTGGACGAGCTCGGTGATCACCATGATCAGCGCGGTCGCACGATCGGAGTCCAGGACGCCGAGCACGCCGGTCCGGTCTATCCGGATCGGCGTGTCCACCGTCGCGACGTCGTTCATGATCGGCAGGATCCGGTCGATCACCTCGTCGAGGTTGACCTCCTCATCCACCGACATCGACAGGGCGTCGTGGACCAACGCGATCGACGACACCCGGCGTACCGACTCGATGAGCGCCTCGCGACCCTCGGAGTTGGTCGTCCGGCGGGCCTGCAGGCGCAGTAGCGCTGCGACGGTCTGAAGGTTGTTCTTCACCCGGTGATGGATCTCCCGGATCGTGGCGTCCTTGGAAATCAGCGCGCGGTCTCGGCGCTTGACCTCGGTGACATCACGAACCAGCACCGCAGCGCCAGCTGCCGAGCCGTGGACCATCAGCGGCAGCGTCCGCAGCAGGACGGTGGCACCACCGGCGTCGACCTCGATACGCATGCTGGCACCCCCGGCCAGGGAGTTGAGCACGTGCTCGGCGAGTTCACGGGCCTCGAAGGGATCAGAGATCAACGGACGCGTGACCGCGATCAGGTTGTGGCCCTCCAACTCCGAGGTCAAGCCCATCCGATGGTAGGCCGACAGCGCGTTCGGACTGGCATAGGAGACGACTCCGTTGACGTCGAGTCGGATGAAGCCGTCACCGGCTCGCGGGCTGGAGCGCGACATCGCCAGGTCTCCCACGTTGGGAAAGGTGCCCTCGGAGAGCATGGTGACGAGGTCCGCGGCGCAGTCGATGTAGGCAGTCTCCAATGGGCTGGATTTATGAGTGTCCCCGACCGCCTTCTGATGTGTCAGCACCGCGACCACCCTGTCGGCGTGCCGCACCGGCACTGCTTCGATGTTCAGTCCAGTTTGCTGCCACGAATACTGTTGGCCTGCATCGCTTTCCAGACCGATAGTGCCGGACTCAAACGCGGCGGCAATGAGCGGCATCTCGTCGGCAGCGACGACGGTACCGACTGCGTCCCGCAGTAGAACCGTCGGGGCGGTGTTCGGTCGGCACTGTGCGACGCATACCAGCGAACCGTCATCGCGGCGGACCCACATCAGGTAATCAGCGAACGAGAGGTCTGCGAGCAGCTGCCACTCGCCGACCACCGCATGCAAGTGGTCGACGGCACTCCCCGGCAGCATGGTGTGTTCGGCAAGAAGGTCACCGAGAGTGGACATCGGCTACTCCCGCCAAGACGTAGAGGCGAGCAAATGGCTAGCTGATCACGGCGATAAGGTCGCCGGCCTGGATGACGTCTCCCACCGAAACACTGACCTTGCTTACCGTGCCGGCAACCTCGGCCAGGACCGGGATCTCCATCTTCATCGATTCCAGCAGCACCAACGTGTCACCCTCGCCGATCTGGTCGCCCTCGTGGACGACGACTTCGAGCACGCTGGCCACGATCTCTGCGCGGACGTCCTCGGCCATCATCACCCCGTTCGTCAACCAGCCGGTGTTTTCGCAGTGCTGCCGTTCCATCGAACCACAACCAGTTCACCTGGACGCGAGGGAGTGAGTCCTACCGTCGGGTCGTGTCGGCGCCGACAGTGCAGGTCGGCCGCTGCTGCGCGCGGGAGAAGGGGGCCGGCTGATATCGCGGAGATATCAGTAAGCAAACTCCAAGATTACTAAGCGAACCTATAGAGTTCGTCCTGTGATCGTGTCGTGTTGTTAATGTGACATTTGAGCAGCAGAGTTTCCAGAGTGATTGGAGTGCCTGATGCACATTTAGTGCCTCAGCCGAATCTGAGGGGAATTCCGTTGTCCGAGAATACGTTTGCTAATACGACCAATCGACGCCCATTTACCCGAGTGAAAGCCGGCATCGGGGTTGCGCTGGCAGCGATCGCCACCATCGGGCTTGGCGCAGGGGTCGCCGCGGCCACTCCCCAGCAACCATTCCTTGCCGACGACCCACTGCCCGTTCCAGGCCTGGGCGGAGCCGGCAGTGCCGTGAGCATCGCCAATTCGCTCTTCGGCTCACTGAGCGGTTTGATGAATAACGTCATCCCCGGCAGCGGGGACCTGTTGATGCCGGCCAGCAGTGCCCTCACGCCCGGCGGCCTCGGCGGAATGCCCGGCGGCCTCCCCGGCGGCCTCGGCGGAATGCCCGGTGGCATGCCCGGCGGCCTCGGAGGAATGCCCGGTGGCCTCCCTGGCGGAATGCCAGGCGGAATGCCCGGTGGTCTCCCAGGCGGCTACCCCGGCGGCCTCCCCGGACAACCCCCCGGCGGATTCCCAGGCCAGAATCCTGGCTATCCCGGCGGACTTCCAGGCCAGAACCCCGGCGGATTCCCAGGCCAGAACCCTGGCTACCCGGGCGGCCTTCCGGGACAGACGCCTGGCGGATTCGCAGGCCAGACGCCCGGTGGGCTTCCCGGCCAGACGCCCGGCGGATTCCCAGGCCAGACACCGGCGCTACCTGGGCAGACGCCGCCGGTGCCTGGTCAGACAGCGGGGATTCCCGGACAGACAACGGCGATGCCCGGGCAGCCGTTGCCGGTGCAGCCTGCCGGGGTCATGCCAGCGGGCACGGGGTCGATTGCGTAGCCCCCCGGGCTACGCAACACCCGACGCATGAAAGACTGACCTGCAGATACATCTGCCAGGAGGATCAGTTATGGCCAAGCGAGGCCGCAAGAAGCGTGACCGCAAGTACAGCAAGGCCAACCACGGTAGGCGCCCCAACGCGTAGTCAGGCGGGGCGGCTACCGTCGGATGATCGTGGTCCGGCTGATCTCTAGCCGTAGCCGCTCACGCAGCGCCTCCGGGGCTTTCTCGCCGCGGCACTTGCTCGCGATCAGTACCTTGATTCGCTCCTCCAGGCCATAGAACTGCAGGCATGGCGGGCATTCTTCGAGGTGCTTGCGTAGTTTGTCCCGATTCTCCGGGGTGCATTCGCCGTCCAGCAATGTCCATACCTCGGCGATCACTTCGGCACACTCGGCCTTCATGCGCGCGTCGGCACCCGTCGCGGGGTCGCCCGGGCTAGAGGCGGGCGAAAACTCGGTCATGACGACACCTCCTCGGGCGCCTGATCGCCCCGGATGAAACCCCGGTCCTTGGCCACATCCGTCAGCAACTCACGGAGTTGGCGCCTGCCGCGGTGCAGTCGCGACATCACCGTGCCGATCGGTGTATCCATGATTTCGGCGATCTCCTTGTACGGGAAACCCTCCACGTCCGCGTAATACACCGCCATCCGAAATTCTTCGGGCAATGCCTGCAGTGCCTCTTTTATTTCGGTGTCCGGCAGCGCCTCAAGCGCCTCGACCTCGGCAGAGCGCAGGCCGGTTGAAGAGTGCTCGGCGGTGGCCGCCAACTGCCAGTCGGTGATCTGGTCGGTCGGATACTGCGCCGGCTGGCGCTGCTTCTTGCGGTAGCTGTTGATGTAAGTATTGGTCAGGATGCGGTAGAGCCACGCCTTGAGATTGGTGCCCTCTTTGAACGACCGAAATCCGGCGTAGGCCTTGACCATGGTTTCCTGAAGCAAATCCTCGGCATCGGCAGGATTCCGGGTCATCCGCAGCGCGCCGCCGTATAGCTGATCCAGCAGCGGAATCGCGTCGCGCTCGAAGCGCGCGGTCAGCTGCGCGTCGCTCTCGTCCCGGCGGCTACGCGCAGCGGTGTCCGAGACTTCCGAGACGGCTGAGACGTGTGAGGCGTCCGCGATCTCCGACTCGGTAGCGCCATCGATGTCGGCCATGTTGAGTAACGCAGTCCCTTCTGTCGCGATGCCGGTGAACAGGTCCATCAGCACCGGACCCGTCTGGCACCCGGCCAACCGCTCTTCGCCAATAAGGCTCGTCGCCGTTGACATCCGACTCCCTTCCCCAATCTAAAGGCTGCGACCGACAGTGTCTGCTTCGCACCTCTCAACAGCAACAATCGCCTCACTATTTCCGATCCATTTCCACCGACGCCGGCGACGCAATCCGGGCCGCCGATTCAGGCCGGTTGTGAGCAGCGTTACTGTGACGCTCATGTCCTTGAAAGCCAAGACCATGTTCATCTCGGGCGCCAGCCGCGGAATCGGCTTGGCCATCGCCAAGCGAGCCGCTCAGGACGGCGCCAACGTCGCCCTGATCGCCAAGACCGCCGAACCGCACCCCAAGCTGCCGGGTACGGTCTTCACCGCCGCGAAAGAGCTCGAAGAGGCCGGCGGCCAGGCGCTGCCGATCGTCGGGGACGTCCGCGACCCCGATTCGGTCGAGGCCGCAGTAGCCAAGACCGTCGAGCAATTCGGCGGCATCGACATCTGCGTGAACAACGCGTCGGCGATCAACCTAGGCTCCATCACCGAGGTGCCGATGAAGCGGTTCGACCTGATGAACGGCATCCAGGTGCGCGGCACGTATGCGGTGTCTCAGGCGTGCATCCCGCATCTGAAGGGCCGTGAGAACCCGCACATCCTGACGCTGTCGCCGCCGGTGCTGCTCGGAAAAGAGTGGTTGAAGCCGACGGCTTACATGATGGCCAAGTTCGGCATGACCCTGTGCGCGCTGGGCATGGCCGAGGAGCTGCGCGACGAGGGCATTGCGTCCAACACGCTGTGGCCGCGGACGCTGGTGGCCACCGCCGCGGTGCAGAACCTGCTCGGCGGCGACGAGGCGATGGGCCGCGCACGCAAGCCAGAGGTGTACTCCGACGCGGCCTACGTCATCCTCAACAAGCCCTCCCGTGAGTACACCGGCAACACGCTGCTGTGCGAAGACGTGCTGGTGGATTCCGGTGTCAAAGACTTGTCGGTGTACGACTGCGTGCCCGGCGGGAAACTCGGCGTCGACTTCTGGGTGGACGGCGTCAACCCGCCGGGGTACTCGGGTCCCTAGGGGCCGCTTACATGGCCGGCGCTGCGACACCGGCGCTTGCGGCTTTGATCGCTGCCGGTGTGCCGCACGAGCTGGTGAAGTTCGATCACGATTCGCGAGAACGCTCGTTCGGCGTCGAGGCGGTCCATGCGCTGACCACGGATGGCAGCATCGCGGCAGGGCAGATCTATAAGACGCTGATCATCGCGGTGCCGGAGGGGTTGGCCGTTGCGGTACTGCCGGCGTCGTCGAAATTGTCACTGAAGGCGGCCGCTGCCGCGTTGGGGGTGACCAAAGCCGGCATGGCCGAACCCGCCGCCGCGCAGCGGGCCACCGGCTATGTGCTCGGTGCTGTCTCGCCGTTTGGGCAGCGCGCGCTGCTGCCCACCGTCGTCGACTCCAGCGCGCTGGCCTGGGACCGGGTGTACTGCAGTGCGGGCCGACGCGGATGGGACGTCGCGGTTGCGCCCGCTGATCTGGTCCGGCTTACCGGCGCGGTCACCGCGGAGATTCAGGCTTGAGCGGAAGTTCGAGATCCGATACGACAAGCCGATATCCGAGATCGAGCTGCGGCTTGTCGAGAAGATCGGCGTGGCGATCAGTCCACGCGCCCGTGGCGAGATCGGAGCCTAGCCGCGACAATCCTTCTCGCAGCTGAGGTTCGGCCATCAATGCGAACATCGAGATCCCGGCACGGACTTCGGCGTCGAGATAGGCGTGTGGGCGACGCCAGTATGCACCGCCGAATCCGTCAGCGCAGTCGTAAGGAATCGGGACCGTCTGGACCGATGCATTGTCCAGCAGCGACAGCAGTTTGGTGATCGGCACGGCCAGACGCATGTCCATCTCCGCGGCAGCAGGCAGGTATTCGCGCAGCAACCAGAACTGACGAAAGACGGTGTGGTCCCACGTGAGGATAACGATGCGCCGGCGGGCGACGCGGATCATCTCGGCGACGCCGGCGTCGACATCTGACCAGTGGTGGACGGTCAGGACTGCGAGCGCGGCATCAACGGCGTTTGCACAAATAGGCAAGTGTTCGGCAACAGCACGCACCACCGGTGCGGCGCCGCCCCTGCGTTGCCTGATCATCACCGTGCTGGGTTCGACGGCGACGACCGTGTTCGACGGTTCGTAGGAGCCGGTCCCGGCGCCGATGTTCGCGATCGTACCCATACCCTGTAGCGCCCGGTCGACGAGCGAAGCGATTCGTGGATCCGGTTGGCGCGTCGCCGAATACGTGCGTCCGGCTCGGTCGTATCGAATCAACGACCGGCCAGCATGGTGCGCACGCTGTCGGCGAACGCGGCGGTGGTGAAGCAGGTGGGTTCGGCGAATTCCTCGATGGTGAGCGCGTCATTCCAGCCGGCGTCGGCCGCGGCCCGCAGCAGCGGCTTGGTCATCGCCACCGCATGTGCCGGCATGGCAGCGACGCGTGAGCACCAATCGTCGGCAGTAGCGAGCAGACTGTCGTGCTCAACGACCTGCTGCACAAGCCCCAACCGTTGTGCGGTTCGGGCATCGATGTGTTCCCCGCTCAAGTAGTAGGCAAGCGCACCCTGGTAGCCGAGCCGGCGGGTCAACGCCCAGCTGGTGCCGACCTCGGGAATCAGGCCCAGACGGCCGAACGCGGGCACGATCACCGCGCGCTCGCTGGCGATGGCGAGGTCGCAGGTCAGCGCCCACGCCAGGCCGACTCCGGCCGCCGGGCCGTTGAGCGCGGCCACGAAGATTGTGTCGGACCCGGCGATCAGCCGGGCGATACCCCCAAACTCGCGGCGGATCCAGCGCCAGACGTCGGCCACACCCTCGGGTTGGCTCAGCTGCTCGGTCGCCGCACGCATCATCTTCAAGTCGCCACCCGCGCTGAAGCCCGGGTCGGCACCGGTGAGCACCACACTGCGAATGTCGCTATCGGCGACGAGGGCATCGAGCGCTCGTCGTAGCTGTCGCACCAGCGGCGCGGAAAGTACGTTGAGCCGGTCGGGTTCGTCGAGGGTCACGACGGCCCGGTCACCGCGATGCTCGACGCGGATTCGCCGTGGCGCCTCGGGGTCATCGCCGTCGGCGACCATACCGCGGTAAAGCGATTCTGCTGCACTCATCAATCGTCCTCCTGGATATCATTGGCCCGCAATGCCTTCCACGCGGCATCGGCAAAGGTCTTGGCCACCCCGCGCGGCATTCTCGGTTCGTCGCCGGCAATCCAGTACCGGCTGAATTCCTGTGCCGGACCGAACCACAGGGCGGCCGTGATGCCACCCTGCATCGGCCGCAGGGCGCCATAGCTGTGGTGTGGACGCCACCAGTCCCGCACGGCGGCGAAGAACTCCCGGTTACGGTCACCTAGCTCCGCGCTGTCCGGCCGATCACCCAGCAGCAACGCCGCCTCGCTGCGGTTGTCGACCACCCACCGCAGGTGATGCGCGACGCCGCCGCGGATCCCGCCCTCAGCGGTGCCGTGCCTGCGCAACATGGCGAGGAATCCCGCCTGGTATTCGCCCATGACTTGGGCGTACACGGCAGCGGCTAGCGCTGGTTTGTCTGGGAAATGGTGATACATCGCTCCGACGCTGACATCGGCGTCACGCCGGATCTCGTCGAGTGTGGCCGCGATGGCGCCGTCGGCCGCAAACCGCCGGCGGGCGGTCTGCATCAATCGGCCTCGTGCGTCGGCGGCGTTGGATCTCGGCACGAGGAATACTCTATCGCTATCGAGGAATCCTCTGGCAAACCTCTGGCACAAATGAAGCACCTTTGTAGACAGCAGCTTCCACGTGTCCGACGATGAAACCCTCGCCAAGGTGATCACCGAATACGCTGCAGGATGCCGACGGTCGAACGACCTGACAGCCGCCTTCGCACTCGACGCCATCGTCGAACACCACATCGTCGGCCCCGTAAGCCTGCGATTCATCTACGTGGCCATGATCGCCGAAACCGCCCGGCACGCCGGCCACGCCTGAACTGAACAGTCTGGGCGTCAGACGAGCTGCACTGGAACGCTTTCGGTCCCTTACAGATAAGTCAACGAGAGTGCTGACGCGAAGATGCACTGACCACGCCGCCCGTCGAGTTAATCCAGCGGCGGCCCGTCGATCCGCTGGCCTGCACCGGGTGTGTGCCGTCGCTGGCCTGAGGTTGCCCGGTCAGGCGAACGCGCTCTGCCCGGTGATGTGCCGACCGACGATGAGGGACTGGATTTCAGCAGTTCCTTCGTAGGTGACCAGGGCTTCCATGTCGCACAGGTGGCGCATGACGTGGAAGTCGAGCACGACACCGTTGCCGCCTAATACGTCACGGGCCAGTCGACACACGTTTCGGCCCTTGACTGTGCAGTAGTACTTGGCGAGCGCGGCCATCGTTTCTTCGACCTTGCCCTCATCGATGAGCCGGGCCATTCGGATGGCGTACAGCTGCATCGCGGTGAGATCGCCGAGCATCTCCACCAGCATCGACTGGATGACCTGGTTCCTGGCGATCGGCCTGCCGAACTGCTTTCGCCGCAGCGCGTAGTTCAGGGCGATGTCATAGGCCGCGACTGCGTGTCCGGCCGACCCCCACGCGACGGAATTGCGGGTGCCGGCGAGCACCTTGCCCACATCCTTGAAGCTGTTGCAGTTCTGCAGTCGAGCGTCTTCGGACACGCGGCAGTCGGTGAGGATGATGTCCGCGTTCTGTACCATCCGCAGCGACATCTTGCCGCCGATCTTGGTCGCCGCGTATCCGGGGTTGTCCTTCTCCACGACGAACGCCTTGACTTGGTTGTCCGCGGTGTCGCGGGCGTATACGACGATGTAGTCGCACCACACGGCGTTGCCCGGCCAGCGCTTGCGGCCGTTGAGCACCCATTCATCGCCTTGCCGCTCGGCGGTGGCCTCGAGCATGACGGCGTCCGAACCGTGCTCGGGCTCCGTCAGGGCGAACGCCCCGATCTTTTCCAGGCGCGCCATCGCCGGTAGGTAGCGCTGCCGCTGTTCCTCGGAGCCCAGGATGTTGATTGACTGCATCGCCAACCCGAGGTGTACGGCGAAGAACGTGGCTATGCTCCCGTCGATGCGGGACAACTCGTACGTGACCATGCCGGCGGCCACCGCGCTCATCGATGTGCACCCGTGGTCGCCCAGGTTGTAGTCGCCGACAATGTTCAGCGCGGCAATTTTCGGGACCAGCTCGAACGGGAACTCACCGCGTTCCCAATACTCATTGACGATCGGCAGGATCTCGGCCTCGCCAAACGCGCGGACCTTGGCAAAAATCGCCTTTTCCTGTTCGGTCAGCTGATCCTTCATCAGGAAGTAGTCCGTCTCCCGGGCAACGCCGATGTCCTCGACGAGGGAGGCGGTGGCTGGATCGGCATCCTTGGCGCCGCGTGTCTCAAACGAGATGAGCGGTTTTGGCGTCGTTGTCATGGTTGTTCCCGGGTGTTCGTTAGGTAGACGTCCGAGGTATCGATGTTGGTGTCGCTCATGGCTGCTCTTCAAGTTCGTGCAGGAACGTCTCGATGACGGGTGCGAGCTCGGCGGCGTTGTGCACGAGATCGATGTGGCCGCCGTCGTGTTGGTGCAGTCGCGAATGCGGCAGCAACGCGTTCATGATGCGCGCGTTGACCAACGGGATAATCGGATCATCGCTACCCGCCACGATCAACGTCTGCTGCCGCACCGCAGGCAGCGCGAACAGGCTGGTCCACACCGCACCCGCGAGAAGCTGGTGCAGGTAACCCATCTTCGATCCGGCGTGCAACTGCTGAAGAAACAGTCGGGCAACATCCTCCCCGTGAGCGCGGACAGTGCCGCCGTACAGTTCGCCGGCAATGGATGCGGCGTAGTCCGGGTCCGAAAACCTGCGCGGCGTAGCCATTTTCGCCAGTACTCGTGGATGAGCGGGCACCATCAGCGCGCCGGTGCCCGTCGCCACCAGAATGAGACGCCGACATCGGCGCGGGTTCTGAAAGGCGAACTGCTGCGCAAGCGCCCCGCCCCAGGACAGCCCGAGCACATCCACCACGCTGATTCCCAGCTCGGATAGTACCCGGCCCAGCACCCAGGCAAGGTACGGGAACCCGTAGGGCGCAAGGGATGTGGGCGATCCCCCGGTTCCTGGCACATCGAATCTGACCACCGTGGTATTCGGATCCAGCTGCTCCACCAATGGGTCCAGCACTTCCAGGCTCGCCCCGATGCCGTTGCACAACACCAGCGGCACACCGGTTCCCCACCGCACGTTCACCCGGATCCGCTGCCCGCC
>NZ_DATMLH010000239.1:0-63480 GCF_035570115.1 Mycobacterium sp.
CCCGAACTACGACCTGATCATGCGCACGGCATCACCACGCGGCATGATGCAGCCCCTCGATGTAGCGAACGTGGTCGCGTTCCTCGCCAGCGACGCCGCAGCAGCCATCCATGGCGCCGTCTATCGGGTCGACAACGGCAAGGGTGCCGGCTAGCGCCTGGATTCAGCCTTCCGGCGCACCGCCGCCAGGTCGCCATTGACATAGCGCCAGGGCGCCGCGCTCACCACCTTGGCGTTCGACCACGCCGTGCACCGGGGAAACCGCCATCCCGCTCGACGAGCACGCTGACGAGGTGATCTGTGGACTCGCCAACTACGCCCGCACGCTGGGCGACGGTCGGGTCGCTCACTTCGGCGTGTCGTTCGGCGGCAACTTCGCCGCGATGTCGGGGTTGTCCGGCATCGTCGACGCCGCCGTCGACCTCGGCGGCCCGGTCGTCGGGGCTTTCGAAGCCGAGAACGTTCAGAAGCTGCCCTACGGTATGCACGACATCTTGGGCAACGCCATGCACCGGGATCATTCCCCCACCCTTGAGGAACTCAGTGGCGCCCTCGAACAGCTGAACCGCCACGAGCTACTCGCTCAGCAACGTAATTCGGCGATGCTGGTGGTCAACGGCGCCGACGACTACTTCATCCCGCAGTCGGACACCCTGGTCTTCCAGGGCCGCCCGAACACCGAGGTACACCTCGTTGAGGACACCGGCCATTGCGCGATGAGCAAAGCGCCCGAGGTGGTGCCGCAAATCATCGCCTGGCTGGCCGCACACGTCGCCGCATAGCACTAAAGGGGCGCCGACGCGCCGCTTTCCAGCGAAGATGCGCGCCCCGATCTGCTTGCCCTAGACTGCATCTCGACCAGATAGGAGTCTCCGGGTGCGGGCAAGTGAAGCGCCCAGCACCCAGGCTTTGCGGGGCTGGCAGCGGCGAGCCTTGGTGCGGTATTTAACCGCCAAGCCGCGTGATTTCTTGCTGGTCGCTACCCCCGGTGCGGGTAAGACGGCGTTTGCTCTGCGGATCGCTGCCGAGTTGCTGGCAGATCGCAGCGTCGACACGATCACCGTGGTGGTGCCGACCGAACACCTCAAGACGCAGTGGGCGCGCGCGGCGGCCGCCGACGGCATCGCGCTGGATCCCAAGTTCCGCAACGCCGCCGCGCACACCTCGGCGGAGTACCACGGCGTCGTCGTCACCTACGCCCAGGTGGCCAGCCATCCCGCCCGCCATCGGGTGCGCACCGAGAGCCGACGCACGCTGGTGATCTTCGACGAGATCCATCACGGGGGGGACGCCAAGAGCTGGGGAGACGGCATACGCGAGGCCTTCGGCGACGCTACTCGGCGACTTGCATTGACCGGCACACCATTTCGCAGCGACGACGCCGCAATCCCATTCGTCCGCTACGAGCCCGACGGCAACGGCGTGCTGCGTTCGGCGGCCGACCACACCTACGGGTACGCCGATGCGCTGGCTGACGGCGTGGTGCGCCCAGTGGTCTTCCTGGCCTACTCGGGTGAGGCGCGGTGGCGCGACGGCGCCGGCGAGGAACACGCCGCCCGGCTCGGCGAGCCGTGCACCGCCGAGCACACCGCCCGGGCCTGGCGCACCGCACTGGATCCCGTCGGCCAATGGATGCCGGCGGTCATCCAGGCCGCCGACATCCGGCTGAGCCAACTGCGCGACGGCGGTGTACCCGACGCCGGCGGCATGATCATCGCGTCGGATCAGAAATCTGCCCGCGCCTACGCGCAATTGGTGACCACTGTCACCGGTGAGGCGCCGACCGTCGTGCTCTCCGATGACCGCGGCTCATCCGACCGCATCGCGCAGTTCTCCGGCGCCTCCAGCCGCTGGCTGGTCGCCGTGCGAATGGTCTCCGAGGGAGTCGACGTTCCGCGGCTCGCCGTTGGCGTGTACGCCACCAGCGCGTCGACCCCGCTGTACTTCGCCCAGGCGATCGGCCGCTTCGTGCGGTCCCGGCGCCCGGGCGAGACGGCGAGCGTCTTTCTGCCGTCGGTGCCGTCGCTGCTACAACTGGCCAGCGAGCTTGAGGCACAACGCAATCACGTGCTGGGCGAGCCGCACCGAGAGACCGACGAACTGGAGGCCGCGCAGCGCCGCCAGACCGAGCCGTCCGAAGCCGAGGACGGGTTCATGTCGTTGGGCGCCGACGCCGAATTGGACCAGGTGATTTTCGATGGCTCGTCCTTCGGCACCGCCACCCCCGCGGGCAGCGACGAAGAAGCTGACTACTTGGGCCTACCAGGTCTGTTGGACGCCAACCAGATGCGGGAGCTGCTGCTGCGCCGCCAGGTTGAGCAGCTAGACCGTCGCAGTCGCAACGGCGCCGCCGTGCCCGAACCGGTCACCCGGCACGGGCAATTGCGGGACTTGCGCCGCGAACTCAACGCTCTGGTTTCGGCAGCACACCATCGAACGGGCAAGCCGCACGGGTGGATTCACAACGAGCTGCGCCGCCTCTGCGGCGGCCCGCCGATCGCTGCGGCCAGCTCCGAACAGCTCAGGGCACGTATCGAAGCGGTGCGTGGATTGACCGCCTAGCGCCTCGCCCACAGGCTGTCGGCCACCCACGGCGATGCCTGCGCCGCCACCGCCCAGGCCTGGTCTTCCGGCACGTCGATCAACGGGTAGCGCTTGACGCCCGCGGCGGTGGCCGCGACCAGCGTAGCCACCCTGGCCCGCCGCTGAAAGGGCGACTGCCGCACGGTCCAGCCGATGATGCCCGCAGTGGCCAGGCAGTCGCGGCGTCGCTCCACGCTGCCGGCCCGCATCACCAGCCAGCGGCCGTCGACCCGGTGGCCGAGTGCGGCTATCCGGTCGGCGGCCAGCAGCACGCACCATGCCGTAAGCGCTACCCAGGCCGTCCACAACCACAGGGGCACAACGGAAGTCCCCAACACAGTCAGCGCGGCGAGCACCGCACCTGTCAGCACCGGAAGCCCCAATGCACGCGTCCAACGTCGGGTCGCCGCCCGGGGGCCGTGACCGCGCAGCGGCCCGGTCACGACGTTCGGGTCGCCGACCAGACCGGTCAACACCGCTTCGGCAGTGGAGTGCGGGCACGGCGGCAGCAGCACCGACGACTCACCCACACCGTGCACACCGGTCATCACGGCATCCAGCCGGGCGCCGCCGAAGATGCGCACCAGCAGCGGTTCCCGCAGCGTGCCACCGCGCAGCCTGCTCATGTCGTAAGTGCGTTCGCGCAGCCGCAGCAGACCATGCCGCAGATGCAGGACGTCAGCCCGGCGCCAAAGCACCAGGTTGCGGTAAGTGAGCAGCGACCGCAGCACCGCCAGCACCACCGACGCGACCAGCACCACCCCCGCGATCCACGCGACCGTGGTCACCACACCCAGCCGATGGGCGGCCTCCAGCGCCGACTTGGCCAGCCGCGAATGTTGCAGCGGCTCAATGGCTCCGCTCTGATAAATCACGCCGACGGCGGCGGCCATGGTGAGCAGCCCGGAGAGGCTCAACGGGGCATATCGCAACCACGAAGGCTGCCAACGCGCCAACACCGTGCTCACCTCCGCAGGCTCCGCGGTCGGCGCACCGATCGGCGGCGACTCGGCCAGCAGAATGGCCCGCAGTTGCGGCACCTGTTCGACCCTCACGGCGTCGAGCTCGAAGGCCCCAGAACCGTGTTCGCCCCCGGCTTCCTGACCGGTGCTCACCCGCAGCACAGCCAGCCCGAACAGCCGGTGCAGCAGTCGCGCATCGGTTTGCACGGACCGAATCCGGCTGCGCGGCACCGACAATACCTTGCGGTTCAGCAGGCCGGCACGCAGTTGTACTTGGCCCGGTTCGGGGTCGGCCTCGATGCGGTAGCTGGTGGTGAACCATCGCGCCACACCCACCACAACGCTCAGCGCGACCACCGCCACCGTCCAGGACTGGTTGCCGGTGGTCGAACCCAGCACCAGCCCCCCGATCAGTAACGGCAGCTCGCGCAGCAATTCGTGCACCGGATGAATCAGCAGCATCCTGGGACTTAGCCGCTGCCAGCCGATCTCCGAACGGACTGGTGGCGTGTCGGTCACGTGGCGTCCTCGGCGCCGATCGCGGCGATGTCGGTCAACTGCGCGACAAGCTGGTCGGCAACCGCGAGGTCGAGCGCCGCGATGTGCACCGCTCCCGCCGATGAGGCGGTGGTTACCGTCACGTTGGCCAGACCGAGCAACCGATCCAACGGGCCGCGATGGGTGTCGACGGTTTGCACACGCGAGATCGGCGCGATGCGCCTCTCCTGGACCAGCCAACCTGTGCGGGCGTACACCGCCTGCGGGCCGATCTCCCACCGGTGTACCCGATATCGCCACAATGGCACGACGGACAGCGAGATCGCCGCACCGAGCACGGTGACGACGGCGATCACGATGTGCAGCCACAGTAACCGTCGATCGAAGGCAATCCACACCGCCTGGCCGGCCGCCAGCAGCAGCCACGGCACCACGCCGCCGATCGCCCACCGCAGTGGCGCGCGCCGACTGGGCGGATGTGCCGGATCGACCATACCCAGCACCGGCGGGCTCGGATCGTGGTTGTCCACGTCATCGAGGATGCCACCGACCCCTGGGACGGACTGAACCGACACGGCGGCACCGATTATGAGTGGGTATCGTCTGCGGCCATGACCTCCAACGGCAAATGGACCGCGGCCGACATACCGGATCAACGCGGCCGCGTCGCCGTCGTCACCGGAGCCAACACCGGTCTCGGTTACCACACCGCCGAGATGCTCGCCGAATGCGGCGCGCATGTGGTGTTGGCGGTTCGCAATCTGGAGAAGGGCAACCTCGCGCTGGCGCGCATCGTCGCTGCCCATCCGCACGCCGATGTGACCCTTCAAGAGCTCGACCTAGGTTCGCTGGATTCGGTGCGCGCCGCCGCCACGGCGTTGCGCTCGGCCTACCCCCGCATCGACCTGCTGATCAACAACGCCGGCGTGATGTGGACGCCGAAGCAGCTCACCGCCGACGGCTTCGAAATGCAGTTCGGCACCAACCATCTCGGCCACTTCGCACTGACCGGGTTGCTGCTGGACAACCTGCTGCCGGTCCGGGGTTCGCGGGTGGTGACCGTCAGTAGCACGGGCCATCGAATTCGCGCCGCTATCCATTTCGACGACCTCCAGTGGGAACACCGCTACGACCGGGTCGCCGCGTACGGGCAAGCCAAGCTGGCCAACCTACTGTTCACATACGACCTGCAACGTCGGCTGGCCGCCCGGGCGCGGCCCACCACCGCCGCCTTAGCCGCCCACCCGGGCAGCTCGAGCACCGAGCTGACCCGCAACCTGCCGGGGGTTTTCAAGCCCGCCGCCGCGGTGCTCGGCCCGCTGCTGTTTCAGAACGCGGCGATGGGTGCGCTACCCACGCTGCGGGCCGCCACCGACCCGGACGCCGAGGGCGGGCAGTACTACGGACCCGACGGTCTGGGCGAGCAGCGCGGCCACCCCAAGCTGGTGTCCTCCAGCAAGCAGTCGCACGACGAAGACCTGCAGCGCCGGCTGTGGAAGGTCTCCGAACAGTTGACCGGTGTGACGTATCCGGTTTGACACCGGCCGCGGCTCCGTAAGATGACCGCGTGGCACGACGTCCCCGTTCGACCGGCGAAAACCAGACGTCCGGACCGCAGCGCCTGCTGTCGTTGCTGCGTACGACGGTTCCACCGGTGCATCCGGCCGGGTTGCCGTTCATTGCCGGCGGGCTGGGAGTGGCTGTGGCCGGGCGCCGCTACCCGTGGTTGCGCCGGGCCGGCCTGCTGACCGCCGGCGCCTGCGCCGGGTTTTTCCGGCACCCGCCCCGGGTGCCCCCCAACCGGCCCGGCGTCGTCGTCGCACCCGCCGACGGGCTGATCTGCGTTATCGATACCGCAGCCCCGCCCGCCGAGCTCGGCCTGGGCGACGCAGAGCTGCCGCGGGTGAGCATCTTCCTGTCGCTGTTGGACGCCCACGTACAGCGAGCCCCGGTGAGCGGCGAAGTGATTGCCGTGCAGCATCGGCCGGGCCGCTTCGGCTCGGCCGACCTGGCCTCAGCCAGTGCCGACAACGAACGCGTCAGCATGCAGCTGCGCACCGCCGACGGGACGGACGTCATCGCGGTGCAGATCGCCGGCCTGCTGGCGCGGCGCATCATCTGCGACGCCCACGCCGGCGACAAGCTGTCGATCGGTGACACCTACGGCCTGATCCGGTTCGGGTCGCGTCTGGACACCTACCTGCCCGCCGGGGCGCGGGTGTTGGTCAGCGTTGGCCAACGGGCGGTCGGCGGGGAAACGGTGCTGGCCGAGCTGCCATGAGCGAAGCGATGAGGAGGAGCGGCGCTGATTACCGCGCCGGCGACGATGCAGAGCTAAGCGATGAGGAGGAGCGGCGCTGACTACTAGGGCTCGCGGTAGGCGAGTGGTGCCCCTGCGTATCCTGCCCAGCTCGATGAGCGTGCTGGCCATCTGCGCGGGGCTGACCTCGATCAGGTTCGCGCTGGAGGGCCAGCCGCACGTGGCGATAGCGTTGATCGCCGCCGCAGCGATCCTCGACGGACTCGACGGCCGGGTGGCCCGCATCCTGGACGCCGAGTCGCGGATGGGCGAGGAGATCGATTCGCTTGCCGACGCGGTGAACTTCGGGGTGGCCCCCGCGGTGGTGGTCTACGTGTCGTTGCTGCCCTCGGTGCCTGCTGGCTGGGTTGTGGTGTTGCTGTACGCGGTGTCAATCGTGTTGCGGTTGGCCAGGTTCAACGCGTTGCTCGACGACGCTACCCAACCGGCCTTCGCGCGGGAGTATTTCGTCGGGATACCGGCGCCGGCCGGCGCGATCTCGGCGCTCGGCCCGCTCGCGGCCAAGCTGCAGTTCGGCGTGGGCTGGTGGACGTCGCCGTGGTTCGTCTGCGCGTGGGTGGCAGCCTGCTCGATGCTCGTGGTGAGCCGGATCCCGATGCGCAAGATGCATGCCGTCTCGGTGCCGCCGAACCTGGCCGCGCTGTTGCTGGCAGCATTGGCGATCGTCGCGGCGGCGGCGTTCCTGTTCCCCTACATCCTGATCATGGTGCTGATCGCCGCCTACTTGCTGCACATTCCGTTCTCCGTTCACAGTTACCACTGGCTGGCGGCGCATCCCGAGGCTTGGGGCGAAAAACCCAAGCAGCGCCGCGCCACCCGACGCGCGATCCGCCGGGCGCAGCCCAACCGCCGGTCGATGGCGCGGTTGGGCCTGCGCAGGCCCACCGGGCGGACATGACTGCCCCGAAGCTCACGCTGACGGCTCGGCTCAACACCTCGGCCGTCGACTCCCGCCGCGGCGTCGTCCGACTTCATCCCAACGCCATTGCCGCCCTTGGCATTCGGGAGTGGGACGCGGTGTCGCTGACCGGATCGCGAACCACGACCGCGGTCGCAGGCATGGCCGGCGCGCAAACGCCGATCGGCACCGTGCTGCTGGACGACGTGACGCTGTCCAACGCCGGTCTCAGCGAGGACACCGCCGTCATCGTCGCCGCCGCAACGGTTTACGGCGCCCGGTCGGTGACCTTGAGCGGCTCGGCGATGACCAGTCAATCGGTCTCCCCGCCCACCCTGCGGCAGGCCCTGCTCGGCAAGGTGTTGACCGTTGGCGACGCGGTGTCCCTGCTGCCACGCGATCTGGGTCCGGGTACGTCGACGTCTACTGCCGCCGGGGCGCTGGCGTCGGCGGTGGGCATCAGCTGGACGTCGGAGCTGTTGACGGTCACCGGCGTCGATCCCGCCGGACCGGTGAGCGTGCAGCCGAATTCGCTGGTGACTTGGGGAACGGTAGTCCCGGTCGACGGCTCGGGCCCGCACGTCGAAGCACCAACGACGCAGGTCAGCGAGACGGCGCCACACGTCACGGTCAACGACTTGAAAGGCGTCAGCGCGCAGGCGGCCAAGCTGACCGAATGGCTCAAGCTCGCGCTCGACGAACCGCACCTGCTGCAAACCCTAGGCGCCGGAACCAATTTGGGAGTGCTCGTTTCGGGCCCGGCCGGTGTCGGCAAGACCACGCTGGTGCGCGCCGTCTGCGCGGGCCGCAGGCTGATGGAGCTCGACGGCCCGGAGGTGGGCGCGCTGGCCGCCGACGACCGGCTCAAGCGGGTCGCCTCCGCTGCGGCGGCGATTCGCGACGGCGGCGGAGTGCTGCTGATCGCCGACATCGACGCGCTGCTGCCCGCCACTGCCGAACCGGTGGCGACGCTGATCCTCGCCGAACTGCGCAAGGCGATCGCAGTCGCGCGGGTCGCGGTGATCGTCACGTCCGCGGTACCGGAGAACCTCGACCCGCGGCTGCGCGCCCCGGACCTGTGCGACCGCGAGCTGGTACTCAGCCTGCCCGACGCGGCCACCCGCACAGCACTGCTGCAGGGCCTGCTGAAACCGGTGCCCGCCGAAGACCTCGACCTCGGCGAGATCGCCGACCGAACACCGGGTTTCGTGGTCGCCGACCTCGCCGCCCTGGTGCGCGAGGCGGCATTGCGCGCAGCCGCCAGGGCCAGCTCCGACGGCATGCCGCCGAAGCTGACCCAGGACGACCTGCTCGGTGCACTTACCGTGATCAGGCCGCTGTCGCGCTCAGCCGCAGTCGAGGTGACGCTCGGCTCCATCACGCTCGACGACGTCGGCGACATGGCCGCCACCAAACAGGCCCTAACCGAAGCGGTGCTGTGGCCGCTGCAGCATCCCGACACCTTCGCCCGGCTGGGTGTTCAGCCGCCACGCGGGGTGCTGCTTTACGGGCCGCCCGGATGCGGCAAGACCTTCATCGTGCGCGCGCTCGCCAGCACCGGACGGCTCTCGGTGCACGCTGTCAAAGGCTCTGAGCTGATGGACAAATGGGTCGGCTCCTCGGAGAAGGCGGTGCGCGAGCTGTTCCGCCGGGCCCGCGATTCCGCACCATCACTGGTCTTTCTGGACGAGGTCGACGCGTTGACGCCGCGGCGCGGCCAGAGCTTTGACTCCGGCGTCACCGACCGGGTGGTGGCCGCGCTGCTCACCGAGCTGGACGGCATCGAGCCGCTGCGCGAAGTTGTGGTGGTGGGCGCCACCAACCGGCCGGACCTGATCGATCCGGGGCTGTTACGACCCGGTCGGCTGGAGAAGCTGGTATTCGTCGAACCGCCCGACGCGGACGCGCGTCTGGACATCTTGCGCACCGCGGGCAAGTCGGTTCCCCTGCGCGACGTCGACCTGGCCGCGCTGGCGGCCGACCTGGACGGATACAGCGCCGCGGATTGCGTGGCACTGCTGCGCGAGGCCGCGCTGACCGCGATGCGACGCTCGGTCGACGCTGCCGAGATCACCGCCGACGACGTCGCTGCCGCACGCGAAACTGTCCGCCCCTCATTGGATCCCGCGCAGTTGGCGTCACTGCGCGCCTTCGCCGCAGATCGGTGAGCGCCGCCGTGTACCGGGAATTTCGCCCTGACCAACGGCTTGCGCCCTTCGTGGAATGCGACTGGCTGCGCTCGGGGTCGGCGACTCCGTCGCTACGCGTGATCCCCGACGGTTGTGTGGACGTTTTCGTGACCGCGCAGGGCGACGTCATGATCGCCGGTCCCGCCCACACCTTCTACGACCTGCCCGCCGGCGACCAGGACGTGCTGGCAGGTTTGCGGTTGCGACCGGGCGCCGCCGCTGCGGTGATCGGCTGTCCGGCGAGCGAGTTCAAAGACATGCGCGTTCCCCTCGATTCGGCTTTCGGTGTCGCCGGCTCACGCATCGTCGAAAGCCTGTTCGCTGCAACAACTCCCAACCAGCGAATATCGCTGCTGGCGGATCTGGTAACCGTCTATTTCGCACAGACCGACCCGGTGCTAGACCGGCCGGTCGCATGGGCGGTTGCGGCGTTGCGCGCACAACCCGACCGGAGGGTTTCGGCGCTGGCCGACGAGACCGGACTGAGCGAACGGCAACTGAGGCGTCGCTTCGAAGCCGCGGTCGGCTACGGACCCAAGCGCCTTGGCCGGATATTCCGTTTTCAGCGTCTGCTGGATTTAATTCACGCATCTCATGGCCGGGCCGGCTGGTCGCAGTTGGCGGTAACGGCCGGATACGCCGACCAGGCGCACATGATCAACGAGTGCCTGGCATTGACGGGCGGGCCCCCCACCGCACTCCCGGTGTCCGTTTTGTTCAATACCGCCGAAGGGCAGTCACCGTAGCCTTTCGGCCATGACCGATCCGAAAGTTGTCGCTCGCGCGTCATTCCGGCTCATCGAGACCGGCGACGAAGAACTGGCGCAACAAATCATCGCCCCGGACTACGTCAACCAGGAAGCCGAGGACGATCCCGAGGACGGCGAACGCCAACAGCGGGGCCCCGCAGGGTTTCTCGCGACCAGCCGGTGGTTACGCGATGCGTTCTCGAACCTGCGCTTCGAACTGCAGGAGACCGTCGCCGAGGGCAGCACGGTGATGGCCGCCGCCGTCATGACGGGACAGCACACGGGATCGTTCAACGGCATCGAGCCAACCGGTAGGCCGATCACCCACAAACAGGTTCACATCTTCACCATCACCGACGGCCAGATCAACCGTCATCGCGCTATCCGCGATGACCTCGGCTTGTTGCTCCAGCTCGGCTCGAAGCTGGTCAATAACGCGCGTGCCGCCGCGGCGACGTCGTCCTCCAACCAGAAGGGCATCGGGTCGTCGTGAGCATGACGGCGCACGACGGCGTAGGGCAGATCGGAAATAGCTCGCGCGACGGCATCGACGCACCGCCTATCCCGGCCGCCATATAGCTCCCGTGCGAAATTTCGCACCCGCTCGACAAACGGTGCATTCATTTCGGCAAGGGTCTGCTGAAACGCCGCATCGGGCTCCCCGTCAAGTAGGTCGCTCGGCCGGATCATCAACAACGGCCGCGCATCCTCGGGAAATTCGCGCGCAAAGCCGATCGCGGCGACCGCCATGCTGACCGCGGACTCCAGAGCGGTATCGGCGTCGGCGGCCATCGCCCGCGCCTGAAAGCGTTCCAGCGCCCGCAACCACGCCGCGGTCAGGATCCCGTTGCGGTTGCCAAACCGGTGATACAGCTGCCCGCGGGCGCACCACTGGCTTTGGCAATCGCTGCCACGCTCGCCGAGCGCGAGGCCGCCGCCATCCGCTGATCGCTTGAATCGTGCGGCCCGTTCGCTCGTGACGATCTGTAACCAGGTCGGCTATTAATACCCGTGGTCCGAATGGATCGCAACTTCGAGGAGACGAGCCCATGAACAACGAGCCGCCGGGATGATCACGGCACCGCAGCCTCGGGGGATCGGTTTCTTGGAATTCCGCGATGTCGCGCAGACGACACGGGTCATGTTGCTGGCCATCATGGTGTCGATGGTCGTCTTCCTCGATGGCACCGTCGTGAATCTTGCCCTGCCGGCCACGGAGCGTGACCTTGGCGGGGGCATGTGCTCACAGCAATGGGTCGTCGACGGCTACCTGCTGGCGGTTGCGGCCATGGTTCTGCCCGGTGGTGCCATCTCCGATCTGTTCGGGCGAGTACCGGTGATGCGCTGCGGTCTGGCGGCTTTTGGGGCGGGCTCGGTGCTGGCGGCCACGGCGGGCACCCCGGCGATGCTGATCGCCGGGCGCATCGTCCAGGGGTTGGGCGGGGCGTTTCTCGTGCCCGGCTCGCTCGCCCTGATCAACTCGTCGTTCGAGCGCGCGGACCGTCCTGCCGCAATCGGATGCTGGACGGCCTGGACCAGCACCGCCTTTGCGCTCGGACCACTGCTGGGGGGACTGACCGTGGACTTCCTGGGCTGGCGCTGGATCTACGTTTTGTCGGCGATCCCGATGGCCATCGGGTTTGCCTTGACGTTTTGGCTGCGCCAGATGCCCGGGCCCTCCGAACGCCCACGCGTCGATGTCGCAGGCGCCGCACTATCGGCGGTCGGACTGACCGCCACGGTGTATGCACTGATCGAACAGGGTCGTCCCACCCGGGGGTGGGACGACCCCCGGGTCAGGGTTGCGTTGGTGGTGGGGGTCGCGGCATTGCTGGCGTTCGTGGCATGGCAGCGCCGCGCGCGCCACCCGATGGTGCCGCGAGGCCTGTTCACGACCCGCAATTTCACCGGAGCCAACCTGGTCACCGCGTTCGTCTACGGCGGCATCACGATGGGCTCGTTGGCCCTCGCTCTGTACCTCATAGAGGTCGCCGGATACTCGGCCACCGCCGCGGGTCTGATTACCTTGCCCAGCCCCATCATGTCGTTGCTGTTCGCCCGCGGCGTCGGCGGACTGGCGGCACGGATCGGACCTCGGATTTTCCTGATGACGGGTCCCGCGCTGGCCGGGTTGGGACTGCTGCTCATCCGTCCCTCCGCGCACGGATTCCACATCCTCACTGACGTGCTACCAGGCAGGATTTTGCTGGCCATCGGAATGGTCCTCGCCGTGACGCCCCTGACCGCGGTCAATCTTTCCGCCGTCAAGTCCGCGCACAGCGGAATCGCCGCCGCGATCCAGAACGCGACGGGGCGGACATCTGCGCTGATCGCGGTGGCCTGCGTGGGATTGATTACCGCCAACAGGCTGACCGATGCCAGCTTCACCCGGCTGCTCCAGGTCAGCGCGCTGCTGTTTTTCATCGGCACCGTCATCGGCGGCCTCGCTATCAGAAACTCGGTCGATCACGCTGAGCCGGATCCCGATGAAGACGACGCGCCTGCATTATCACCACAGAACCGCAGTAACCGCGGTCTGGCTCGTCGTCGGCCCGCTGCATCGAATCGCAGCACCACGGTTGATGCAACACAGCGCCTAAATCGGCTGGCGGACAAGCAATACCGTTCAATACTCACTCGGCGCTAAGCGCATGGATCAGTCGGTTCATAACGATGCCGGCTTCTTGGCGTGCCTGGTCATGATCTTCCGCCAGTGCCACATAGAGGGTCGCTTCACGCATCGCGCCGAGGATCGTGAGAGCGGTCGCTTCGATCGGCTGCGACGGGATACGCCCGGTCTCAACGGCGTCAGTCAGTAGCGCACGCACCAGACCGACGTTGTACCGGTTCCCGATCTCGGTCCACCGCGTCCAACCCAGCACGGCCGGAGCGTCGACCAGCACAATGCGCTGCACCTCCGGATCCGAGCAGGCATCCAGCCAAAAACCCGCACCCAACCGCATGACCTCTACCGGGTCGGTCTGGCCGGACGCGGCGATCGCCTCGCCCATCTGGGCAGCCACTTCCCCTTCGACTTGTTCGAAAACCGCTGCAAACAGCTCGGTCTTGTCGGCGAAGTGGTGATACAGGGCTCCGCGCGTCACGCCCGCGGCGCGCACGATCGTCTCCAGCGCCGCCTCGGCAAAACCCTGCGCGGCGAATAGCGGACGGGCCGCCGCGATCAGTGCATCGCGTGTTTCCGCGGCGCGCTCGGCCTGCGTGCGGCGGGCTGCATTCATGAACCCTTGCCTTTCATACATACGGTATGTATGTTCATACACACCGTATGAAAGTGTCCGCCACACCGTAGCAAGGACCGCCGCCTTGCCGGTGGGCTCTCAACGCAGAAAGAGGCGAAATGAGCAACGCACTGAAAGCAATTGAGACCGACCGCGAGGCGCTTCTGGCGATCTGCCAACAGCTGGACGACTCCATCTGGACAAGAGACAGCGGGTGTCCGGGCTGGACGGTGCAGGATGTCCTGTCGCACATGGCGTGCAGCTTCTGGCTGGCGGTGGACATGTCGAACCTGCCCAACTCCGCGGGACTATCGGCCGAACGAGCCGCTGACTTGTACGTCGAGTCACGCCGCTGGATGACTCCCGCCGAGGTTGTGGCCGACTATGAGTCGGTCAGCGCCAGAGGCCTGGAACTGCTCGCGGCGGTGCAGGGTCAGCACGTTGACGTGCCACTCGGCGATGTCGGGACTTACCCGGCGTCAGTTGTGCCGACTGCCTACACTTTTGAGCACTACGTGCACATCAGGTACGACCTGTTCCCGCCGGGTGGGCCGTTCGGCGGAGAGCCGCCGGCTTCCGACGAGTTGCGCGTCGTGCCGACGCTGGAGTGGATCGAGGCGGCGCTGCCGCAGCAGAACAGCAAGCTGCTCGGCGGCATAGATAAGGCGGTCGAGGTACGCATCTCCGGGATCGGTGGGCGGACCCTGCGGATCGGCGATGGCGATGTAGCCGGCCAGATTGACTGTGACGCAGCAGCGTTCGTGCGTTGGGTTACTCAACGAGGTACCTGGGAAGAGCTGAGCGTCGAGGCGCACGGCGACCCATCGGTTCTCGAGACCGTTCGCCGGCTCAGCGTGTTCTAAACGCTTGCAGTTGACTGCACTCTTGCGTGCAACTGCATTTGAGGTCTACCATCAGTCGAATGACAGTCACGGAAAAGACGACGCCGTCGGTGACCGAATTCATGGACGACCCGATCAGCTTCTTCGGCCAGTCCTATACCCAGATGCACAGCATCGGCCGCGGCGAGCTCGAAGCACTGCAACGGCAAGCCATGGGGATCCGCTTCCAGCAGCACCGCGAGAGCATCGAGATGTTGCGCAAGCTGGCTGACCGGCTCGGCATCACAGCACTCAACGATTTCAACGATGTCGTGCCACTGTTCTTCTCGCACACCGCCTTCAAGTCATACCCTGCCGCACTGGTCGACAAGAAGCGCTTCGATCTGATGACCAAGTGGCTGGACAAGCTGACCAGCTACGACTTGTCCGATGTCGACACCGCGGGCTGCACCGGCATCGACGACTGGATCGACCGACTGGATGAACAGACTCCGCTGGAGGTCATCACCTCCAGCGGCACCACCGGCACCATCTCGATCCTGCCCAAAGACAAACACGGTGCACGGGACGGCATGACGCTGTGGAAGATCTGCCTGTTCCAAACCTTCGGGCAAGAGCCGACCGAGCGGGAACTGAACCCGTCGGTGGATGTGGTGTGGCCCAACTTCGCCAACGGCAAGCTCGGACATCTGCGCATTGCCAACATGATCAAAGGTGGCTTCACCGGCGGCGACGAAAGCAGATTCCATGCCCTCTACCCTTTCGCGGTGGACACCGATCTGATGTTCCTGGCCTCCAAGATGCGGGCTGCGGCGTCCCGCGGCGAGCTCGACCGGCTGCAGATCGATCCCGCGCTCGCCGCGCGCAAGGACGAGTTCATCGCGATGCAGGCACGCCAGCCCCAAGACATGGACGCGTTCTTCAGCCGCATCACCGAGCAGCTGCGCGGCAAGCGGGTGTTCATGCTCGGCACCTACCACCTGATGTACGACATCGCCAAGGCGGGTCTCGACCGTGGCGTGCGAAATGTCTTCGCTGCCGACTCGGCGATCCTCACCGGCGGCGGGATGAAAGGCGTTGCGCTGCCGGACGATTTCATGGACGTCATCAAGGACTTCCTGGGCGTCCAGCGCATCCAGGTCGGTTACGGCTTCTCCGAGTCCAGCACGTTCCACTGGGGTTGCAGCGAGGGCCGTTACCACGTGGCGCCGTGGGTGATTCCCTTCGTGCTCGATCCGGAGACCAGCGAGCCACTCCCCCGCACCGGTGTGCAGACCGGCCGGGCCGCCGTCTACGACATCCTGCTGCGCGCCCACTGGGGCGGTGTCATCTCGGGCGACGAAGTCACGATCAATTGGGACCTGCGGTGTCCGTGTGGACAGGCCAGCGTTGCCTTCGAGCCCGGCATCATGCGCTACAGCGAGAAGCAGGGCGTGGAAGATGACCGGATCACCTGCGCCGCAACACATGAGGTGCACAACGAGGCCGTGAACTTCATGAAGGGGATCGAATTGTGATCGCCTATACGGTCCCGCTGTTCCTGCGGGGCGCAGTCGTCACCGAAGACCTCGTACCGTTCGATGCCCGAGTCGGTGCCGCACAGTTCGAGGCGCCGGACATGAGCAAGTACGTCGAGCTACTGCCACTCAAAAGTCCGGCAGCAATGAGCGACCTCTACGAGTTGAGCTTCGACGAGATCCTCGACGTGCTCCAGGCACTCGGAAGCGCGCTGGACTTCGACACCAACACTCACCTGCAGGAGGCCTACGAAGCCTCGCTGGTGGCCAACGTGCTGCCAGCCGAAATGCTGCAAAACAGCTATCGCGTCCTGGGGCCGCTTTTCTCACGGGACAACGTCACCGAAATCGCCGACACCCAGGTCGGGCTGGACTACCTCAACGGATGGGTCCCGCACAAACTGCGCGACGGCCGCGAACTACGCGTGCGCGCCTTCGGATCCCGTGTGCTGCATATCCCGGCCGGCAACGGCGGATTGGTCTCGGCGGTGACCATCCTGCGTTCGGTGATCACCCGATCGGACGTGATCATCAAGGCGCCGTCCAATGATCCGCTCACCGCGGTGGCCATCGCCCGCACATTGGCCGATGTCGCACCGAACCACCCGATCACCAACCATCTGGCCGTCGGGTACTGGAAAGGTGGCGATCTGGCCGTCGAGGAAACCCTCTACCAGCCGCAACACATCGAAAAGATCGTGGCGTGGGGCGGGCTTGCCTCGGTCAAACATGTAACCCGTTACATCCAGCCCGGTTTGGAGCTCATCGCGCTGGACCCCAAACGCAGCGCCACCATCATCGGCCATCAGGCGTTCGACGACGAGGCCACGACGCGCGAGGTGGCCCGCCGCGCCGCGACCGACATCGGCGTCGCGAACCAGGAAGGGTGCGCCAACGCGCGAGTCATCTATGTGCTCAGCGGAACCGACGCCGACGGTATCGCGAAAGCAAACCGGCTGGGCGAATTGATCTATCAAGAGTTGATGGCGCTGCCCGCCGTCGTCAGCACCCCGCCACGCTACCCCAACCGCGAGTTGCTCGACCACGTGGAGGCCTCACGAATGGCCGAGGACTTCTATCGCGTGATCGGCGGCGAGCAGCGCGAGGGCGCGATCGTCGTCTCGCAGTTCGACGAGGCCGTCGACTATTCGCCGATGTTGTCCGGACGAGTCGCCAATATCGTGCCGGTGGACGACATCGACAAGGTGACCGCCGCGGTGAACGCCTACACCCAGACCATCGGCATCTATCCCGAATCCCTGAAGCGCCGGCTACGAGACACGTTGCCGCTGTTCGGTGCCCAACGACTGACCAGCCTGGGCTACGCGTGCAACGTTGCGATCGCCGCACCCCAGGACGCCATAGAACCGATCCGGCGAATGTGCAAGTGGGTCGTCGACGAGGAATGCGACGCCAGCGTCGTGATCCCATTGTGGAAGCTGACACCAGCGTGACCTACTCGCGCAGCGCCCTGCACGTCGTTGAAGGCATCGACCTGTCGGGCAAGGTCTGTGTGGTCACCGGAGCCTCGTCGGGGCTGGGCCGCGAGTCGGCGCGGGCGCTGGCCGCCGCAGGGGCGCGGGTCATTTTAGCCGCGCGCAACTCCGAAGCGCTTACCGAGGCGACCCGGTGGATAGCCGCTGAGGTGCCCGACGCGCAAACCTCGACGGTGCATCTCGACCTCACCTCGCTGGCCAGTGTGCGGGCCGCGGCCACCGAGATCACCGAGCTCACGCCGGTGATTCATGTCCTGATGAACAATGCCGGCGTCATGTTCACGCCGTTTGGCCGCACTCAGGACGGCTTCGAAATACAGATCGGCACAAACCATTTCGGCCACTTCGAACTCACCCGGCTGCTTATTCCGCAGCTCGCCGCCGCAGCGGGCGCCCGAGTCGTCATCCTGTCGTCTGGGGGCCACGTCTTAGGCGACGTGGACTTCGACGATCCCAACTGGGAGCATCGCGAGTACGACAAGTTTGCCGCCTACGGCGCTTCCAAGACGGCGAATATCTTGCACGCGAAAGAAGCGGACCGACGTCTGTGTGAGTTGGGAATCCGTGCGTACGCCGTGCATCCCGGCACGGTGGCCACTTCGCTGGCGCGGTACATGTCCCGATCCGACTTCTCTCAACTTCGCAAATACGCCGCCGCCGGCAGCGCCGCGCGCGGCGATTCGACCGACGGCTACCTGGACTTCACCACACCCGAACACGGTGCGGCCACCCAAGTGTGGGCCGCGGTAAGTCCTGAGCTGGCCGACCAGGGTGGGCTCTACCTCGAGGACTGCCGAGTCAGCGAAACCGGCGCACCCTACGCACGCGACACCGAGCGCGCGGCGGAGCTGTGGACGCTCTCCGAGAAGTTGTGTGCCGCATCGTGAACAGAATGGAACGGAGAAAGCAAGAGGTGCGCGAGAAGATCCTCGCGGCTGCCTTCGATCTGTTTCTCGCCCAGGGTGTTGCCGCCACCACCATCGAGGAGATCTGCCAGCGGGCCGACGTGGCCAATCGAACGTTCTTCAACCACTTCGCCACCCGTCAGGACATGATCCGCGCACTGGCCCAGCGCCGGCTGGACAACCTGCACGATGTGTTCTTCGACCGCGGCGACGAAGCGATCGCGGGGCGTCTTGTCGGTGTGTTCGACGACATCGGCGCGGCGCTGGTCAAATCCGGTGACACCTACCGCGAAATGATCGGCGAAATGCTTGCCACCGGCGGCTACGCCATCCAGCGCGGATTCAACCTGCACGACACTTTCGTCGAACTCGTCAAAGAGGGCGTCGCCCGCGGCGAGATCAGCACGCGCCACACACCGGAAACGTTGGCCGACATCATCGTTGGTGCGCTGTCCGGCGGCATCGTGAACTGGACCGTCGACCGGACGTATTCCTTGGAGACCAACCTGCACGACCTCGCGATGGCGCTGGCCGAATTGCTTTCGGCAGGAGGCTGACCGCCGCTACCCCAGCGGTGGAATATCACCGTCGGACTGAATTCTCAGCAGGCTCTCGCGCTGCGCTGCGGTGACGAACAGTTCGTTGTATCGGCCACCACCGATGCAGACGTTGGTGGGTAGCGATCCGCCGGGCAACGCGATTTCTGCGATGCGCCGACCCCAGGCGTCGATGACGTCGATGCGATCCGCGGCGGTCAATGCGACCCAGTAATCGCCAGCGGCGCTCACCAACATCCCGTCCGGCCAACCGTCCTCGAAAGTGTGCACGACGTCGGGTGCATCGACTGTGCCGTCGGGCGACATGGCATAGGAGATTAATTGCGACGACAACGTTGCTGTCACAAGCAATCTGGAGCCGTCAGGGGTGAAGCCCAATCCGTTGATGAACACCGGCCCGTCGTCGATGACCTGTCGGGTGTCACCCGAGTCGACATCGGTCGCATACACGTGGCCGGGCGGGCCCGCGTCGGGAGTGCTGACGTCAAACTGCGCGCGGGTGTCGGTGATCCACAGCCTCCCGTCCGGGCCGAACGTCAGATCGTTCGGCGCTCCCAGCCCCTCGACGAGGTAGTCGACATGCGAACCGGTGATCACCTGAACACCCGGCTCGGCGGTACCGCTGGCACCCCAGACGCCGCCGTTTTGCGCCACATACAACGTCCCGTCGGCGCTGCACGCCAAGCCGTTTGGCCCGCCGCCGGTGTCGATGCGTTCCAGCGCACCGTCGCGTGGATCGACGATATAGACACACCCGTGGCTGATCGACGTCAGCGCCACACGGTCATCGGGAAGCCACACCGGCCCCTCGGTAAAGCCCAGTCCGTCTGCGATGACGTCGATGTGCATGTTTACGGCTCCGGCTCAGGTTCTGGCAGCGGCGTCCAGTCGGCCGAAAGACGCGAGCTGAACCGTGGCGGTCGCCGTTCGAGGAAAGCGGAGACTCCTTCGCGAGCATCGTCGCTGCCCATCACCCGATGGTGCAACTGCGTCTCCAGCGCCGCAACCTGTCGCGGCGTGTACCCGTTGATCGCGGTGTCCCACAGCAGTCGCTTACACAGCGCCGCCGACATCGGCGCCACGTTGGTTGCGATGTCGCGGGCCATCTGCATCGCATGATCGAGTACCTGCGTGGCGGGCAGCGCTTTGTTGGCGAGGCCGAACGTCACGGCGTCGGCCCCATTGAAGGTGCGTCCGGTCAACAGCACCTCGGCAGCCACGCCCAGGTTCGTCAGGTGTGCCAATGTCCAGTGCGACATGCAGTCGGGTATCACTCCCCGACGGACTTGGACCACACCATATTTGGCGTCATCGGCGACGATGCGGACATCTGCCTGCAGCGCGATGGTCAGGCCCATTCCAATGGCGTGGCCGTTGACTGCGGCGATCACCGGCTTGCGCAATTCGAAAGCGGCCGGGTCGATCGGCGATGCGGAGAACGTGGTGTCGTCCGCCGGCGCGTCGAACGGTGCGGCGCTGCCCGAGAAATCCGCGCCGGCGCAGAACGCCCGGCCCGCACCGGTGACCACGATGGCCCGGACATCGTCGTCCTCGTCGCAGTCCCGGTACGCCCGGCTCAGCAGCGTGCCCATCTCCGCGGTGTAGGCGTTGAGATGCTCGGGGCGATTGAGTGTGATCACCGCCACACCCGCATCGACCTCGACTACCACCGGATGCACGCGTCGAAGTACACCACGCCACGCTGCGCTCAGCACGCGGATTCCAGTTTCACTAGCCTGGTTTTCGGGCATGTAACGCGACATGGACGGTGGGCATGGCAAGGACTGACAACGACAGCTGGGACATCACCGAAGGCGTCGGCGCGACGGCGCTCGGTGTGGCCATGGCGCGCGCCACTGAATCCGATTACGACTGTCCCCTGTTCACCGACCGCTACGCGCAATTCTTCATCGATGCCGCAATCCACCGCGGGTGGGAGCCGTTGGCGGTGACCGAACGACAGCGGATCTTCAAAGGCTATGCCGCGGCGCGCACCAAGTGGTTCGACGAATACTTCATCGCCGCCGGCGCCAACGGCATCGACCAGGCCGTGATTTTGGCCGCAGGACTGGACGCCCGTGCCTGGCGACTGCCATGGGTGCACGGCAGCGTCGTGTACGAGATCGACCAGCCACAGGTGTTGGCGTTCAAGGCTGAAACGCTCGCCACACGGGGCGCTCGACCGACGATCAAGTATCAGGCGGTGCCGATCGATTTGCGAGCGGATTGGCCGACGGCATTGCGCGAAGCCGGATTTGATCCGTCGACGCCGACGGCGTGGTCTGCCGAAGGCCTGTTGCCCTACTTGCCGGCGGCCGGGCAAGATCTTTTGTTCGAGCGGGTCACGAAGCTCAGCGCCAACGGCAGCCGGATCGCGGTCGAGGCCCTGAGCCCAAGCTTCTTCGATCCCGAATACCTCGAGCGACGCCGCCAATTCTTACGCCCGACTGGCGACACAAGCGTGCCGGACCATGCCGAGCTCTGGTATCTCGAGGAACGCACCGACCTCACGCGCTGGCTGACCGAACGCCGGTGGAAGGTCAGCGCGATCGAGGCCATGAAGCTTCTGCAACGCTACGACCGGTCGCCGGAAGGCGACTTCAAAGATCTCGCGCCGCGCAGCGTCTTCATCGAGGCCCGGCTGAACGGCGAATTCGCCTAGCGGTTACTCCGAGAGCTGGAATTCGATCACCGCCGCAACGGAATCCACCGCGTCGCTCAGTGCGGCAAGCCGTTCGGCGGCTGACGGCGCGGCCAGCACCGAGTAGCGGTCAGCCGGGCCGATGGGAACGCGAGATGCCAACGCATACAGCCGCAGGCCGGGATCGACGGTGTCAGCGTCGCTACCCAGTACCACAGCCCGATCGGGCAACAAGACACTGCGGGCGGCCGCGATCCGCTCGAACAACGCCATCACCCGGTCTTCGAGCTGTTCCAGCTGGTCTGCGGTCACCGGTTGGCCCGGTTCGTCCGGCCAGGCCTGCACCATCGCCCGCGGATAAGGGTCGTCGGGCAACCAGTCGCACACCCGGATCCGTTCGCCCGTCCGGCAACGCAGCATGAACCGACCCGAGCCGGCGAGGTCCACGCATTCGGTGATCCTGGCCACCGTCCCGACGTCGCAGCGAACATCGCCGCCACCGACCTCGCGGCCCTGGGAAATCAGCACAACACCGAAACGAGGATCGTCATCGCGCATGCAGTCCCGTACCAGCTCGGTGTAGCGAGGCTCGAAGATTTGCATCGGCAGATCCTCGTCGGGCAGCAGCGCCGACTGGAGTGGGAACATCGCCATCGGGGCGGATTCGGCTGACGCCATCAGATATCCAGCTCACCGACCAGCGCGTCGACAACGGCGCGCAGATCCCCGTCGTGCTCCTCGGCGACCCGCCGCTGCCGCTGATATGACGCGCCGAGCCGCCAGATATCGGCCACTGAGGCCAACTCGTCGGTGCAGTGCAGCGACTTCGCGACCGGCTCCAGTCGGTTGAGCAGGTCGGGCAGGTCATCGGTGACCAGCCGCTCGTTGCTTTCGGCGTCGAGAATGATGACCGCATCCAGCCCGTAACGCGCGGCGCGCCATTTGTTCTCCTGAACGTGCCAGGGCGGCATGGTCGGCAGCGTCTCACCGGCATCGAGGCGGCGATCGAGGTCGACGATCAGGCAATGCGTCAACGCCACCAATGCGGCCAGCTCTCGCAGATTGGACACCCCATCGCAGATCCGCACTTCAAGAGTGCCGAGATGTGGTGAAGGCCTGATGTCCCAACGGATTTCATCCATGTGGTCGATGATGCCGGTCTTTTTCTGGTCGTAGACGAAACCTTCGAACTGCGCCCATTTCTGGAAGTGAAATGGCAACCCGGCGGTGGGCAGCTGCTGGAACATCATTGCCCGATTGCTGGCGTAACCGGTGTCGTCGCCACCCCACCACGGCGACGACGCCGACAGCGCCAGCAGGTGCGGGTAGTAGTTGAGCAGCGATGTCATGATCGGCATTACTTTGGCGGCCGACGAGATCCCGACGTGGACGTGCACGCCCCAGATCAGCATCTGCCTGCCCCACCATTGGGTGCGTTTGATCAGCTCGGCGTACCGCGGCGCGTCGGTGAGCTCCTGGGTGGACCACCGCGCGAACGGATGCGTGCCGGCGCAGAACAACTCCATGCCGCGGTCTCGGACAACCTGGCGCGCGGGCGTCAGGGTCTCGCGCAGATCTTCCATGGCCTGCGCGGTGCACTCGCAGATGCCGCTGACGATCTCGACAGTGTTGCGCAGCAATTCCTTGTGCACACGCGGGTTTTCGCCGATCTCGGCGATCACCGCGGTGGCTTCGTTGCTCAGATCGCGGGTCTGCGCGTCGACGAGCGCGAACTCCCACTCCACCCCGACCGTCGACCCGGGTGAGCCGGCGAAGTCGATATGGGCACTTGCCCTATTGGTCGGGCCGCTAGCCGGCACCAATGACACCGCACGCCACCCGCTTGCCGGCGTCACCGGTGGACATCGTGGCCTGGTCGGGGCCCGCTGCCCCATTGACCTGGGTGTAGCGATCCGCCGGGATGTTGCCGAAGTTGTCGGCTCCCGCGTGAATGACGATCGCGGTTCCCTTGCCGGTCAGCAGATCCTCCTTGGTGAACGCATCGGTGGTCGTCACCAACAGCGCTGCGCCGTCCTTTCGGACCTCCAGTGAGGTCAGGTCCCCGCTCATGGGTTCCCCGGTATGCCCCGGCGCCTGGTAATGCCCACCGGCGGACAAGAAGTCGCCCGGCTCACCGCCGGCCGGCGCAACCGAGTTGGCTTCACACTTGCCCACCGAATGGATGTGGACGCCGTGAAAACCGGGGCTCAGCCGGCCCTCGCCGGTCGTCTCGACGGTGATCGTCACATAGCCGTCGGCGAACTCGAACTTGGCTGTCGCCACTTTGGCGCCGTCCGGCGCGATCAGGTGGGTGGTCAGGCTTTCCGGTGCCACCGGCCCACCCTTCTGTTGCGGGCCCGACGGAGACGGCGACCCGGTCCAAACCGACGGCGTGGTCCCGGGAGCGGTCGCCGGCGGCTGGTTCGGCTTGCACGCGCTCAGCAGCGCGACCGAAGCGACGAGCGGAACCAATGCGGTGGCGGCGGCAACTTTCCGGCGCGTGGCGGGCTTAACCATGGGGAGAGCCTATCCCGGCGACGATGCGGGCCGGAACGGCCCGCTGAGGAGCGGGATCATCAACTTCCGCCCGGCGACGATGCGGGCCGGAACGGCCCGCGGTGGGGGCACCCCAGCCGCGTAGCGGCCAGGGGGCGAGCGGGATGCCGCTACGTGGACCGGTAGGGCGGCCCTGGATCTTTGTCGGAGCCGACTGGCATGATCGAATGTATGTTCGATACGAACTCCGCGGTGTTGGTGGAGCGCATCGCTGCAGCGGCGCGGGCGGAAAACCAGGCGGCCGGGCAGCGGCTGGCGGTGATCGGCGAGCTCGACGTGATGCGGTTGCGTGAGGTCGGTGAACGCGAGACCTGGTGCACCGATACCCAGGAGGCGGTGACGGCCGAACTGGCCGCTGCGTTGACCATCACCCAGGCGCTGGCCGCGAGCTATCTCTACTACTCGCGCGCGATGCGGTTGCGGCTGCCGCGAGTCGGGGCGCTGTTACGGGCCGGGTACATCGACTATCGAATGTTTCAGACGATCGTCTACCGCACCGATTTGATCACCGACCCCGACGTGATGGCCGCCGTCGATGCCCAACTGGCCGCCAAGGCGGCCCGGTGGCCGGGCATGACCCAGGGCCGGCTGGCCGCCCAGGTGGACCGGATCGTGACGCGCGCCGACGGTGATGCGCTGCGCCGCCGCCGCGAACGCCAGGCCGGTCGGGAATTGTCGATCTGGGACAGCGGCGAGGGCCTGACGGAAATCTTCGGCCGGCTGATCACCACCGACGCCCACGCCGTGGACGCGCGACTCGACGCGCTGGCCGCCACCGTGTGTGCAGGCGATCCACGCACTCGCAACCAACGCCGCGCCGATGCCATGGGCGCCTTAGCCGCCGGCGCCGACCGGCTCGCCTGTTGCTGCGCACGGCCCGACTGCCCCGCCGGCGCGACACCAGCACCGGTGCCGGTGGTGATTCACGTCGTCGCCGAGGCGGCCAGCCTTGGGGGCACCGCAACTACCCCGGCCTCGATGATCGGCGCCGACGCCCTCATCCCCGCCGAGCTGATCGCCGACCTGGCCCGCTCGGCCACCCTGCGGCCACTGGCTCACCCCAGCGACGCCCCGCCGGAAGCCAGCTACACACCGTCGCAGGCATTGGCGGACTTTGTCCGCTGCCGGGATCTGACCTGCCGATTCCCTGGGTGCGATCGACCCGCACGGCACTGCGACCTCGACCACACGATCGCCTACGCCGACGGCGGGCCCACGCACGCCTCCAACCTCACCTGCCTATGCCGCCAACACCACTTGATCAAAACCTTCTGGGGCTGGTCTGATCAACAACTGCCCGACGGCACACTGATCTGGAAGTCACCGTGCGGGCAGACTTACATCACCACCCCGGGCAGTGCGCTGCTGTTTCCCAACCTCTGCACACCCACCGGCACGCTTACCCCAGCAACCTCGGACGCGGCCCGGCTGCGCTGCGCCGACCGCGCCGCCATGATGCCCCAACGCCGCCGCACCCGCGCCCAAAACCGGGCCACCTACATCGCCTCCGAACGCCGACGAAACCAGCGGACACGCAAGGTCGGGGAACGACGGCGCGAAAAGTCGCGGATCATCGCAAACGATGAACCGCCGCCCTTCTAGCGGTTGCACAAGGTTGTGTTTGGCCGATCGCTGCGATCGTGCGTTTAGACGTGGGTGGTGTCCTCGAGACGGTCGTATGCCTGCCACCAAATAGCTTCGTACTCGACCGGTGAGATGGCACCTGTCGACAACATGTCGTCGGCCCGGGTCAGCATGCGAGTCAGGGTTTTCCACTCGTTATGGCGGCGCCGCTCGTCCTCATCGGTGACTACCGGCATGAGGACCAGTGACATGGACTTGACGTGCACGCGCTTAGGTCCGGCCAGCAGGGAGAGCAAAGCGCGGATGCCCAGATAGGCTGCGATGGCTACCGCCGGGACGGTATAGGGCGACGACACCGCGTCGCCGATCATAATTGCGAATAGGACGAGCACGGCGCCGCCCAACGGCCACCCCCGCCGCAGCCGCGCCAGCCGCCGATCAGCGGTGGCGATGCCGGGCGGGTAGATGATCAACCGGTAGCGGCGAACGGCGTACTGGGTGATTTTGACGTCATAAAATCCCCACGTGCGGTCGCCGTCGAGCATCCGCGAAAACCACCGGGTGCCTGGTTCAACGGCCTGATATTGGGTGTCGCGCATGGAGTAAGGCGTACGCGGAATTTGAAACGCCGACCCCAACGTAAACGGGATCCTTACGCCTGAAGGGCCAAACCTTTACGGATCTTTATCGAAGCTCGGCTGAGAACGCAGGGGCCGGGGTCACGCCTTTCAGCGCGCGACCACCACGATGACGCCGGGCGGTTGGTCGGCGACCTCAGGAATCCGCGCTTGGACGGGCGCTTTCAACAGCTGACCGACAGCGTCGGCAGTTTCGCGTTCGCCGGGCCCGTCGCCGAAGTACACCGTGGTGGCCGAGACCTTGGGCAACGACAAGTTGTCGACCTCGGTGACGTTGTAGCCGCCCTGCTTCAGCTGGTCGGCGGTGCGACCGGCAATACCCTGTTGGCTGGAAATGTTGTAGACGCGTATGTCGGATTTTGCCGCGGGCTTCACCGAGGTTTTCGGCGCCATTGTGCTCGCCGTCACAGTTGATACGGACGAGTCGTCGTCAGAGTTGGCGCCAGATCCCATCGCTTGGAACCCGACCAGCAAAAAAATGACACCGAGAAACAGCAGCACCATCACCATGGCCCGCAGGGGCAGCCCGGTCGAGTCGGGAACGCGCTCATTCATTGACGTCACTGTATCTAGGAGAGCCCCAAAACCCACACCGACGCTCAGCAGGCGAGCAATCCCTCAGGTGACTTCGAAGCCCAGTCGTCGTGCGGCCCGCGCCTTCTGCCGACTGGCACGCAGCCGTCGTAGCCGTTTGACCAGCATCGGATCGGCTGCCAGTGCTTCGGGTCGGTCGACCAAAGCGTTCAGAACCTGGTAGTAGCGTGTAGCCGACATTGCGAACAACTCTTTGATGGCTTCTTCTTTGGCGCCGGCGTATTTCCACCATTGACGCTCGAACGCCAAAATGTCGTGCTCGCGGCGGGTTAAGCCATCGGCGAGTTCAGAGTCGTCCCCCGATCGATTAGCCTGCGCCATAGCGCTGTCCATATCGCTCCTCGACCCTTTCGGCGAATTCTCGAATGCTCGCTGCTCCGGCGCATATTCAACCACGCTGACCACTGTTGACCCGGCACCCAAGCCCGCGAGTCGGCTGACTAGGTGAGATTGCCTGCCCCAGACCCACTCCGCAACCGGAGTGCTTAAGCTTGCCGGTCATGGCAGTCGTACCCATTCGCATCGTGGGCGATCCCGTCCTGCACACCCCGACCAAGCTGGTACCGGTTGCCGCCGACGGTTCGCTCCCCCCCGATTTGCCCGATTTGATCGCCACGCTCTACGACACCATGGAGGCCGCCAACGGGGTTGGCCTGGCCGCCAACCAGATCGGCGCCGACTTGCGAGTATTCGTCTACGACTGCGCCGACGAGCGTGGGCAGTCGGCGCGGCGCCGCGGCGTTGTCGTCAATCCGGTGCTGGAGACCTCGGAAATTCCCGAGACGATGCCCGACCCCGAAACCGACGATGAGGGCTGCCTCTCGGTACCGGGTGAGTCGTTTCCGACCGGGCGAGCCAAGTGGGCCCGGGTGACCGGACTCGACGCCGACGGCAGCCCGATCACGATCGAGGGCGAGGGGTTGTTCGCTCGGATGCTCCAGCACGAGACCGGACACCTCGATGGCTTCCTGTATCTGGACCAGTTGATCGGACGACACGCCCGCGCAGCAAAACGCGCGGTCAAATCCCTCGGGTGGGGCGTCCCCGGGTTGTCGTGGACACCGGGTGAAGGTCCGGACCCGTTCGGCCACTGATGGTTTCGTGGCCTCCACCCGGCACCAGGGTCACGGTGCGTTATCGGCGGCCCCCCGGGTCGGTCCCACCTCTGACCGACGCGGTGGGCCATCTACTCGGCATCGAGCCGCGGGTGCGGGTACAGACGAAAACTGGCGCGGTGGTGCAGTTTGCGTCCACGGATGTGGTTGCGGTACGGACACTGAGCGATGCGCCGGTGCGCACCTCGCAGATCCGCGCGCTCGAGCACGCCGCTGCATTCGCGTGGCCTGGTGTGCAGCAGCAGTGGCTGGACGGCTGGCTGCTGCGCGCCGGGCGCGGTGTCACGTCTCGTGCGAACTCCGCTGTGCCGCTTGACGTCTCCGCTGGCCCGGCCACGATACCGGCGATAGTCGACTGGTACACCCGGCGCGGCCTTACCCCGCGGCTGGCGATCGCCGACCGCCTGCTGCCGCTGCCCGGTGTGGGCGAGCAGGCCAACGCCGTGCTGGTCCGCGACGTGTGCGCCGCCGAGCCTGACCCGTCGGTCCGACTCTCGACCCACCCGGATGACACCTGGCTACGGCTCTACCGCCGCGACATCCCCTTTGATGTGCTGACCGCGGTCGTCGATGGCGAGCTGGTCTTCGGGATGCACACGGACCTGGCGGTGGCACGAGGCTCGGTCACCGACGCCCCGGATGGCACTCGTTGGGTGGGTTTGTCGGCGGTGCGGATGGCAGACCAGGGTGCCGGCCGGGCGGTATGCGAAGCCCTGCTGGCGTGGGGTGCGGCTCGTGGCGCCACCCGCGGCTACGTCCGGCTTCTCGAGGACGATCACGCCGGCGGCGGCCTCGCCCGGTCGATGGGCTTCGCACTGCATCACCGCGCGCGGTATTTCGCGGCAACCTCGGCGCTCGCCGAGCCCACGTAGTTCGGCGACCATGCGGGCAGCTAAGTGGGCCCAAGGTGGGTCACCCCCAGCCGAGAAGCCACGAGGGGAGAGCCGAACGATTCACGTAGGGTCGGGCCATGCCCGACGGCGCGCTGAGGCTGGCCACCTGGAACGTGAACTCGATTCGCACCCGGCTGGACCGAGTGCTGGATTGGCTGGAGCGCGCCGAGGTCGACGTCCTGGCTATGCAAGAGACCAAATGCGCCGACGACCAGTTTCCGACGATGCCCTTCTTGGAGCTCGGCTACGAGGTGGCGCATTGCGGATTCAACCAGTGGAACGGCGTGGCGATCGCATCACGGGTCGGCCTCGACCACGTCGAGGTCGGCTTCGACGGCCAGCCGAGCTGGAGTAGCAAGCCGGATGTGGCGGCCGCGGCAGAAGCCCGCGCCCTGGCCGCCACCTGCGCAGGGGTTCGGGTGTGGAGCCTCTACGTGCCCAACGGTCGCGCCGTGGGTGATCCGCATTACACCTACAAGCTGAATTGGCTTGCCGCACTCCGTGATACAGCCGAGAACTGGCTGCGCGACGATCCGTCTGCGCAGGTTGCATTAGTCGGCGACTGGAACATCGCCCCAACCGATGATGACGTCTGGAGCGTCGAATTCTTCCACGGCGCAACACATGTTTCCGAACCGGAGCGCAAGGCGTTCGACGCCATCGTCAACACTCAATTCTCGGATGTCGTAAGGCCTTTCACCCCCGGCCCCGGGGTGTACACCTATTGGGACTACACCCAGCTGCGGTTCCCTAAGCGACAGGGAATGCGCATCGACTTCATCCTCGCCTCCCCCGCGCTGGCCGACCGGGTCGCTGACGCGCAGATCGTCCGGGAGGAACGTAAAGGCAAGGCTCCCAGCGACCACGCGCCGGTCGTGGTGGATCTGCGCACAGATTGACGCATATAAAAAGTTGCTGGCGGGTATTCATTTCCTGTTCATTTGCCAGACAAGGTCATAGGATTGCCAGATGCTGCGCAGTATCGTGACGGTTTCATGAGCTTTGCGAGTTCGCGCGTATGCAACCCCGCCAGTGTGGCGTGCAGCGGGTATCAGATTCACGGCCTCAACAACAAACCATCAGGGAGTCATCATGGGTGTCGTTAACGGCGCCGTACGAACCGTAACTCGAACGGCGGGCCGCGCCGCGGCAGCAACCACGGCGGCCGCGGGTGCGGTGGGCGGCGCCGCGGTCAACGGTGTCGTCGGCGCCGTGACCGGAGCCGCAGCCGGCGTGCAGAAGGGCATTGGCAGCGGTAGCCATTCGACGCCGGCGGCCGCACTGACATTGGGCGCGCTCGGTGTCGCAGGACTCCTCGAGTGGCCGGTGGTGTTGGCCATCGGCGGCGGCGCCTTATTGCTGCGGCAGCTGAACAACGGGCACTCCAATGGCTCGCACAAGGCATCGGTCACACCGGTCAGGGCGGTTCCGACCAAGTCGACCAGTTCGGCGTCGCCACGCAAATCGCCGGCCAAGCGGGCACCGGCACGGTCGCGCGGCACACAGTCGCGCACCCCCCGTTAACCCCCCGGTTGGGTACCGTCAGAACAGTGCGAGCATCTCCGCTCCGCGTGGTCACGCTTGGCATCCAAGCAACGTCCGCGCTCGTAGGCGCCACCCTGCACACCGCGGCGTCCGCTGCAGAAAACTTGGGCACGGTCGCCTCAACGGGCCTGACGATGGCCGCGATCCCGGTTCGGGAAGGCGTCAAAGCGCTATCCGACGGCCTGCCCGCACCCACGCTGACACGGCATAGTTGGCGCGGCAGAGGCCGTGCGTGGATCGAGGTCCGCGGCCTCGACGGCGCGGGCGGCGCGGAGCTCGGGCGCACCGTCGTCGACGCCCTGCTCGCACTCCCCGGCGTCACTTCGGCCAGCCTGAACCGCCCGTTGTCGCGGGTCGTCGTGAGCCTCGCCGGCGACCAGACCTCAGTGCGCGAGCTGTGCAGAGCGGTGGACCAGGCCGAAAAGCTCAGCCGTGCAAGCGAAAACGCCAAGGGACGGCGCGCAAGCCGCAAACCGTTGCCGGGCGACGGTGTGGTGCTGGCCGCCAAGGCGGTGGGGGTCGGTGCCACCGCCGCGGGAGTGGGGGCTGCGGTCGCGGGCCGGCTACTGCGGTGGCCGCGCCTGGCCTACGGTTTCGAAGCGGCGGTGGTGGCCGTCGACTATCAGCCGCGGGTGCGCCGCCTGCTCGAGGACAGCATCGGCCAGTCCGCGACGGACACGTTGCTGAGCTTGGCTATGACGGCAGCACACGTCCTAGAGCTCTCGCCCGCGTCGCTGGCGGTGGACTTGATGGTGGAGACGCTGAAAGCCGCCGAAATGCGCGCCGAAGCGCAGGCGTGGAGCCGCCACGAACCGAGTCTGGCCCGGCATGCGGAGTACGCGGAGGTCCACCCGCCGTCGCGCCCGGTGCCGCTGCCCGAGGGGCCCATCGAGCGGCACTCGCGTCGCAGCGCGTTAGCGCAAATAATGGGTGTCACGGCCGTCGGCGCCGCGACCCGCAACCTCAGCATGGCCTCGACCATGGCCTTGGTCACCACACCGAAGGCCACCCGCACCACGCGCGAATCCTTCGCCGCGGCGCTCGGACAAGGTTTGGCCGACCACCACGCGGTGTTGCCATTGGACCCGCAAAGCCTGCGCCGACTGGATCGAGTCGACGCGCTGCTGATCGATCCCAGGGTGTTGTGCACCGACACGCTGCGGGTGGTCCGGGTCCGCGGTGCCGATGAGGACGAGCTCACGCCGGCCTGGAACCGCGCTCAGCTGCTGCTGGAGAAACGAGGCCTGCGGGTCGGCTGGCACCCGGTTCCCGGGCTGCACGGCCGCGGATCCGACGCAGCCGTCGAAGCGCTCATCGGCCCCACACACGATCCGCTGGCCTCGGCGGTCCTGGCCGAGGCGCGCCGGGCAGGCCTGGATTTGGTCTCTGTCGACATCGACGACCTCGGCGAGCTGCGGCCCGCGTTCGACGAGTTGCGGACCGTGGAGAACGGGTCCGTCGATGATGCGCTCGTCGCGGCGCTGACCGATCTGCAACAGTCCGGTCACACCGTCGCGGTGCTGTCTTCGGCAGGTGCACAAGCACTTTCGTCGGCTGACGTCGGGCTGGGTGTGATGCCCAACTCCGACGGCGATCCGCCGCCGTGGACGGCGGACCTGATCCTGAGTGACCTCGCCGGAGCCTGGCGGCTGCTGCACGCTGTCCCCGCCGCCAAGACGGCAAGCCAACGAGGGATCGAGATCTCGACCGGCGCGACGGCGTTGGGTGCCCTGCTGATGGTGCCCGGGGTGCGCGGCCGCGGACCCGGGCCGGTGACCACGGGTGCGGCGGCAGGTCTGCTGTCCGGCTACTTGATCGCCCGCCGGGTGGTGAGCGCTCCGACTCCGCTGCCCGCCCCGATGCACGAATGGCACGCAATGTCGGTCGAGCAGGTCCGCAAGATGTTGCCGCCACCGGATTCCGAGCAATCGGCTGGGACGTCAGGCGCCCGCCGGCCGCTGCTGGCCACCCGGGCGATGGAAACGGCGCACCGCGGCGCCGAATTGACCGGACGACCGCGACGGGCGGTCTGGCAGTTCGTCAAGGCGGTGCAAGCCGAGTTGTCCGACCCGCTGACCCCGGTACTGGCTCTCGGTTCGGCAGCCAGCGCAATACTGGGGTCGCCGGTCGACGCGGTCCTGGTCGGTTCGGTGCTCACTGGAAACTCCGTGCTCGCCGCCAGTCAGCGCCTGCGCGCCGAAAGCCGGCTGAACGAGCTGCTGGCTCAACAGATTCCGCCGGCCCGCAAAGTGACAACCGGTCCCAACGGTGCACTGGTGTACACCGACGTCGTCGCGGAGCAGCTGCGGCCCGGCGATGTGATCGAGATTCGCACCCACGAGGTGATCCCCGCCGACGCCCGGCTGATCGAGGAAGACGACCTCGAGGTCGACGAGTCGACGCTGACCGGTGAGTCGCTGCCGGTAGAAAAACAGGTCGACGCAACACCGGGTGCCGAACTGGCCGAGCGTCGCTGCATGCTGTTCGCCGGCACCACGATCGTCGCGGGCACCGCGGTGGCGCTGGTGACCGCGGTCGGCGCCGACACCCAGGCGCGCCGCGCCGCCGAACTCGCATCCGGTGATGCGCCGGATGTCGGGCTGCAGCACCAGCTCAGCAAGCTCACCAACCAGGCATTCCCGGTCAGCACGGCCGGCGGCGCCCTGGTCAGCTTACTGGGCCTGTTACGCGGTCGAGGAATGCGCGAAGCAGTGGCCAGTGGAATCGCGATCACCGTGGCGGCGGTCCCGGAGGGGATGCCGCTGGTGGCGACGCTCGCGCAGGCCGCGTCGGCGAGACGGCTGACCGAGTACGGCGCGCTGGTGCGTATCCCCCGTTCGGTCGAGGCGCTCGGCCGCGTCGACGTCGTGTGCTTCGACAAGACCGGCACGCTGTCCGAAAACCGGTTGCGGGTGTCGCAGGTGCATCCAGTGGGCGGTTACTCCCGCGAAGACGTGTTGCGCTTTGCGGCGCACGCAGCCCCGGACGCCAACGGCGGCCCGCAGGTGCACGCCACCGACCGGGCCATCATCGAGGCGGCGCTGGCGGTTGATGCCTCCAACGGCTCGCGAGCCACCGAAGCCGACGCCCATTTGCCGTTCCGGTCCGGCAGGTCGTTCTCGGCGTCGGTGTCCGACGAAGAGCTGACCGTCAAAGGCGCACCCGAAGTGGTCCTCGCGGCCTGCCAGGACGTCGGTCCCGATATCGATGAGACGGTGCGTCAGCTGGCGGCCGAAGGGCTGCGGGTGATCGCCGTCGCGCGGCGCCGGCTCAGCCCGCAGCAGGCCAAGCTGGTGGCCGATGACGAGGACGCGATCGGTGACTTCGCCGACGAGCAGTTGTCACTGGCCGGATTCCTCGGGCTGTCCGACACGCCACGAGCCGAAGCACCGGCACTGCTCAAAGCGCTGTCCGAGCGCGAGGTCGGCATTCGGTTGATCACCGGCGATCACCCGATCACGGCTACCGCGATCGCACGTGAAATGGGTATGCAGGTGACCGTGGCGCAGGTCATCAGCGGTGCGGAGTGGGACGCCATGTCGCGCAAAGACCAGGAACGCGCCGTCACCGAGCGGGTGATTTTCGCCCGGATGTCACCGGAGAACAAGGTCCAGGTCGTCCAGACGCTGGAACGCAGCGGCAAGGTGTGCGCGATGGTCGGCGACGGCTCCAACGACGCCGCCGCTATCCGAGCCGCCACCGTCGGCCTCGCCGTCGTGGCGCGCGGCAGCGACGCGGCCGGCATCGCGGCCGATGTGGTGCTGGTCGACGCCCGAATCGAAGCGCTGGTCGCGGCCGTCGACGAGGGACGCCAGCTCTGGCAGCGGGTACACGCCGCGGTGTCGGTGCTGTTGGGCGGCAACGCCGGCGAGGTGGCTTTCGCGATCATCGGCAGCGCGATCAGCGGAACTTCGCCACTCAACACTCGCCAGCTGCTGCTGGTGAACATGATGACCGATGCGTTCCCCGCCGCTGCCCTTGCGGTGAGCCCGCCGAGCGGCCCGGTGCAGACCGGCCGTGGCGGCCCCGATCAACGGGCGCTGTGGCGCGCGGTCGCGATCCGTGGGACGACCACGGCGGCGGCGGCGACCGCGGCCTGGATGATGGCCGGCGTGACCGGACGGCCGCGCCGCGCGTCGACGGTGGCGCTAGTCGCGTTGGTGAGCACGCAGCTGGGTCAGACGCTGCTAGAGTCGCGCGCGCCGTTGGTGGTGTTGACCGCCGGCGGCTCGCTGGCCGTGATGGGGACGCTGATCAGCATCCCGGGCGTCAGCCAGCTGCTTGGCTGTACGCCGCTCGGCCCGATCGGGTGGGCGCAGGCGCTGGGCTCAGCCGGGGTGGCGACCGCCGCGGTTGGCGTCGCAACCCGGGTACTCGACAGTAAGCTTCCACTCGAGCAGCTGGAAGCCGGCCCCGATGGGGCGCCTGACGAGTCCGAACCTGGACAACGCCGAAGCGCCACAGAACGGCGTACAACTCGATCAGCGGGATCGCCAGAAAAACAGCGGCCCCTGAAGCTAGTGGGTCGGCGAGAGTCTCCGTCGTCGACTTCATACTCCCGACGGTGACCGGGGCACCCTGCTGGACGGCAAATCTGACATGACTGAAAGGCAAATGATGGTCGACAAGAAGCCCCGCCGCGCAACGTCCCAGGCCGAGGCCGTCGCGCAGATCCGCGAGGGCGAGACGTTCTTCGTGGACTTGCCGCTGGTCGGAAAGGTAGAGATTCCCCGACCCGAGGCGCTCGCCTACTACGGCGGTTTGGCGGCGCTGGCCGCATTCGAGCTCATCGACTGGCCGGTCGCGGTCGTCATCGCCGCGGGCCATCTGTTGGCGAGTAATCACCACAACCGCATCCTCGAAGAGCTCGGCGAGGCAATCGAAGAGGTTTAGGGCCAGAGATCTGGCTCCAGCCCTCCTGCTTGTTTTTCCTGTAGCGCGCGGCGCGCGCGCTCGGTGTCATGGTGAATCGGTAAGCACATGAGTTCGGCCACTCGATACATGAAGCTATCCGGCGACAGAACGAGGACGATGGCGTTCTGTTCGAGCAGCCGATCGAGCGCGGCGAATCCCGCGCTGTCCAGGTATTTGACCCCGCTCAGCTGAAGGATGATGGGCCGCGGGCCCGGCACGTCCAGCACCGACCGGGTGAACTCGTCGACGTTGGTCACGTCGATCTCGCCGGTAACTGTCACCTCGGCGGCGGTGGTCGGTGCGGTGCCGTTGTCGGGGTTCTGCAGCTGGAAAACCGCGCGGGTCATCGTATTACGCCCTCCACCAAATTGGCCTCCGCGACAACCGCGTGGTGGAAACTCAGGGTAATTCGAGTGCCGTGCGCGGTGCGTACGGTCTTCACGTGGTCGGCGAGTCCGTTGATCATGGTGAGCCCCCGCCCGCCCCGCAGGCTACGTTGGCTGGCCGACGAATCACCGGACCACCGGCCGGTATCGGTGACCGTCGCGGTGACGGTCTGGCTGCGCACAAAAGCCTCGACGGAGACGGTCCTGAGCGGATCGCCGCCGCTGCCATGTTCGATCGCATTACTCACCGCTTCGCCGGTGGCCAACAGGATGTCGGCTGCCCGGCGCGGATCCACGGCGATACCGGTCAGCCAGTGGCGCAGCCGGTGCCGCGCCTTCGGGATGGTCATCGGTGTGGCGGGCAGCACGGTGGCAAAACTGCGCGCCGTAGCGTGGTTGGGACGCAAGGCCAACAGAACGACGTCGTCGGTGTAGCCACCGGGCGGAGCCATCCGGTCCAGCAGCTCGTCACAGAACTCCCCGACCGCCAGTTCCGCGCGATATGCGGCCGCGGCCTGTAGCCGCTCGAATCCTTGATCGAGCGTCTCGCCCGGCCGCTCGATCAATCCGTCGGTGTACAGCAGCAGCAGGCTGCCCGCCGGCAACTCGTATTCTGCCGTGTTCGACTTGAGACGGTGTTCCCACGCCGCGACCGGGGGACGCCGCCCGGCCTGCAGAAAAACCGGCGGTTGATCCGGCGCTACCAGCAATGGGTAAGGATGACCCGCGCAGGAATAGCTGACCAGGGAGGTGCCGTCGGCAGTTCCCGTTTGCCCAGTGTCAATGACGGCATAACTGACCGTCGCGCAGCGCGCACCGGGGACCGACGCCGCATACCTGTCCAGGGAGCTGAGCACCGCACCCGGATCGGCGCCGGTGAGAGCGGTAGCGGCCACCGCGGCGCGGAGTCTGCTCATCACGATGGCCGCGGGCAGACCGTGTCCGACCACGTCGCCGACGGATATCGCGATCTGGCCCGGTTGTTGTAGCGGCGCCACCAGATACCAGTCCCCGCCGACGCGCATCGCCTCGCCGCCGGGCTGATACACGGCCGCCACGACCGCGGCCGTTGACCCGCGGTCGAGATCGAGCAGATGCTCTTGGAAGTCAACGGCAATCCGATGTTCGCGCTGCGCACTGCGGACCCGGCCCACGGCCGCCTGAGTGACCTCCGCGGTCCGGGCGAACATCTCGAGCTCGGCGGCGTCGAAATCGCGCGGTATCGACCACAGCAGTCCGAGGGAACCGATCACGCTTCCGTCATGGCCGCGCAACGGTTGGCTGACGCACGACCGGACGCTGTGCGCGGTCTCCTGCACCACGTGGCCATAACGCGGGGCGAGCGCGAAGGTGTCGGTGATGACCATCGTCTGGCCGGACTTGATGACGTCAATCGGCACCAGCGGCGTGTCCAGGGTGGCCACGTGGTAGCGGTCGCGGTATTCCACGGGCACCGGTCCGGCGTACTCGAACCGGACGTTGTTCTGCTCGGCGTCGAGGAGACCGATCACGACGACTGTCGCACCGCCCGCGCCGAGCGGAGAGGCCAGCAGCGCTTCGGCGATTCCCGCGACGGACTCGGCGGCCCGCAACGCGGCATCGAGTTGGGCGACGGCGGAGGTATGCCGAAGCTCGGCTTCGCGCTGTAGCCGACCGGCACGCTCGCGGTTGGCGGCGGACAACCGCGCCGCGACCCTCTCGATCAGCTCCTGCGAGCGAAATGGTTTGGGCAGGTAGTCGTCCGCGCCGCCGGCGTAGCCTTCGCTGACGGCCTCGTCTCCGGCGCGGGCGGAGAGCATGAGGATCGGAGTGGCGGCCAAGTCGGGATCGCGACGAACGGCCGAGACGAAGTCGAAGCCGTCGAGCTTGGGCATCATCACATCGGTCACGATCGCGTCTGGGCGAAGCTCGCACGCGGTCCGCAGGGCCGCTTCGCCGTCGGCGACCAGAACGGTTCGCCAGTGCGGCGACAGCACCTGGTTTATGTGAGCCCGCATGTCGGCGTTGTCGTCGGCGATCAACACCAGTTCGCGATTGTCGTCGGCGGGCGCAGACTCGTCGGGCAGCGATGCCACCCATTGGTCGGCCTCGACGATGTAAGAGCTATCCAGCAGATCGGCCGGTCGATGGTAGATCGGTGTGGTGGCGAGCGACTTGGGCAGCGTAACGGCGACGGTGGTGCCGCGGTCGATTTCGCTGGCGATCTGCATGCTGCCTTGTTGGAGTTCCACCAGCCCACGCACCAGTGACAGCCCGATTCCGGTGCCTTCCACACTGCGGCCCCGCGCGGTGTCGGCCCGAAAGAAACGTTCGCCGAGCCGGTTCAGATCCGCCTCGCTGATCCCGACACCGGTGTCGCGGACGCTGACCAGGCACTGGTTGCCGCCGCTGTGGACCGTGACGGTGATCGAGCCGCTCAGCGTGTATTTGACCGCGTTGGACAGCAGGTTGAGCATGATGGTTTCCCACATGTCCGGGTCGAGGTCGGCCAGTGCCGGGCGGCAGTCGAGGAGAAGTTCAAGCCCGGCCCGCTCGCACAGTTCGGCGAACGACGACGCGATCTGCGAGGTCAACGCCCCGACATCGGTGCACACCAATGTCGTGGTGGCGCGGCCCGCTTCGATACGGGAGAACTGCAGCAGCGAGTCGACCAGGCGCAGCAGCCGTCCCGCGTTGCGCCGGGCCATCCGCAGCCGCGCCGCGAGAACCGTGTGCGAACCGACATCGGAGAGCGCGTCCTCGAGGGGGCCTAGAAGCAGGGTTAGCGGCGTGCGGAATTCGTGGCTGACGTTGGTCAAAAACGCCGTCTTGGCGTGGTCCAGTTCGGCCAGCGCATCGGCGCGTTGCCGCTGTCGCTCATGGGAGACCACCGAAGCCAGCGCCGAGGACAGCTGGTCGGCGAGCAGCTGACAAAACCCGAGATATTGCTCATCCAGCGGGCAGCGCGGGTTTGTTCCCACCACTAACGCCCCCGCGATGGCGTTCTCGCCCAGCGGTAGCACCAGCGCCTGGTCCGGACAATCGCCGCCCAACACTTCATGCACACCGCGAATCACCGACGCTACGTCGTCGATGATCTGCACCTCCGCCCGTGACCGCGCCGTCGGCTCCCAGCCGGTGAGCTTTTCCAGGGTGGGCGGCAGCAGCGCCAGCACCGACGGCGTTGCTCCGCGCAGTACGGTATCGGCGGCGTCCGCATCGCTGACGTATGCCGCGACGAGGGGTACGTCGGCGGGCTGGTCGGCACACACCGAAATAGCTGCGTTCACCGCGTCGTCGACGGTGCGGGTTTCCATCGTCGCCGAGGCCACCGCGTTGAGGAGATGCAGGCGCCGCTCGCTGATCACCCGCTCGGTGGTCTCCCAGGAAGGGCAGAAGATCCCGTAGATCTCGCCGGTGTGTCCGACCAGGGGGCTGTAGGTGAAGGTGAAGTAGCGTTCCTGGCGTCGACCGGCAGTCACCATGGGCAGCATCAAGTCGTGCGACCAGGTAGCCTCCCCGGTCGCGATCACGCTGGCCAGCATCGGACTGATCGGCTCCCAGATGTCCCACCACACGAATCGGCCGCGTCGGCCCAGCGCGGCCGGGTGTTTGTCACCCAGGATCTGGATGTAGGCGTCGTTGTACACCAAGAACAGGTCTTCAGCGCCCAACCACAACACGATCGGAAACCGCGAGGTCAACACCACCGCGACTGCCGAACGTAACTCTGCTGACCAGTCCTGGGGCGATCCCAATGGATGTGCAGCCCAATCGAATTCCGCGAACAGACGACCCATCTCACCGCCGAGTGCGACCGCCTCGGCAAGGTCGGGTGGTAGGTCCTGCGGCTCGCTGGCCCACTCGCGGGGGTGAGACCCGCTCACTGCCCCTGCTCGGTATCACGGCCTTGCAGCGCATCGGGCAACGTGGGGTAGAGCTCGAGGACGCTGTCCAGGTTCGTCACCTCGATCGGGCGCACCACCAGTCCGTTGTCGGCAACCAAGCGCACGGACGTCCCGGCCTGCAGCCCTCGCCGGTGACAATCGAGGACCGCGTTCAGTCCGGCGCTGCCGAAGTAGGTCACGGCCTGCAAATCGACAATGAGTAGTCGAGAGGCTTGGGTCCCGGCCTGCTGCAGCGCCGCGTCCAGCTGTGAGGTGAGGTCGCCAGCGGTGCTGGAATCCACCTCGCCCTTGGCCTGCAGGACCACAGCTTCCGGTCGTACCTCGTAGTCGACCACCAACAAATCCATCGCGTTCACCCGTCGTGCCGGCTTGCCGTCTGCGGCATTGTCGAGCCTAACCGGCGACCCGGTTATGTGTCGGGTTCGCCCTCAATACGCTCTTGCACCGTCAACAAAAGATGGTCGAAGGCGCTTTGCAGCTCCGCCGACGGCGGTGGCAGCGAGGCGATTTCGGCGATGAGCTGGTTGGCCAGCGCGCGCAATTTGGTGTTGGTCTCCTGCGATCGCCACCGCAGCACACCGAATGCCTGATCAGCGCTGACCCGATAGGTTGCCATCAGGACGCCTTTGACCTGCTCGATCAGCGCGCGGGCCTCGAACAGGTCAGGCAACGCCTCGTCGAGGGCCACCTGCCGGGTTTCGACGAAGGTGGCGGTCAAGTCGATGTAGTGACCGGCGGTTCCCACCACTGCGCCCGTCTCGTCGGCCATCCGATCGGCCACCACGATCGCATCGTGCACATTGCCGCCCACGTCAATAAAGCGGTGACGGCTGGAGAACGAGCTCTTGGTATGTAGTGCCCGATCGAGCAGTTCCTGAACGTGTTCCCGGTCTTCTGGATGTTTGTGCGATAGCAGCAGTTCCGTCGTCGGTACGACCGAACCGGGCTCATAGCCGTGCATGCGCGCTACCTCATCGGACCATTCCCAGCGCTGGCCGATAAACCAGAACCGGAAAGCGCCCACGCGGACGTTGCCGTGGTCGGCGTATGCCAGCCGCCCGACGGGTGCTTCACCGGTGTCGGCGCTCGTCTCGGCGGACTCGTGCACGTTAATAATCATTCCATCGTTTAAACACCTTGCCCACCGCCGAGACGTCGCGAGCATGTCGCCTCCGCCGCCGCCGCGCTCCTCCTCGCGCCGCTTCCGCGGCGCGGATCGTCGCGGGCCGTACACATCCCCGTCCGGCTGCGCTAGCGTGGACTCCACAACAACGCGGGAGCGCACGCCCAGTGCGCTGAGAGGACGGCTCGGGGCCGTCGACCGTACGAACCTGAACGGGTAATGCCGACGTAGGGAGAACAAAAATGACCGTTACAGTCGAACCGTCCGTCACCACCGGACCGATCGCGGGCAGCAGCAAGGCTTATCGGGAGCTTGCGGAGGTTCCTGGTGCCAGGGTGCCGTTTCGGCGGGTGGGTCTGTCTAATGGTGAGTACTTCGATCTTTATGACACCTCTGGGCCCTACACCGACGCTGATGCGGTGATCGATGTGCGGGCCGGGTTGGCGCCGCGGCTGGGTGTGGTGGCTGATCGCGGCACTCAGCTGCAGCGGGCGCGGGCTGGGGAGATCACCGCGGAGATGGCGTTCATCGCCGCCCGCGAGGACATGCCCGCCGAGTTGGTGCGCGACGAGGTGGCCCGCGGCCGCGCGGTGATTCCGGCCAACCACCACCATCCCGAGAGCGAGCCGATGATCATCGGCAAGGCGTTCGCGGTCAAGGTCAACGCCAATATCGGTAACTCGGCGGTGACGTCGTCGATCGCCGAGGAGGTCGACAAGATGGTGTGGGCCACCCGCTGGGGGGCCGACACCATCATGGATTTGTCCACCGGTAAGGACATTCATGCCACCCGGGAGTGGATTTTGCGTAACTCACCGGTGCCGGTCGGCACGGTGCCGATCTATCAGGCGCTGGAGAAGGTCAAGGGCGATCCCACCGAGTTGACCTGGGAGTGCTATCGGGACACCGTGATCGAGCAGTGCGAGCAGGGCGTGGACTACATGACCGTGCACGCCGGGGTGTTGCTGCGCTATGTGCCGCTGACCGCCAAGCGGGTCACCGGCATCGTGTCGCGCGGTGGGTCGATCATGGCGGCGTGGTGCCTGGCCCATCATCGGGAGTCGTTCCTCTACACCAATTTCGACGAGCTGTGCGAGATCTTCGCCCGCTACGATGTGACGTTCTCGTTGGGCGACGGGTTGCGGCCCGGCTCGATCGCCGATGCCAACGACGCCGCCCAGTTCGCCGAGCTGCGCACGCTCGGTGAGCTGACCACCATCGCCAAAGCCCACGGCGTACAGGTGATGATCGAAGGACCCGGGCATGTGCCGATGCACAAGATCGTCGAGAACGTGCGACTCGAAGAGGAATGGTGCGAGGAGGCCCCGTTCTACACCCTGGGGCCACTGGCCACCGACATCGCGCCGGGCTATGACCACATCACCTCGGCGATCGGCGCGGCCATCATCGCCCAAGCCGGCACCGCGATGCTGTGCTACGTCACACCCAAAGAACACCTCGGGCTGCCCGACCGCAAGGACGTCAAAGACGGCGTGATCGCCTACAAGATCGCCGCCCACGCCGCCGATCTGGCCAAGGGCCATCCGCGCGCCCAGCAACGCGACGACGCGCTGTCCACCGCCCGGTTCGAGTTCCGCTGGCACGACCAATTCGCACTGTCCCTAGATCCCGACACCGCCCAGCAATTCCACGACGAAACCCTGCCCGCCGAACCCGCCAAAACCGCCCACTTCTGCTCGATGTGCGGCCCTAAATTCTGCTCCATGCGCATCACCCAAGACGTCCGCGACTACGCCGCCGAGCATGGACTCGACAGCGAGGAAGCCATCGAGGCGGCTCTTGCGCAGGGTATGGCGGAGAAGTCAGTCGAGTTCGCAGAGCACGGCAATCGGGTGTACCTGCCGATCGCACGGTGAACTTCCTCCCGCTGGCGCGACCCGGTGCGACGCCGCTGCGGGTACTGACCATCGCCGGATCGGACTCTGGCGGTGGTGCCGGTATCCAGGCGGACATGCGCACCTGCGCTTTGCTGGGCATACACGCACTGTGCGCGGTGACCGCCGTGACAGTGCAGAACTCGATGGGCGTGAAAGGTTTTCACAAGGTGCCCGGCGACGTCATCGCAGCCCAGATCGAGGTCGTATGCCACGACATCGGAATGCAGGCCGCCAAAACCGGCATGCTGGCATCCGCGGAGATCATCACCGCGGTCGCCGAGAGTTGGCGTGAGCATGGCGCGGGCGCGCCGCTGGTGGTCGATCCGGTCTGCGCGTCGATGCACGGCGATCCGCTGCTCGACCGCAGCGCGCTGGATTCCCTTCGCGCCGAACTATTTCCGCTGGCAACGTTGGTGACGCCGAATCTGCACGAGGTACGGTTACTGGTAGACATCGACGTTGTCGACTCGAAGTCGCAGGCCGACGCGGCCCGCGCCCTGCAGGCGCTGGGCCCGCAGTGGGCGCTGGTGAAGGGCGGCCATCTGACCGGGTCGGCCAGCAGCACGGACTTGTTGTTCGACGGCAACGACTTTCACGAGTTCGAGTCGCCGCGGGTGGACACCACCCACGACCACGGCGCCGGCGACACGCTGGCCGCTGCGACCGCCTGCGCCCTGGCCCATGGCTACACCGTGCCGGACGCGGTCGCGTTCGCCAAGGGCTGGGTGACCGAATGTCTGCATGCCGCCTATCCGCTCGGGCACGGCCACGGCCCGGTGTCCCCGCTCTTCCGGTTGTCGTCGTGACCCTCGAAGCGATCGCGGGCATCGCACATGAACCCGACGACACCCCGTCCGGTGTGGTGGTGTTGACGCACGGCGCCGGCGGCAGCCGGGAATCCGCACTGCTGCAGAAGATTTGCGACGAGTGGGCCCGACGCGGCTGGCTTGCGGTCCGCTACAACCTGCCTTACCGGCGGCGACGGCCCAAGGGACCGCCGTCGGGTTCGGCGGCGACCGATCGCGCCGGCATCGTGGAAGCGATCGCCGTATGCCGCGCCCTTGCCGACGGCCCACTGCTCGCCGGCGGCCATTCCTACGGCGGCCGCCAGACATCCATGGTGGTAGCCGACTGCGTCGAATCTGCTGCGCAGCTGGTTGACCTGCTGACGCTGTTCTCCTACCCCGTGCACCCGCCCGGTAAGCCCGAACGCGCCCGCACCGAGCACCTGCCGGATATCCCGGTGCCGACCGTGTTCACCCACGGCACGTCGGATCCGTTCGGCACCATCGACGAAGTGCGCGCCGCCGCCGCGTTGATTCCCGCACCGACCGAGATCATCGAGATCACCGGCGCACGACACGACCTGGGCTCGAAGAACCTTGACGTTCCTGCATTGGCAGTCGATGCCGCATTAAGGCTGCTGCGCTAAGCGGCGTCGAACGAACTCGACCGCGATGTCGGCGATCTTGACGTTGGCGTCCTGCGAGGTTCGACGCAGGATGTCGAACGCCTCGTCTTCGGAGACGTCGTTGAGCACCATCAGCATGCCGATGGCCTTGCCGATCTCGCGGTTGCTGGCCAGGCCACGCCGCAGCCCGGTCGCGTCTTCGCCATGCGCGGTGGCATTGGTAGCGACCGTGGCGAACGCCGCCAACACTATGGCCCGTTCAACCGACGTGGCGTCAAACGCATTGACCGAATCGGAAAACAGATTGAGCGCACCGACCAGGGCGCGGTCTACCCGCAGACGAATGCTCATAGCGGCCCGCACCGGCGTTTCGGCGACCACGCGGGCTGCTAGTACCGGCCACCGGCCAGCGGTGGTCAGATCCGTTGCTATTTGGGCGGTTTGCTCCTCGATGGCATCGAGGCATGGCCCGGTGCCGAGCGCCTGCTCGAGTTTGCCGATCTTGTGCGCGACGGGGTCGCTGACGGCCGCTGTGCTGCAGGCTCCATCACGGCAGATCATCAGGCTGGCATGGTCGCAGCCCGGAACCATCAACGTTGCAGCCACACAGATCGCTGCATACATCTCTTTTGGTGTCGAGCCCTGGTGGACGATGTCAGCCAGCGACGTCAACACGCGTGCCGGATCGACATCGCTACAAGACGACATGGCAATCTCCCCACTCTTTCTGGATTCGGGCCGATGGCGCCGGTGGCGGCAGCGGGTTCGCGCGGCGCGTCCCCGCTGCCGCCACCGGACAATCAGGCGTCGATCACCTCGCGCTGGGCGCCGTGGCGGTCGAGAGCATGGTGCGCGTCGCCGCGGCCGATGGTGATCTTGCGCGGCTTAGCTTTTTCGGCCACCGGGATGTGTAGCCGTAGCACGCCCTCGTTGTAGGAGGCTTCGATCCGGTCGGTGTCGAGGTTCTCGCCCAGAACCAGTTGCCGGCTGAATATTCCGCGCGGCCGCTCGGTCGCCAGCATTTCCCGGTTCGGATCAACGGCGGGGCGCTGCGCACGCACAGTCACCACATTGCGTTCGATGTCGAGATCCAATGAATCCGGATCGATGCCAGGCAGGTCGAACTCGACGAAGAACGCATCACCTTCGCGCCACGCATCCATCGGCATCACCGCCGGGCGGGCGGCGGTGCCCAGCGCCTGCTGGGTGAAGCGGTCCAGGTCACGGAACGGGTCGGTACGCATCAGCATCGTGGTCACCTCCGACTCTCCTATTCTCTGTGGGATGTCATCTATAACTTATGTCTATAGACATAGATTTGATATAGCATACGCACGATGATGCCGCAAGTGTGATACAAAGGTTTCTTATACGCTCAGCCAAGGATATTTTTCGCATGATCGATCGACCTGATACGCCGGGCCTGCCCGCTCCGAGCCAAGGCGTTTACGGCATCACGGTGGCCGCCGAACTCTCCGGCGTCGCGGTGCAGTCGCTGCGGCTGTACGAGCGCCACGGTCTGCTCAGTCCCGCCCGCAGTGACGGCGGGACTCGCCTCTATAGCGCCGACGACCTGGCCCGGCTGCAGCGCATCAGCGAGCTGGTCGCGGCCGGCATCAATCTTGCCGGCATCGCCCGCATCCTTGACCTGCAAGACGACAACGAAGCGTTGCTCGCGGCCAACCAGGCCATCGGCGGCAAGGCGACCAGGAAAACCAAATCCAAAACCGATACCGGCTAGCCGTCACCAGGTTCGATTATCATCGACGCGGCGTCTACCAACTACAAACTTACTCTGAAGTAAGGTACGGTCGTTTCATGAGTTCGGAGCATTTCGACGCCGTCATCGTCGGAGCGGGCTTCGGCGGCATCGGCGCGGCGATCCAGCTCAAGCGCCTCGGATACCACAACATCGCCATCCTCGACCGCGAAGCCGACTTGGGTGGCACCTGGCAGGTCAACCGCTATCCGGGCCTGGCCGTCGACGTCCCGTCGACCACCTACTCCTACTGGTTCGAGCCCAACCCGTCCTGGTCACGGTTGTTCGCAACGGGCCCGGAAGTCAAGCAGTATGCCCATCACGTCGCCGACAAGTACGACGTGCGCCGTCACATGCGCTTCAACACGACGGCGGAAAGCGCCCGCTGGGACGAAGAGGCGCAATTGTGGCAGGTGGCGCTGGCCGGCGGGGACACGCTGACCGCACGGGTCCTGATCACCGCCACCGGCTTCCTGTCGCAACCGCACACCCCAGACATCCCGGGCATCACCAGCTTCGGCGGCAAGGTCGTACACACCACCGCGTGGGACGACAGCTATGACTTCGCGGGTCGTCGGGTGGGTTTGATCGGCACCGGGGCCACCGCGATCCAACTCATCCCCGAACTCGCAAAGACGGTCGCCGACTTGACGGTGTATCAGCGCACCGCGATTTGGGTGGCGCCCAAGTTGGACTTCGGGATTGCTCCAGCCGTGCAGCGCCTGTTCGCCCGCATCCCGCTCACCCAGCGGGCGCTGCGGTGGGTGAGTGACAACCTGCTCGAGTTCATGACACTCACCGCGGTGCTGAACTACCGCTACTTCCGGCGACTGTCCATCGCGGGGATGGATCTCTGCAAGATTCACCGCTTCGTGTCGATCCGCGACAAGGAGCTGCGACGCAAGCTGACTCCGGACTACGACATCGGCTGCAAACGGCCGAGCTGGTCCAACGACTATTACCGCAGCTTCACCAATCCGAACGTGCACCTCGAGACCGGTGGCATTAATCGGATCGAACCCGATGGCATCGTCACCAACGACGGGCAGCGGGCGATTATCGACACCCTGGTGCTGGCCACCGGATTCGATCTGTGGGACGCCAACTTCCCGGCCATCGAGGTAGTCGGCCGCCAAGGAAGAAATCTCGGGAAATGGTGGCGGGAGAACAGGTTCCAGGCCTACCAAGGGGTGTCGATTCCGTACTTCCCTAACTACCTGAGCCTGGCCAGCCCGTACGGATTCTCCGGGCTGTCCTTCTTCAACACCATGGAATACCAGATGCGGCACATGGGCCGGTTGCTGGGTGAGGTGAAGCGCAGGAGCGCAACCACATTCGAGGTCACCGAAGACGCCAATGCGCGCTTCCTGGACCGGATGACCAAACATCTGGACAGCTCGGTGTTCTACGCCGGTGACTGTGCCACGTCGCGGTCCTACTACTTCAACCACAGCGGCGAGGCGACACTGTTGCGGCCCACATCGGTGCGCAACGCCGTGCGGGACGGCTCTCGATTCCCGCTGAGCGACTACGCAATCGCCTGAGGAGGATCATGTCTCGCAAAAGCAACCGTGTCGCCCGCTTCTCCGGCCTGGCGATCGCCGGGCTCGGGTTGGCTCACTTCACCAGTCCGCGGATGTGGGAGCCGATCACCAAGGCCGCATTCCCGCGCAATACCCGCCAGCACATCTACACCAACGGCAGTATCGAAACGGTGTTAGGCCTGAGTTTCAGCAGCCGGCAGACTCGCAGCCTGGCCACCGTCGGGTTGATCGGATACCTCGCCTATCTGGGCGGGAATACTATTCGCCACGCCCAAACACCGTAACCTCCATCAATTTTCGCACGCACGCTTGCGGGTAGGCGGAGTTGCCGCCCGGATCCTGGTAGTGCACCAGCCGTCCCACGTCGACCACCAAGGCCATCGCCGCGTGGACCAAAATGCGCGCCTGCGTCGGTGTCAGCGCCGGGCGGGCCGCTGTCATCAGACGCATCCAGGAATCGATCGTCGAGCGCTGCACACTGCGCAACAACTCCTCGTCCACCCGAGTCAGGTTGACCCGCTCGGTGTAGTAGATCGCCGCCAGTTCCGGGTTGGCGAATGACGTTGTCACGTAGGCCTCGATCAAGAGGGTGAGCATTTGGCGCGGCTCGGTCACGCCAGTCAGGATCGCCGACAAGCGGCCGGAAACCCGGTCGGCGGCACGCCGCAACCCGATCGAGAGGATGTCAAACTTTCCGGGAAAGTACCGGTAGATCCCGGACACCGGGATACCGACGGCCGAAGCGATCTCCGCCATGCTGGTCTCGGGGTAGCCCTTGGCGTTGAACAACACCATTGACGCCTGCAACAGGGCTTCGTAGACACCGGTATCCGATTCGAAGATCCGCCAGGCCGAAGGCCGGCCCACCGTATCCTCCGGCTCCGGCAGCTCGACGCCGAGCAGCGACGTCGCGGCTCCGGCCAGCAGTGTGCGAATCTCATCTGCCGGCAGCGCAATCCCGTGATCGACAATGCTGCCGATCACGCTGAGCAGACCTGAGGACAGCATCCAGCGATGCGAGGAGCTCAACGTCGGCCGAATCGCTATGAGCGGCCGTTGGATTCGGCGGTTGACCACCCGCAATTGGTCCATCAGGATGGATTGATCTTCGGCGTGCAGGTATCGGGCCTGCCAGCGGTAGAGCCCGCCGGACTCACGATTGGCCAACGTGACGTCGATGAGTGCGTCGATTAGTCGGCCCAATGCCGCAGCCGGGTCAGCAGCCGAGATTTCGCAGGGAGCCACGTCGGCGAAATCGGTGCAGTCGACCAGTTGCTGACCGAGGGCCAGGACCGCGCCGCGAAACAGGTCGTACTTGCTCGCGTAGTGCCGGTAGAGCGCCGGCGCGGAGATTCCGACCTTCGCGGCGATGGCTTCCATGCTGACCGCGTGGTAGCCCAGCGCGCTGAACGACTCGGCGGACGCCCGGGCGATCTGAGCTTTCCGGTCTTTGGGTCGTCTGCGCACGACGTCCGTAAGCTCAGTGCGCGCGGTCGTCACCGCTTCACCATAGCGTGCAGCGAAGTTGCTAAAAACCTACCCCAGAGTCAGAATCTCCATTAACATAATTGATGCTCGCCATGCTCTCGGGGCGCGGACGAGCCGGGGGGTCGTGGACGATGACGTTCGGGGGCCGTTGCGAGAGGCAGGCGCGCATGCTGGAAAGGATTCGCCGCTTCCTCGGCTACCAGCTCACGATCGCCGAGCTGATCGGACTCGGATTGATCGTTGGCACACCGTATTTAATAGTGGGAACGATTTGGTCGACGACACACACCGCGCATTTGCAGCGCATGCACGGGGCCGACCTAGTGGTGTCGTTCCTCGGGTCGATAGTGTCCTGGCCGGTCCTGCTGTTTTCGGACGTTTGCATGACATGAGTGCCGAAGCCACCGGAGTCCCCCTCACCACCGCCGACACCCGGATTCACATAACCCACCGCACAGCCCGCTGGGACGAGCGGCCGGCCACCCTCTCCGACGCCCTCGACTTCTGGTCGTTCGCCGCCGGGGCGGCGAATGTGGTCATGCAGCTGTCCTGGCCCGGGGTCGGGCACGGGGTGGTCGAGAGCAAGGTGGACTCCGGCAACCTGATGAAGCACCCGTGGAAGCGGGCGCGCACCACCTTCAGTTACCTGGCGGTCGCGATTCTGGGCAGCCCGGGTGATCGTGCGGCGTACCGCGACGCGGTCGACGCCGTGCACCGCCAGGTCAGATCGGAGCCCCACAGCCCGGTGCCCTACAGTGCCTTTGACCGCGACCTTCAGATGTGGGTGGCAGCATGCCTTTTCGTCGGCCTAGAGGACACCTACCAGTTGCTGCGCGGAAGGCTGCCCGACGAACTCGCCGAGCGGTTCTACCGCTCGGCGTCTACCTTGGGCACCACACTGCAGGTGAGCGATAGCCAATGGCCAGTCACCAGAGCCGATTTCGACCGCTACTGGAACGAAGCGTGTCAGCGGGTCGTGGTTGACGACGTGGTGCGCAGCTACCTGCGGGACCTGATTGACCTGCGAATGGTATCGGCGTTGCTGCGTCCGGCGTTCGGCCCGCTGCTGCGCTTTCTGACCGTGGGATTTCTCGCGCCGGTATTCCGCGAGACCCTGCAGGTCGAGTGGACGCCCGGCCAGCAGCGCCGGTTCGAATATCTATTTTTACTGGTGGCGTTCGTCAATCGGTTTCTGCCCGGGTTCATCCGGCAGGGCAGCAGCTACCTGCTGCTGGCCGACGTGCGTAGGCGAATCCGCCGCGGCCGCAATCTGATTTGAAAGGAACTCTGTGAGCAATCGAGCGCTATTCCTGAGCATCGCGGGTGCCTTACTCGTCGTCGTCGGGCTGCTGGCACTCTGGTTTCCGGTCTATCTGAGCCACTACGACCAATACGGCATGCAGATCAGCTGCGGCAGAGGGTTCAGCGCCAACCTGTCGCAGGCCGCCGACGCCAAGGGCGAGGGTCTCGTCGCCCAATGCGGCACGGCGCTGCTGCTGCGTCGGATCTGGGCGATCCCGGCTGCCGTGTTGGGATGGCTGATACTCACCGGCCTGGTCGCGACCTGGGTCCACGCCAAACCGCCCGTGGAAGAAAGCTCGCGTTTCTGGGAATTGAGCGGGGACAGCACATAGCGTTCGGGGCGTCGAGTACCTCTTCAGTTCTAACTCAACAGTTAGAACTGTACAGTTGAGACTGTCTAATGTAGGCTGAGGCTGGTGGACGGAATCACGGAGTCGGCCGGAGCGGCTGCCCGAGATCTTCGGGTGATATTCAGCCGGCTACGGCGCCAGCTGAAGGATGTCGCGACCGGGACCGATCTGACGCCGTCGCAGACCGCGGTGCTCACCCGGCTCTGGAAAGAGGGCGCATCATCGGCCAGCGCGCTGGCCGCCGCCGAGCGGGTTCGGCCGCAGTCGATGGCGACCATACTGGCCGGACTCGACCAGCACGGGCTCATCCGGCGCGCGCCCGACCCCGACGACGGTCGGCGCCAAGTGATCTCGTTGACCACCGCAGGCCGCCGCCGCGCGGAAAGCGACCGTCAGGTCCGCGAGGAATGGCTGGCTCGTGTCATGCAGGAGCGCTACACCGAGCGGGAACGTCGAGTCATCCTCGACGCATTGTCCCTGCTTCAGCGTTTGACCGATTAGCGAAGGGAGCTAGGAAATGGAACTGGGAATACACTTCATCGACTTTCTGCCGGGCGATCCGGCCGACCAGGGGCCCACACTGGTAGCGACGGCCAAGGCCGCCGAAGACGCCGGTGCCACGATGTTCACCTTGGCGGATCATTTCTTTCAAATGGAAAGCCTTGGGCGCGCGCAAGATCCGTTTCTGGAGGGCTACACGTCGCTGAGCTTTCTGGCCGGCCAGACAACCAGCATCACCCTCGCATTGCTCGTCACCGGGGTCACCTATCGTCATCCGGGGGTGCTGGCCAAGACGGTCACCACACTCGACGTGCTCTCGCAGGGTCGGTCGATGTTCGGCATCGGAGCGGCTTGGTATGAGCGCGAGCATGTCGCCTTAGGTGTCCCGTATCCACCGTTGCGCGACCGGTTCGAGATGCTCGAAGAGACGCTGCAGATCTGTCTGCAGATGTGGAGCGACGACGATGGGCCCTACCACGGAAAGCACTATCAGCTGGCCGAAACCATCTGTGAGCCCCAGCCGATCCGTCGGCCACCGATCCTCATCGGCGGTAGCGGTGAGAAGAAGACACTGCGGATGGTCGCGCAATATGCCGATGTCTGGAACACCACGGATTCCGAGCCCGACGAACTCGAGCACAAGATCGGCGTATTGAGGCGTCACTGCGACACGGTGGGCCGCGATGAAAGCGAGGTCCGCAAAACCGTTGGTCTCTTCGCCGACCCGTTCGCCGACATCGACGGCTACCTGAAGCGGCTCGAGCGCTACGCCGAGCTGGGCATCGAGATGATCAACATCGGTCCGGTGCCCGGCACTCCGGATCCCGCCGGCTTCGTGCAACGCTTTGGGGACGAGCTCATGCCGAAGGTGGCTGAGATCGGTTGAGCGGCAAGGGCGTGTTGATCAGATGCCGGAGATGATCCCTGCCCGCTGTTCGGCGTATTCGGTGTCCGAAATGGCGCCGCTGGTGCGCAGGGCCTCGAGTTCCTGCAGGCGCTGCGACGGCGGAGACACCGGCCGAGGCCCCTGCATAGCACTGTCGGGCTGCCAGTGCTGAACCGTGGCACTTGACCTTTCGCCGAAGTTGAGCAGGCCGAGTCGCATCAGGAGCAGAAGCAGCGCGACGATACCTCCGATCGGCAGGCCGAGATAATAAATCCCAGCGCCTGATACGCCGGCCTGGCTCAGCATGACAACGCGCAAGATCATCCATATAGCGACTAGGCCGACTGTCGCCCCGAGCACCACTTTGGTCCGGTTGTTCATTTCGTATTCCTTTCTGGTAGCGGGATTCACCGCCAACGCCGCCCGGGCCCTCGGGTGTCGCCGTTGTGACACCCGAGGGCCGGGCCAGGACTAGCCGCAGGCCAGCTGGCTATGGGCAGGTGACATCTATTTCGAAGGGCTTGGTTACCGGTCCGGCCATCGGGTTGGTCATGTCCGCCCCGCTCGCCGTGCCGGTGATCTTGTAGGAGTTGCCGTCCTTGGTGGCCTTGGCGCTGCCCGTGGTCCCGCCAACTCCCAACGACACGCCGTTGACATTGCCCAGCGCAACGGATTTGACGACCGGCGGATTGGCATCGGTTAATACCGCGCCGATACCGGTGGGGACACCGCCTGCGCCGGGCGTCGACCCACCTATAGCGATGTTGAGGTCCCCGGCGGCGGTGGTGCAGGCCACGGTGCCCTTGACGCTTTGATCATGGCCGTCGACCGATACCTTGGTGTTCGACGCACCTGCGGCGGCCACCGCACCATTGGGCGTGCTGACGGATTTGCTGCTGGAACAGCCCGCCAACGCCACGCCGAGGATCGCCGCCGCGCTGGCCGCGATCATGACTTCGCGCTTCATAACTACACTCCTTTTGTTCAGTGCTTTCGCAGTTCGTAAACACTGTGCGGGACAGGGCTTACTGGATCCTTAATGCGGGGTCCAAGAAGTGACCCCAGAGCGCCGGGGAATAGCATCGGCGCGCCGGACACTCGGACACGGCGGGTCGCTCAGGACTCCCTACATCGCCTCGGCCCACTCGATATGGCCTTGAAAGCCCAGCGAATTGGCCGATTCGCGGTAGCGCTGCACGAGCTCTGCATATGCGGCCGCACGCCGCTTCGCGCGGGCCAGCAGTGCCCGCAGGCGCAACAGCCAGATCGCGCGGATCGCCAGACCGTTTTCGGCCGGCGCCGCCGCCAGCCTCTCGATCGCGGCCTCGGCTTCGGTCACGTCGCTATCGGCAGGACCGTTGAGCAGCGTCTCCACCAGCAGACCCGTCGCGGGAACGCCCCACAGCAGCAGCTGTCCGTCGTCGAAACAAATGGTTGGCGGCGGCGCGCATAAGCGCGATGGCGTCGTCGCGACCGCCACGCCGCGCCTTCTCGCGCGCCAGGTACACGTTGATGATCGGCAACTGGCCCAGGTGGCCGACGTGGTTGCGACGAAAGTGCGACCGGCTGCCACCGCAACAGCCACGGGATCACCGTGCAGCGTGATGAGGCTGGCCGCGTCCCGAGTGTCAGCGTCGAGGATCGATACCGCGCTGATGCGGGGATGCGTCACGACCAGTGTGCTGCCTGCCGGGTCGACGGCGATGTCGCCAATCGGGTCGCAAGTGACTGGGAGCTTTCCTAAGTGATCGGCCGCATCAGTGGACACGGGTTAATCCTTTGCACCCGCCCTCTTCAGGCGTGACTTCCAAATACGGGACCCAGAGTCAAGGTTTCCTGGCGTAGCGGGTCAGGAAGCCGGTAGCCGCGATCGCTGCGACGACGCCGATCACGCCCCACAGCACAATTGCGAACGCCAGCGACCCGAACATGAAGCTGTAGGTCGTCATCAGGTAAATGGACCAGAGCACACGGTAGAGGCACCAGAGTGCTATCAGCCCAGAGCTGATACCGATGATCAGGCTGCGGGTGCGATCGACGCGATCGATCTGTTCCTCGATGCCGGTGGGTAAAATCTTCATGTCAGCACGCTCCTTTTGTTCAGTAGTTGTTGCTATGCGCAAACACTGTGCGCGACAGCACTTACTGGATCCTTAATGACCACTCGCACACCCGAATCCCTCAGGTAAGCGCATCGCCGATTACACGCCCCAACCCCAACGCGCCGGCCACCATGGCGCCTTTACGCACAGGGGCATCGTCCGAGCCAGTCGGCATGTCCACGTACATCGACTGAATGCCGACACGACCCGGCCCAGTGAAGCGGTTGAAGACGAGATTACCTGTACCACCGAACATTCCGGTGCGCAATCCGAACAGCTGCGGGTCCATCCGCACGCTCTCGTCGCGGTAGATCCAGCTGCCCGGCTCCACGTCGATCTGCTCGCCGGGACCAAGGACCTTCTCGAAAACGTTGCCGTAGCCGTGCAACCAGAGCACGCCCTCAGACTGTGTCGCGGCGAACCGATCCACGAAGAACCCGGTCGAGCCGAACACCATGTTCTTGATCCCCTTCTGGCGGGTGAATCCGTACTCCAGATTGCCCGTCGCCGCGAGGTATTGGTGCTCGCGTACCTCGACGGCGGAGCCGGGGCGCAAATGCAATGGGAACACGTGGCCAGTGCCCTGGCGGGAAAAAGCGACCTGCCCCGGCCCGCGCGCCTCGGTCAACAACAACGGCATGCCGGCGATCATGCGCTTAAGCGCACCCTTGCCTTTGATCCCAATGGCGAGCGCCGGCTCCTTCCACAGCACCACGTGATGCTCGAAAAACACTGGCACGCTGCCGTCCAGCCAGATGTGCAGCACCGGCACCAGTTCTCCATCGATGCGGTAGTACACACCCGGCGCGCTCCCGTCCGCGACGGTGGTCGGCAGCAGTTGCGGCGGCTCGGGACGATAGGAATTGCTCATTCCTCATCCTTGGCGTGCCGGGGGGCATGGGTGAACACGATGCGACCGAACTCATCGGCCGAGCGCTGGTTTCCCCATCCGTCCTGGCGCCGCCATCGCTGCCTGCTGTAGAAGAAGAGTTCCGGTTGGGGTGCGTTGCTGTGGTCGGTGTTCGTCATGGCGGACTCTTCTCGTTGGCGGTCTCGGTTTCCCGGCTGCCAACAGACTCCGGCGAAGGGCTTAATGGATTCTAAGTACCCGGTCGGGCGGGCACCGCGCTACCTGGCAGTCACTTTCGGCGAGGCTCAGGCCGAGTCTCGAGCGTGAATTCTTGGTCGCCAATGCGAATACGATCACCCTCGAACAATTCGGCACTGGGATCGATCCGCTCCCCACGCACACGGACCCCGTTGACCGATCCCAGGTCCGTGATCACGAGTGCCCCGCCGTTGTCGGTGATGACAGCGTGGTGGCGGCTGACTTTGACGTCGGACAGCACGATGTCGTTGTCGGCGCTGCGCCCGATCCGCGTGGCCGTGCCGGCCAACGCATGCCGTTGACCGTCGGCGCGGCGCAACGCCGCCGCGACGGGCCGGCGAATCGCGGTTGCGTTGCCTTCGAGTGCGACAGAAGACACTATGGTGTCTTCGGCATGGACCTGAGCAGCCTTGCGTACATCGACGGATTCCTGACGCAGGACTTGCTCGTAGAGCTCACGTAGCTTAGGGCCCGGGTCGATGCCCAAGTCTTCGGCCAGTCTGGTTTTTATCCGCAGATACGCATCGAGAGCATCCGATTGGCGGCCTGCCAAATAGTAGGCGGTCATCAGCTGCGCCCACAGCGGCTCACGGTAGGCATGCTCAGCGATCAGCGTCTCTAGCTCCATGATCACGGCATTTGGTCGCCCGCAGGCGATTTGAGCCTCGACATGAGAGGTATGGGCGAGGACCTTCTCCTCATCGAACGCGGTGGCAAGGGTCTCGACGAATTGGAAGTCGCGCAGGTCCTCCAAAAACGGGCCGCGCCACTGTGCCAACGCGTCCGACATGTGCCGGCTAGCCTGCTCGAATTGGCCGGCGGCCGCCGCATACACTCCGGCGTCTTTCTGGGTACGAAATCGCCCGAGGTCGTACTGATTGTGGCCGATGGCCAATCGGTACCCGGGCGGTGCACTCGCCAGTAGCGCCCGGTCAACGCCCACGCTACTCATCAGGCGACGCAAATTGGAGATGTAGGCATGCAGTGTGGCTCTCGCCCCCGTTGGTGGCCGTTGATTCCAGGCAGCGCCGATCAGTGTGTCAATGTCCACCGGTCGATTGGCGTTGACAACCAGCACCGCGAGCACGGCACGTTGCTTCGGCGTGCCCAACGGCACCAACGCTCCGCCGATGCTCATCTGCAACGGGCCCAAGACACCGAATTGGACGGCGTCGTCGTCCGTCGCGTCGTCACCTCCGCTAAGTGGTGCGGCCGCAGTCATCAACCCACCACACCCGCAAAGGCGCGTCGCGCCCCCAACCCGTCGCCGATCATGACGTTCCCGCGCCCAACAAGTAAGCCAGCTAAACAACAGCAGCATAGCTTCTCCACCGCCGGCCTCGCGACGCCAGCGCTATCGGCCGTGTCGCCTGTCGGTTTGAATTCTTCATGCCGCTGAGATGGCGGGCCTAGGATTTGGCCATGCCGGTGTCGGTGGGCGAACTGTTTGCGGGATTCACAATCCTGCGGGTGCTGGGCGCCGGCGCGATGGGCACGGTGTATTTGGCGGCCCACCCGCGGCTACCCCGCCAGGACGCCCTGAAGGTGCTGTCGGCGGAGTTGACCGCCGACTCCCAGTATCAAGAGCGGTTTCTGCGTGAGGCCGAATTGGCGGCTACGTTGTCGCATCCCAACATCTTGGGCATCCACGACCGTGGCGAATACGAAGGGCAGTTTTGGATTTCGATGGACTACGTGGCCGGCACCGATGCGGGTCGGCTCGTGCGCGACCACCACTCGGGCGGAATGCCCCTCGACGATGCGCTCGCGATCATCATTGCGGTCGGCTCAGCGCTGGATTATGCGCACGAGCGGGGGCTGCTGCACCGCGATGTCAAACCGGCCAACATCCTGCTGGATTCGCAAACGCGGCGAATTTTTCTGGCCGACTTCGGAATAGCTCGCCGCATCGATGACATATCGGGGCTTACCGCGACGAACATGGCGGTGGGCACGGTGTCCTACGCGGCACCCGAGCAGTTGAAGGGTGAGCCGCTCGACGGGCGCGCCGATCAGTACGCGTTGGCGTGCACCGCATTTCACCTATTGACCGGCTCGTTGCCATATGCCGATTCCAATCCTGCGGTGGTGATCACCAAACATTGCATGGCCCCGCCACCATCGCTCGAGGAACGGCGCCCGGAGTTGGTCGGGCTGGATCCGGTGCTGGCCCGGGCGATGGCCAAAGCGCCTGCCGAGCGGTTCGCCAGCTGTCGAGATTTCACCACGGAATTACAACGCCTGCTCAAGCCGTCGTCGGCCCACTTCCACACCCCCCGCCCCGCCCCCGCACCGCCGGAACAATCGCCAACCCAGCCAAGCCAGGTTGTGCCGGCCTCCGTGTTCGGGACCGCAGCGCAACGGGTTTCGCGTTCGCGGCTTGTGCTTGCGGCGCTGGTGGTCATCCCGTTGCTGATCGTCGCTGGTGGCGTGTTCGCGGGCGTGACGTACTTGCAGCACCGCGGTCAGGCTGGCAGCACGAATCCGGCTGATGAGGCGTCGTCGGCCACCGCGGCAGCCAAAGCCCATTCCTTCAACGGCACCTACCGAGCGGACTACGGCCCGGGCACCGATCTCGAGGGCAAACCGGTCGCCGGCGCGACGGCGATGACCGGCACCTGGGGCGTGCGCTCAACGTGCGGTGCCAGCGGCTGCGTCGCGACGGCGTCATACACGGGCGGCAGCGGAATCGTGCTGGTGTCGAATTTGGTTTTCGACGAGGTGGGAAGCAGCTGGATAGCCGTGGGCCTCGGCTCAACGCCGTGTAATAACGCTCCGGCCGAAGTCTGGGTGGTGTTCACCCTGCAACCGCAGCCTGACGGCACGCTGTCGGGCGAAACCACCAGGTCCACCACCAACAGCTGCAGCAGCGGAAAACGACGCGTTACCTTCACCCGCACAGGCGATCCCGATGTCACCAAAATTCCCGATCCGGCCGCCTTACCCCCGCGTGCGGCGTCGCCCGCCTCGGCGTTACACGGCCGCTACCACGAAACGATCACCTACGCGAACGGCAATTCTGCGCCGGGACAAGACGATGTCACTGTCCGTACGGAGTGTCTTCGCGCCGGCGATCGGTGCATGAGCCTCTTCCACGCGCCCGACGGGGTTGTGCCGTTGGTGTTCAGCGGCGGAAAGTGGACCCGTGACGACGAGGGCACCGTGCCGTGCAATCTCGGCGGCACGGTGCATATCAGACTCACCGCGGAGTACCCGCTGCCTGATCCCCTGCAGGAGCCAATTCCGGTGCTGACCGGGCATGGCCAAAACGTGACCGCCGGAAGCGCCTGCGCCGGTGGTGATTTCGAAGACAAGTTCGAGCGCACCGGCGACTAGCCAATAGTCTCGCGAGACCGCGGGTCAGACGCGTTAAGAATCCATTCTGGTCCCCGGCGTACCGTCACACCATGAACATCAGCCACATCCCACAGCGGGTCTTTGCCGTTGCAATGTTGTCGGGCGGCGTCGCGCTGGCCGGGATCGGAGCTTCCGCAGGTATCGCCCAGGCCCAGCCGGGATTCGCCCCGCCGTTTCAAGGCCCGGACAATTTCTCGGTTCCCCATCAGTGGTGTCCGGGGCAACCGTTGCCGGAGGCCGATGTGCACTGGGACACCAATATCTGCCACACCTGGTTCTGGGTGCCCGTCGGGGGGATGGGCAATGCAGGCGAGTTTGTTTGGGATGGCGATACTCCACCGCCTCATGGTCCGCCCCCGTGCTACGGAGCCCCGATTTGCCTGCCTGGTCTGTGACGCGCCCGCCGCAGGCGGCGGATCCGCCAGTAATCGTTCGGTTGGCAACGATCGTGTTGGTGTCCGCGGGGTTGGGCCTGGCCGGCTTGGGACTGGGAGCAGGCACCGCCCAGGCCTATGACTACGGCCCATTTCAATGGTGCCCCGGGCAAGCCATGCCAAACGATCCGCCGCGGTCGGATACCGACCTGGTCTGGGACATGGGTATCTGCCACACCTATTACTTCGACTACGACGTGCGGACTAAAGCTCCTGCCCACTATTGGGAGGGACCTAACTTGTTTCCAACTCCCATCCCACCACCTCCGCCGCCCGCCAATCCGCCGAACATTGCTCAGCAATGTCCCGGGCTCATTCCCTTCGTTAACTGCTTGCCCGGCCTCTAATGTGGCTGAGATCGGTTGAGCTGCAGGCCTTCGCGACTTACAGCATCGGCAAGATATCGACCAGATAGTTGCCGCCGGTAGCGGCCGTATCGGTGCTCAAAGCGTCACCGAAGATCGCGGCGAGGTCGAAATTGCCGCCGCCGGCGAAGGCCGAGCTGCCCACAGTGCCGAATGGGTCGAAAACCAGGGCGGCGTCGTTGCTGCTGGAGGTGGGATTCGAGGGGCGTCGAAGCCGGTTTACTTACCCACCTCGTGCCGGGTGCGGTCTTCGCGAACGGGAACGCCGTTACGGCCGGTCAGATCCTGGGCGTACAGACCGATCCCATACGCGACGCCGCCACCATTGATGCCGAGCTCGGTGCGGTCGATGTGGTCCAAGGTGTCGGTGCTCTTGTGGTAGTTCGGATCGAACGGCTGGTCCGCGGTACCGCCCCACAGCTTGGCCTCCTCCGGGGTCTTCTTGTTCTCGGCGCCGGAAAACAACCCGCCCGACGGGATACCCGCCAACGTGAAGCCGTCGTAGTCGGACCGACCGTCGAACGAGGTGTCCTCGGCCTTCTTGCCGGCCGAGTCCAGGTAGGTGACCAAAGTTCGCTCGATCCCGGCCGAACCCTCCGGCACCACCGGATCACCCCGCTTGTCGGCCGGCAACGACTGATCCCCGTCGTAGGTGAAGTAGCCCGGATTCGGCGACGCGAGCATGTCGAAGTTCAAATACAGCGCAATGTCCTTGAGCGCGTTGACATCTAACGACTCGACGTACTTCCGCGAGCCGATCAGCCCGAGTTCCTCTGCGCCCCAGAAGCCGAACCGCACGGCGTTGTGGATCTCCGGTGAGCTACCCAACTGCAGCGCGGTCTCCAGAACCGCGGCCACTCCGGACCCGTTGTCGTTGATGCCGGGTCCCTCGGGAACGCTGTCAAGGTGCGCCCCGGCCATGACGACGTCGCTGGTCAAACCGGTCTTGGTCTGAGCGATGACGTTGCGGGCTTGCAAGATCTTGGTCTCCGCGGAGAGCTTTACCGTCGCGGGCCCCGAGGTGAGGCGCAGCGCCGCGCCGTCGGCCTTGCTCACGCTGACCACGGGGATCTTGACGTCGGTGTTCTCCCCCAGGGTGCCGCCCATCTGCTCCTCGACGACGTTGTCCGCGACGATCATCGCGACGGCGCCGCGCTGCACGGCGGCGGCTTCCTTCTGGGCGAACGGGCAGGTGCCGCGGTCAACCAGCACCACCGCGCCGTTGACCGGCAGGCTGCCGTAGTCGTTGGCATTGCAGCCCGGGCTTGCATCGTCCGAGACGGTCACCAGCGGACCGGTCACCCCGATGGGCGGAGTGGCGAGGCTAAATTCCAGTGCACGCGCTTCGACCGTCCTATCGCCGACGGTCACCGACCCGGGGTCGGAGTGGAACACATGAGCTTCAAACTGCGCGGTCTGCACCTCAAAACCCTTGTCCCGCAACTTACCCACCACGTAGTCCACGCTGGCGTCGTAACCCGGAGTGCCGACCGCGCGGGTGTTGCCATTGGCCTTGGCGATGTCCTGCAGCTTCGACAAGTGCGCCATCATCGCGTCGACGCTGACCCGCCCGCGCAGAGCGGCGGCGAAATCCGGGCCCGATATTCGCTTCAGCGGCTGAACGGTGTCAGACGACGCACACCCGCCAGCCGCCAACGCAAGGGCCGCGACGGCTGCAATCCCAGCGCGGAACGGTTGTGATTTGTTGACCATCGCGCCCCAGGTTAGACGGCGCATCAAATGGCATCGTCGCCGGAATGGTCGAGCCGCAAGTAAGCATGAATGGTGGTGCCGGCCGGTGTCGTGTGGGTGCGCAACAAATCCGCGATCGCGTTGACCACGAAGAGCCCGTACGACCCGACCCTGTGCGCGGCGGGCGGCCGGCGCCCGGCGAGCGGATCTGTCCAGCGGCCCATATCGCGCGCCTCGCAGACCACGTGCCCTGTCTCGTACCAGAACGCCAGTCGGCACGCGCCGCCGGCATGGTCGAGACTGTTGGTCGCCAGCTCGGTCGCGACCAACATCAGGTCGGCGGCTCTGGCCGCGGACATGCCCAGCAACCGCCCATAGCGGTCAACACACTTGCGGGCACCGCCCAGATCGACCGGCTCGCTGACGGTGTAGGTCACCGCGGCGGGATTGGTCGCCAGCGGTTCATTGCACTGGTCGAGTGCGGCATCGAGCGCGTACTCCGGACTGTCTTTCCGCGATCCGCCCCGCCAGATCTGTGGATGCGTGAGGCCGACGTCCGCCAGGACGTTTTCACTCAGGCAAGAAGCGTCGTAAGGACATAGACCTGTCACGTTCAAGCCCGCAAACGCAATGTTGGCCAGTGCCTCATGCTGCATGCAGGCGGAATACTCGTACGCCGTGCGGCCCTCCCAGACCGGCTCGGCGATGATGCGGACATGCCGGCCGGGGTGGCGTTCGACAAAGGCGATTTGCGCCGCGAGGATCCGGCCGGGGTTGCGGCCGAACCCCATGATGTCGGCCATTGTCACATCCGCCGCCGAGTCACCCAATTCCTGACGCAACGTCGCCAGCCTGTCCCCCGGCACTGCGACCAGCACCGGCTGCGCGCGGTCCAAACCCTCGGAGATGAACCGCGCCAGCCAATCGACGTATTCGCGCTCCGAGTGGTAGAGAAGCGCCGAGTGGTCGTAAGCCGAAAGTTCTGCGTGTGCTCTGAGTGTCATGTCGACGGATCGGTCCCTCGGCAGTGCTTGCCCGCGTGTCGTTTTCCTGGTTGTCGCAGCGTTAGATTTACCCAGGCGACAGAAAACTAACCGTCTCCGTTGATCAGCTCGATGATCAAGTCGGCCACGGCGCGCATGCCTGCGGCGTTGGGGTGAAATGGCGCCGGCCGCCACGGCAGCGGCCAGCCCGCACCCGCCGCCCACGGATCCGCTGACCAGCCGTGATGCTTCCGGCTCGCTTGTCCGGCGCGGACGAGCTCGCAGCCAGTGGCCTGCAGGGCTGTCGCGGTGGTTTCTTCGAGACGTTGACCGATGTGGCGACCCAGGTCGGCATCCGCGGCCGACAACGGCGGAGCCGGCACTCCGTCCGGCGGCAGCAGGGTCAGGTAGTCGACGAACACCACCCGGGCCCGGGGCGAGCGCCCGCGCACCGCCGTGCCGACCGCACGCAGCGAGTCGCCGACGTCGCCGAGCGCTTGCTCGCGCGCGTCGCGGTCGAACAAAGCACCGATCGCGGGCAGCAACCGGGCCGGTCGGGGCAACGTCGCGGCCATCAGCAGCGGCACGTATCCGACGTCGTTGCCGCCGATCGTGATGGTGACCAGCTCTTCGGAGCCGTCCAACGCCTCGATTTGCGGCTGCGCACGGCGCTGCCGTTCGGCCAGCACGTGCGCGGTGGTGGCACCGGAAAAGGTAACGTCGACCAGGTCGAGGTTCAGGCGCTCGGCGACCAGGTGGGCGTAGTTGCGCGCCGACCGGCCCGACCCGAAGGGCGCGCCCGGCGCATGGGGCCGGATACCGGGACCGGCCGCCATCGAACTGCCGAGCGCCACATACCGCCCGCTCATAGGTCCGGACTCGACGCCTGCGCCCAGAACCGCTTCGGAATCCGGCCGGCACGGCGGGCCAGATAACCAGCGGTGACGGCAGCGGCCATCGCCGCGGCCATCGCGGGCGGGTCGGCGGCTCGGGTCACCGCGGTCGCCAACAGCACCGCGTCACACCCCAACTCCATCGCCAGCGCGGCGTCACTGGCGGTTCCGATGCCGGCGTCCAGGACAACGGGCACGCCGGCCTGCGCGACGATCATCTCGATGTTGTGCGGGTTGGCGATGCCCAAACCCGTGCCGATCGGTGAGCCCAGCGGCATCACCGCCACGCAGCCGGTGTCCTCGAGACGTTTCGCCAGCACCGGGTCGTCATTGGTGTACGGCAGCACGGTAAACCCGTCGTCGACCAATTGCTCCGCGGCTCTGACTAATTCGATGGCATCGGGCAGCAGCGTGCGTTCGTCGGCGATGACTTCCAGCTTGACCCATTCCGTCCCCAGCGCCTCGCGGGCAAGCTGGGCGGTCAGCACCGCCTCCGCGGCGCCACGGCAGCCCGCGGTGTTGGGCAGCGGCGTGATGCCCAGCCGGTTGAGCAGGTCGAGCATCCCGGTGCCGCCCTCGGCGTCGACCCGGCGCATCGCGACGGTGGTCAGCTCGGTGCCCGAAGCGACCAGCGCCTCCTCCAGTACTGCAAGGTTGGCCGCACCTCCGGTGCCCATGATCAACCGCGACGTAAAGCTGCGCCCGGCAATCGTCAGTTTCGAGTCAGTTAGACGACGATGCGGGCCGGTACGGCCCGAGGAGCCGTCTGACAATTC
>NZ_DATMLH010000240.1:0-82327 GCF_035570115.1 Mycobacterium sp.
GGGGTGTCACGGCCGACCATCTATCGCTACTTCGTGTCCAAAGAGGACCTGATCGATGCGCTGGGAGCGCATGAACGACGGCGTTTCGACGCGGCGATGGAACGGGCGATGAGGGGGGTCACCGGCATCGCACGACTCGAAGCGGCGGTCGACCTTGTGGCGACTTTCGTGGAGGATCAGCCGCCCGGGCGCCAGCTCGATCTGGATCCGGGCTTCGCGCAGGACCAGATGGCGCGGGCGTTGCCGATGATCAGCGAGAGGTTGATGGTGGTCTTGGAGCAATGCGCTCGTGAGGACGGCTTCGATGCCGCGGCGAATGCGCGCGATCGCGCCGGTGCAATCGCACGAGTCGCATTGAGCCACTACATGTTTCGAGAGACGGACCCAGCGGCGGCACGTCGGGAGATCCGCGCTACGGCTGGTCTTCGGTGACAGTCGATCCAGGATGTCGCGTTCACGTTGATGGTGATCGCGTTCCCAGGCGCATGCTGCGCTGAACGCGAGCGGTTCTAAAACGCTGAATGCCGAGTGGGCCGGCTTCCCGGCGCACAACAGACGAGCGATGAACCAGACCCTGGCCGCTCTGGGCAGGCTGTTGACCGCCAACTCGAGATAGCGGTTCCTTGTCTGCAGCGAAGTTAGCTGGTTCTGCAGCGGGTGTGCCTGCTGCACGTGATCCGCTTGACGTTTGTCGGTGGGCAGGTGTTGACTGATTCTATCGAACATATATTCGAACATCAGTGGTAACACCCGTACCTCAGGAGGTGGTGATGACGGCGATTCTCGCCTCCGATCAGCCTCATCACAACCGCGTTGACCAGCTAAAACAGCTGCGCCGCCAGATCGCGGCAGTGTCCGGGAAGGTCGGTTCCGGTCGGCTTAGTCATCAAAGACATGCTCATAGTCACCCCGGCCCGGACGACCTGCTTCCGGATTCGGAGACAAAGCTGCCCATCCCGCAGCTGCTGGCCGATGTGCTGCCTGACGCGTTGCCACGGGGAACGGTGGCGGTGCTGTCGGGAGCCCGGTCGCTGCCGTTGAGCATGGTGGCCGCGGTGACGGCCGCCGGTGGGAACGCAGCCATTGTCGGCCAGCCGGATATCGGACTGCTGGCCGCCGTGGAAATGGGAGCGGATCTGAGCCGGCTCGCGGTAATCCCGGATCCCGGTTCCGATCCGGTGGAAGTGGCTGCGGTGCTCATGGACGGAATGGATCTGGTCGTGCTGGCTTTAGGCGGGCGCTCGGTGCCACTGTCACGGGCGCGGGCGGTGGTGGCCCGCGCTCACCACAAAGGCTGCACGCTGCTGGTCACCGATGGTGACTGGCAGGGTGCGTCGATACGACTCAAGGCTCGGGTCTGCGGCTATGAGACCACGGCGGGTACGCCCGGTTTCGGACGGATCAGCAAGGTGCGGCTCCAAATCAACGGGGTGCGCGCAAGGGGGCGGACCATCGGCCGGGTGCGAACCGGGTAGTTCACGTGGCCTCCCGAGTATTGGCGATTTGGTGTATGGACTGGCCTGCGGTCGGCGCTGCGGCGGCCGCGGGCCTGCCCGCGACGGCCCCGGTCGCCGTCACGCTGGCCAACCGGGTGATCGCCTGCTCATCGGCTGCCCGTTCGGCGGGAGTGCGGCGAGGATTGCGGCGACGAGAGGCCGCGGCTCGCTGTCCGCAATTGCACGTCGTGACAGCCGACTCCGACCGCGACGCCCGCTTCTTCGAAGGAGTTATCGCGGCGGTGGACGATCTGGTGCCCCGCGCCGAGGTGCTGCGGCCCGGGCTCTTGGTGTTGCCGGTGCGTGGGGCCGCGCGCTTCTTCGGGTCCGAGCAGCAGGCCGCCGAGCGGCTGACCGACGCAGTGGCCGCAGCCGGCGCAGAGTGTCAGGTCGGGATCGCCGACCAGCTGTCCACCGCGGTCTTCGCCGCCCGTGCCGGTCGTGTCGTCGAACCGGGAGAAGACGCGCGGTTCCTATCGGCGCTGTCGATCCGGCAACTCGCCACCGAGCCCAGCCTGTCCGGTCCCGGGCGGGACGATCTAGCGGATCTACTGTGGCGGATGGGGATTCGCACCATCGGACAGTTCGCCGCATTGCCGCGCACCGACGTGGCTTCCCGGTTCGGCGCCGACGCGGTGAACGCGCACCGGTTCGCCCGCGGTGAGCCGGAACGCGGACCGTCCGGGCGTGAGCCGCCGGCCGAACTCGACGCCGTGCTGCATTGCGATCCGCCGATCGACCGGGTTGACGCCGCGGCATTTGCCGGCCGCTCGTTGGCCAGCACGTTGCATCAGACATTGATGGTCGCCGGAGTGGGATGCACCCGACTGGCCGTTCACGCCGTCACCGCCAACGGCGAAGAGCTGACGCGGGTATGGCGATGCGCCGAGCCGTTGACCGAGGATGCCACCGCCGACCGGGTGCGCTGGCAACTGGACGGGTGGTTGAACACCCGGATCGTCGCGGATCGGCCCACCGCATCGGTGACGCTGTTGCGGCTGCAGGCGGTGGAGGTGGTGTCGGCCGGGGCGCTGCAGTTACCGCTATGGGGCGGCCTCGGTGAAGAAGACAGGATGCGGGCCCGCCGGGCGCTGGTGCGGGTGCAGGGTCTGCTCGGCCCGGAGGCAGTGCAGGTGCCTGTCCTGTCCGGCGGTCGTGGGCCTGCCGAGCGCATCACGTTGACGCCGCTGGGCGACGAGCCGGTGCCGCGGGCCGATCCAGGTCTGCCCTGGCCCGGTCAACTGCCCGAACCATCGCCCACGGTGCTGCTCGATGATCCGGTGGAATTGCTTGATGCCCAAGGTAACTCGATCCGGGTGACCAGCCGGGGGCTGTTCTCCGCCGACCCGGCACGGCTAACCTCTCGCGGCCGCGACGACCAGCTGCGCTGGTGGGCCGGCCCATGGCCGGTCGACGAACGCTGGTGGGATCCGGATCGGGTGGCGGGTCGCACCGCTCGCGCTCAGGTCTTGCTGGAGAGCGAGCGCGCGATGCTGCTGTGCTACCGCCAAAGGAGGTGGTATCTGGAGGGAATCTACGATTGACACCCTCCCCGCCTAAAGGGCGGGGATTCCCGGCTCGGCAAGCACCCGAACCTCAAGAAGATCCGGATGTCTTACAGCTTCAGCACCGGCAGGGTTGAGACCAGCCCTGTCCAGAATGACTCTGGCAGCGTTTCGGTCGCGATCCTGGATCATTCCGCAGGACTCACAGGCGAAAACCCTTTCCGACAGCGGCAGGCGGGACTTGGCTCTCGCACCGCAACCGCTACATGTCATGGTCGTGTAGGCGGGCGGCACCAACACCACCTTTCGGCCCGCCCGCTGCGCATATTCAATCAGCGTGGCTTTGATCGCGCCGATCGTGCCGTCCGCGGACTTGCGCGCCATACGAGACTTAGCTAAAAACCGCGGCTTGAAGTCCTCAACCGCCAATTCCCCATGGTTGGCGACGACTTTTGTGGCCCACTTACGCGCCGTGTCCTGCCGCTGCCGGGCGACTTTCTTAGACAGTTTGGCGACCGCGCGCTTAGCCCCGAGGTAACCCTTCGACGCCGGTTCGCCGCGGGCTGGCTTGCGCCGCGCCATGGTCCGTTGCCCGCGTGCAAGCTCGGTGCTGGCACGCTTGCCGTATTCCGGATGCGCCAGGTCGTATTTAGGGTCGGTGGTAGTCGCCACGGCGCGCACTCCCCAGTCGATGCCGATCGCGTGCTCGCACACCGGCAGCGCCGCGTCGTCACAGCGCACTACGAAGCTGGCATACCAGTGCCCGATGCTGTCGCGGTAGACGCGCACACTGCTGGGCTCAGCGGGCAACTCGCGCGACCACACCACCGGAATGCACAGGCCGCCGGCCAGACGCAACCGGCCACTTTTGACGGCGAATCCCCGCCTGGTGTAGTTCAGGCTCGGCAGAGTGCGCTTGGCGGACTTGAACTTGCGACGCCCCTTACCCTTAGCCCGCTTGGCGCGAAAGTTTCGCAGCATCTGCTGTTGGGCCACCACCGAACCCTCACGCAGCCAATCATGCTCTCCCCGCCAACCGGTAAGTGCATCGTCACGGACCCACTCGCCGGACTCGTTAAGTCGTGCAACCGCTTGATTCCACACCCAGCGGCAGCGGTCCCACTCTCGCAGCAACGCCGTCAGCGCCGTCGCGCCGGGGCGCAACCTGTACCGATAGCGAACGACTGCCATGCGGCGAACGCTACCGTCGCTGTACGACAACACTGCCCGTTCCTCTCGCGCCTAAAGGCCGAGGCTTCCTGGCGGTGAATCGGTAACGGCCCGTCACGCCGAGCGTGTGCTCACGGCAAAAAGATCGCCCCGAGATCTCCCCGCCAGTACATGTACGGCTCGTCAGCCGAGTCGACCGGCGAACGGTCCGACCCGTTCGATAAACCGGTCGAAGAACACCGCTGGGTCCACACCAACACCGATCAGCGCGTTGGGCTTTCGGCTCCACCGACCCGACCAGTCGGTCACCGTCATGCCGCGGGTCAGTCTGCCCGTCAACTCGACGTCTACCGTCGCCGGCCGGGTGGCGAGCAGCTGCGGGTCCAGCGCGACCGCCGCGGCCAATGGGTCATGCAGATGCGCCTGGTAACCGTGGCCGAGATCGTGGTAGGACTCCAGGTAGAACCGCGTCGCGTCCTCGATCAGCCGAATCAACGGGTTGGACGCCGACGACCGGGTGCCGCGCTTTTCCTGAGCATTCATTATGGTCGTCGCCGTGTTGGCAGCCGCCGCCAGTCTGACCAGTATCTCCGGTGTGATCGAGATGTTCCGCGTCACGTCCAAGCCGCAGAGAATCGGAAGCGATTGCGGCTCATTGTCTTCCGAGACCTCAGGGGACCAGGCGGCGAACACTTCGGCCGCCGCCTCGGGGTCCACTCCGATGTTCCACTCCGCGACCGGAGTGATGTTGCCGCGGTAGTCATAGGCCCCGCCCATGATCACCAGCCGCCGCAACAGCGTCGGCAGCGCAGGTTCCTTACGCAGCGCCAGCGCCAGGTTGGTCAGCGGGCCGGTGGCCAGCCCGATCAGCTCTCCCGGATGCGCATGAGCCGCTGTGACCCATGCCGTCGCCGCATCGTCGCCGGCGAGCTGACGAGCGGTCGGCGGCAACTCCGCATACCCCAGACCCCGTGGCCCATGGACGTTCCCGACGGGAAGCGCGGGGGAGTTCAACGGGTGATCGACGCCTTTGGATACCGGCACGCCGTCGATCCCGCACAGCTCGAGTAGGCCGAGGTTGTTCTCGCAGACCTGATCCACACCGACGTTCCCGCCGGTCGAGGCGATGCCGACCAGCTCGGCCTCCGGGCTGGCCAGCAGGTAAATCAACGCAATTGCGTCATCCACACCGGTGTCGACGTCGACGAAAACTGGTGCGGCAGCCACTGTTGCAACGATACCCGGAGGGGCTACCAGTGCACGCCGGGCACCAGCCGTATCGCCCGCTTGACCGGCCGCGGGACCCGCAGCCGGTTAACCGCACGCGTTGGTCGCCTCGGCCGGCGCGGTGACGATGATGGCGCGGCAACGGTTTCCGGCGGCGTTATTCCCTGCGCTGCCGCTGAATCCGGATATCCGAGATAGAGCTGGTGCAGGATTCGTCGCGACAGCTTGGGGGTGAAGTAGTTTCCGGCTTCCGCAAGGGTGCCGACCGGGGTGTCGATGCGGGCCGGCTTGTCGACCAGCCCGCGCACCACCATCGCCGCCGCATGCTCGGCACTGATCGGCGGAACGGGGTTGAGCCGCCGCGACGGCGCGATCATCGGCGTGGCCACCAACGGCATGTGGATGTTGGTGAACGTGATGTGGTCGGAAAGCGTCTCGGAGCCCACAACTTCGGAGAACGCGTCCAACGCGGCCTTGGTGGGCAGATACGAGCTGTACTTGGGGCTGCGGGCCTGCACGCCGGCGCTGGATACGTTGACGACGTGACCGAACCGGCGGTCACGCCAATGCGGCAGCAGCGCCAATACCATCCGCACTGCCCCGAAGTAGTTGACCGCCATCACCCGCTCATAGTCGTGGAACCGGTCGGTGGCGTTGACCACCGAGCGGCGGATCGACCGGCCGGCGTTGTTCACCAGATAGTCGACGTGACCGAAGCGGCCCAGGATGTCCTTGACTGTGTGCTCCACCGAGGCGGAGTCGGTGACGTCGCAGGTGAAGGCGTGAGCCTGACCGCCGTTGGCGCGGATCTCGGCGACCAGGTCGTCGAGCGCCTCACCGTTGCGCGCCAACGCGAATACTGTTGCGCCGCGTTCGGCGACGGCGATCGCCGCGGCCCGGCCGATGCCGCTGGACGCGCCGGTGATGATCACGTGGCGCCCCATCAGCGCTCCGGCCGGATCGTCGCGTCGGGCCCGATCGGGGTCCAAATGCTCGGCCCAGTACCGCCACAGCTTGGGTGCGTAGTCGGCGAACTCAGGAATCTCGATACCGGTGCCGTGCAATGCGTTTCGTGTGTTATCGGAGATGAACGTGGGCGCCAGGTCGACGACGTCGAGAACCTCGGCGGGAATGCCCAGTTGGGTGGCTGCCATGTTGCGCCACACCTTGGCCCGCCCGCGCACCTTCGTCACGGGTGCGGCGACGGACCGGGGCAGCGATCCGCGCAGCGGCGGCAGCCCGGCCGCGTCGGCGATCCCGCGATAAATGCCGCGCAGGCCAATCGTTTTCGGTGCGGTCAGGTGGAACGTCTGGCCGTCGCGACCGTCGGCGTGCATGAGGGCGACCAGTGCGTCGACGACGTAGTCGACAGGGACGATATTGGTGCGGCCGGTGTCGGGCAGCATGATCGGCGTGAACCGGGGCAAAACCGCCAGCTTGGCCAGCACGCCGAAGAAGTAGTACGGTCCGTCGATCTTGTCCATCTCACCGGTGCGCGAATCACCGACCACCACCGCGGGGCGGTAGATCCGATGGCGTAGGCCGGTCGCCTCGCGCACCAGCAGCTCGGCCTCGAACTTCGTCTGGTGATACGGCGTCGGCAGCTGCTGACCGACGTCGAAATCGTCCTCGGTGTACTCACCGCGGAATTCCCCGGCTACCGCGATCGACGACACGTGATGCAGCGTCGCGTCGAGCCGGCGCGCGAATTCGATCACGGCGCGAGTGCCCTCGACGTTGGCGATGCGTTGATCGGGTTCGGGGACGGTGAGGTCGTAGATCGCCGCGCAGTGCACCACGTGCTCGACGTTGCCCAGCTCGGCGATGGCCTCGTCGGTCAACCCCATATCGGGCTCGGCCAGGTCGCCCACCAGCGGTTTCGCTCGTTCGCCCCACTGACCGGTCAGCCGTTCGAACCGGCCCAACGACGGGCGACGAACCACGACCCACACCTCGGCGTCCGGCCGGGAGTCCAGCAGACGCGAGACAACGCGCCGCCCGATAAACCCGGTACCGCCGGTAACGACATAATGCATGCAACACATGGTGGCGCGTGGCACGTCGCACGTCAACGCAGTGTGACGCGATCGGTGAAGTGCAGCTCGTTACCTACCGGGCCTACCGGGAAGTAACCGCCGTCTCCGCCTCGTCCGGGTCGTCCCACAGCAGTAACTGACGAACCGCGGGACGCGATCCGTAGGGCTGCAGCATCCGACTGGCCGGCCGCGGGCGCACCCGCTGCGGCCACCAGAACCAGCGCCCGAGCAGGGCGGCGATCGATGGCGTCATAAAGGAACGGACGATCAAGGTGTCGAAGAACAGGCCGAGGCCGATGGTTGTCCCGATTTGGCCGAGCACCTGCAGACCGCTGAACACGAACACGCACATGGTCACGGCGAAGACCAGACCGGCGGCGGTCACCACCGACCCAGAGCCTGCCACCGCGCGGATGATACCGGTCTTGAGGCCGGCGTGGATTTCCTCTTTGAACCGGGAGATCAGTAGCAGGTTGTAGTCGGATCCGACGGCCAGCAGCAGGATGACCGCCAAAGCCAGTACGACCCAATATAATTGGATGCCCAGCATGTACTGCCACACCAGCACCGACAGCCCGAACGATGCGCCCAACGACAGCACCACGGTACCGACGATCACGATGGCGGCGACCAGGCTGCGGGTGATGATCATCATGATCAGCAGGATTAGGCTCAGCGAGGCGATGCTGACGATCAGCAGGTCGTAAGTCTCCATATCAGCGATGTCTTTGTAGGTCGACGCGGTGCCGCCGAGATAAAAGCGGGCGCCCGCCAGCGGCGTGTTCTTGACCGCCTCGTGCGCGGCCAGCTTGATCGGCTCGACATGGGAGATGGCCGCGGGCTCTGCCGGGTCGCCTTCATGAGTGATGATCATCCGAGCCGCTTTGCCGTCGGGCGACAGAAACAGTTTCAGGCCGCGTTTGAAGTCAGGGTTGCTGAATACTTCCGGCGGCAAGTAGAACAGGTCGTCGTTTTTGGCTTTGTCGAAGGCCTGTCCCAAGGCCGCCGGGTTGTCGTTCGCGGTGGCCGACTGATTGGCGATCCCGGAGTTGGTGGCGAAGTTCTTCAGCACCAGTTCTTGGTTGATTTCTTGGCTGGCGATCTGGGGGGGTATCAGTCCCACCAGTTGCGGTTGGATCGCATCGAGCTTGTCCAGGCTTGTGACCAGGTCTTCGAATTTTTCGGTCAGCTCATCGACGCTGTCGATTGATTCAAACGTGTTTCGCAGCGCGAAGCACACCGGGATGTCGTAGCAGTGCTTTTCCCAGTAGAGATAGCTGTGGATCGGTCGAAAGACATCGTCGAAGTTGGCGAGCCTGTCTCGCACCTCGGAGATGATCGCCAAGGTTTCGTGGAATTTCTGGGTCTCGTCGTGAGTGGCGGCGGCGAGTTGCTGCTGCAGGGCATATTGTTGCTGCAAGATGCCGATCGTCTTGCTCAACTCATTTGACTGCGTTACCAAGTCGCGCGCGCGATCCATCTGGTACTTGAGATTTTGAACCTGGCCGATGCTTTGCTGGCTGATCTGAAACGCGATCGAACTGTGGTCCAGTGGTGCTCCCAATGGCCGGGTGATGGACTGCACTTGAGCGATACCGGGGATGTGGACCACGCCTTTGGCCACCTTGTCCAGCACGAGCATGTCGGCCGGATTCCGTAAGTCGTGATCGGCCTCGATCATCAGCAGTTCGGGCTCCAACCGGGACCGGGGAAAGTGCCGCTCGGCAGCGGTGTATCCGACGTTGGCCGCAGCAGAGGCAGGGATGTAGGGCCGGGTGTCATAGCTGGTCTTGTAGCCGGCCAGGGCGAGCAGACCGATCAGGGCGACGGCGATCGAAACGACGAGAATCGGTGCGGGCCAACGGACAATGGCGGTGCCGATGCGACGCCAGCCTCGGGTCTGCAGTACGCGCTTGGGCTCGAAGAGTCCGAAGTGACTGGCAATCGTCAGGATGGCCGGGCCCAGCGTGAGCGAGGCCGCCAGGGCAACCAGGATCCCAATCGCCGCGGGCAGGCCCAGGCTTTGAAAGTAGGGCAGCCGAGTGAAACTGAGGCACGCCACCGCGCTGGCAACCGTCAGTCCAGAGCCCAAGACAACGTGCGACGTGCCGCGATACATGATGTAGAACGCGTCTTCCCGTTCTTCGCCGCCGGCGCGCGCTTCGTGATATCGGCCGACGAAAAATATCGCGTAATCCGTTCCGGCGGCGATCACCAGCAATGTCAGCAGATTGGTGGCGTAGGTCGACAGCGGAAGAATCCCGGCATTGCCAAGGAATGCAACGAATCCCCGTGCCGCGGCCATCTCGATCAGAACAGTCGCCAAGACCAGGAGCGTGGTGGAAAACGATCGATAGACGAAGAACAGCATCACGGCGATCACGCCGACGGTAATCGCCGTGACTTTGCTGGATCCTTTACTGCCTTCGGTGAATTGATCGGCGATCAGTGGGGCAGCGCCGGTGAGGTAGGCCTTGACGCCTGGCGGCGGCTGCATGTGATCGACGGTGCTGCGGACCGCGTCGACTGACTCGTTCGCCAATGCCTCGCCCTGGGCTCCGTTGAGAAAGAGCTGAACGTAGGCGGCCTTGCCGTCGCTGCTCTGGGATCCCGCCGCGGTCAGCGTGTCTCCCCAGAAGTCCTGGATGTGCTGAACGTGCCTCTTGTCCTGTTCCAGCTTGCGAATCAGCGCGTCATAAAAGGTGTGAGCATCAGCGCCGAGCGGCTTGTCGCCTTCCAGGACGATCATCGCCGAACTGTCCGTGTCGAACTCGTGGAACACCTTGCCGATGTGCTTGAACGCCTGGTACGACGGCGCCTCCGGGGAGCTGAGGCCGACGTTGTGCATCCTGCCGACTTCTTCTAGTTGCGGCACAAGGATATTCGGCACCGCGGCCAACGCCACCCAGAACAACAGAATGGGCACCGCCAGGCGGCGAATCGTGTGTGGCACGACGGGTCGGCGGCTGCTGTGATCGCTCATCCGGACTTGTCCAAACAGAACGTGTACGCGTTCAATTCGTTGACGGTCCTTTCGTCTTTGACGATGCCGTTGACGGTGATGCGGCAGCTCAAGGTGGGGCCGTTGCCTTGAGCAACCACGTTGGCGATGACCGCGGGATCGGTGGTCGTGATCGTGTAGGACCACGGCAACGGGGCGTTGTCGACTCGTTGCGGCGCGGCATGGACGTCCTGGTAGTTGATGGTCGCGGTGGTCCCCGGTTGGCCGAAGACCTCATAGATCACTTGCTTGGGGTTGAAGGGAACGATCTCGTTAGAGCCACCGCTGCCGAGTGCTGCATTTTTGTGAGAACCGAAGGCGTCGTGCAGGCGGAAGACGGCGAACCCGGCCAGCGCGACCACCACGGCGGTGACCAGGATCATCCAGTGCCCTCTGACAAGGCCGGTCAACGAAATACCTCTCACCCGTTGACCTTTCGATTAGCGCATCGGGTGAGGCTCGGGATGATCACATCGTCCACGAGGGCCTCCACGGTCTGCTCGGTTGGTGGCCGGCCGGGAAAGATGGACCGAAAGATCAGATAGTGCGGCATCAGGTCCCAGAGTTCGTCGTTGATGGCGGTTTGATCGATCTCACCGCGGTCAACGGCCTGCTGGAGGATCTGGTACATCAAGGCCTTCCGCTGCTCGATGAACTGGTGCTGCATGACGTCGTTGAGTGCGGGGTTGCGCGATACCTCGACAAGCACCGCGCGGATGGTGCCGGCGTGCTGCCGACCTTGTTGGCAGACCACCTCTCCTATGTGCAACAAATCGCCTCGCAGCGTTCCGGTTTCGGGTGGGACGGCGATCTGGCGGATGCCCTCGATGAACGCGGCCAAAACCAATTCGGCTTTCGAGGGCCAGCGCCTGTATACCGTGGCCTTGCTGGCGCGCGCGGTGGCCGCCACCGCGTCCACCGTCAACCGGTCATACCCGTGTTCTTGCAGGAGCTGCAACGTCACCGCAAGCAGTTCGGTCTCCCGCGGCGACCACCCCGCCGCGGGATCGGCAGTCTGCGTCACGCGCTCAGGATAGAACCACCGCGGCAGTACTGTCCAGTACCGTACCGCGGGGATTTCGCTGCCAACCAGCCGTCGAGTCCTGGCGCGTTCGGCTCAGTAACTGAAGTCGCGGATGCCGTCCCAGTCCACCAGCGTCCATCCCATCGCCGGACTGCCGGTGACCACCACTCGGCCGACATTTGGCAGCCGATGGCTGGTCGCCAGGCTGTCCTTGGGGTTTTTGACGTTCATCAAGGTCCAGTACATGATCGCTGCGCCGTGCGAGAACGCAACGGGTTTGGTGTTACCGCTGTCGTAGATTTTCTGGACGGCGGCAGTGAACTGATCGTTGAATTCATTGCCGCTGATCGAGCCCGGAATGGCGTCCTTGGTGTCGCCCTTGAGCCAATCCGCCGGCGCGAGCAGATAGGTCAGGTCGGCCCTCTTGGTCGAGGTGTCGTTGTACCAGCCAGCGTCGATTTCCCGCAGACCGGGCAGGACTTCGACCGGCTTGCCCAGCGCGTGGGCCAGCGGTGCAGCGGTCTGCTGGGTACGAACCATGTCGGAGACGTAGATGCCGTCGAAGTTGTTCCGGGAGAGCTGGTGGGCCAGCTGCTCGGCTTGCGCCTTGCCTTCCTCGGTAAGGCTCGGACCGGGAATATCGGTGTTGAGGACATTGTCGGCGTTGGCCTGCGACTCGGCATGTCGGATGAAGGTCAGCGTGATGCTGCGCACATGCGGGGATCCCGAGCAGGCGCCGATCATCATCGTCACGACGAGCGCGGCCAAAGCCTTCCAGATGACGGTGCGGTTGCGCATGGCGATAGCCTGCCTTGTCGACGGCTTCGATGTGGTGGGTTTGCATAGGTTCGCCATGGTTGGCCGTATGAATCTGATCGAGAGGAGACCCGCATGGCGATCGACCCGAAGGCCATCGGCGCAACAACCGACCCGATGCTGTTCGAATGGACCGACCGGGACACCATCCTGTACGCGCTCGGTGTCGGTGCTGGAACCGAGGATTTGTCCTTCACCACGGAGAACAGCCACGGCATCACCCAGCAGGTGCTACCGACCTACGCGGTGATCTGCTGCCCGGCGTTCGGCGCGGCGGGCAAGGTCGGATCGTTCAACTGGGCCATGCTTTTACACGGTTCGCAAGGCATCCGGCTGCACGCGCCGCTGCCGGCCGCGGGCAAGCTGTCGGTCGTCACCGAGGTGGCGGACATCCAGGACAAGGGCGAGGGCAAGAACGCGATCATCATGCTGCGCGGCCGCGGCAGCGACCCCGACACCGGGACACTGGTCGCCGAGACGCTCACGACGCTGGTGATCCGCGGCGACGGTGGCTTCGGCGGAGAGCCGGGCCAGCGGCCCGTCGCGCCGGAAATCCCTGACCGCGAGCCCGACGCCCGAGTCGCGTTGCCTACCAGGGAGGATCAGCCGCTGATCTACCGACTCTCCGGCGACCGTAATCCGCTGCACAGCGACCCGTGGTTCGCCAAAGAACTGGCCGGCTTCCCGAAGCCGATCATGCACGGGCTGTGCACCTACGGGTTCTCCGGCCGAGCCTTGGTCGCCGAGCTCGGCAATGGCGATGCCAGCGCCATCACCTCGATCGACGCGCGATTCACCAAGCCGGTCTTTCCCGGCGAGACGCTGACCACCTTGATCTGGCGCACCGAACCCGGCAAGGCGGTGTTCCGTACGGAAGCTTCCGGGCCCGACGGCAGCAATGCGCGGCTGGTGCTGGAGGACGGCGCGGTCGAATACGCGAAGGGCTAGCGCTGAGGTTTAGCGGGGCCGCCATTGTGGCAGCCTGCGGCTATGGCATTCAAACTCACCTACAGCGACGGGCAATCGACCGACTACGACGACAGCACCAAGTGGGAAGTCGAAAACGGAGTGGTCAAGATGGGGCGCGAGGCCGGCAAGTGGACGGTCTTCATCTCCCCGAGTCATTGGGCCACCCTCGAGCTTGTGGCCGGCAAAGATCGAGACAAAACAGGCGGCGACGGGCACGAAGACAAAGGCGACAAAGGCCAGGACAAGCACAAAAAGGGCAAACACAAAAAGGGCGAAGAGGACGACGAAGAGGACGGCTGACCGCGTCAATCGTCGACGCGAATGACCAGGCGGGGTTGCTTTTCGCCGTTGGATGCCGCGCGTTCCCACACCGCCTCGATCATCGGCCGCAACAACAGCTCGCCGAGCTGCCGCACCAGCACGGTGACGATCTGGTGCGATTCGCTGTAGCACGACGTCAGGTCGGCACTTTGTCCAGGAATCCGACAACGCGGGCCAGCCGTCCGTCGGCGCCGAGCGATGCGACGTCGGAGCCGATCACGAGCGGGTCATCCCCGTCGCGGCCAAGGCCCCAGCTGAACCGGGCAACGTCGTGGTGGGTGTCGACTGGGCCGGCCAAAGCGAAGACGTGATCTGGAAATTGGCCTTGGGTCGTGGCGATGGCGGCGTCGATGGCGTCGTGCCCGTGCGCGTCGACCAGAGGGTCGAGATAGGTGGCGTCGTCGTCCCACGTTTTGGCGATCAGCTCACGGCGGGTGGCTGAGTCGGTCTCGTTCCAGCAGGCAAGGTAGCGGTCGATCAACTCGTGCATGTGCTCATCCTTTCGGCGGGTAGAAATTCTGCACCCGATCGTGGACGGCGCCGCCGCGCGCTGTCGATTACCCGGGAGGTAATCGTCGTCGTGAGCCGGCGCGGCTAGCATCGTGGCGGTGACGACTCTGGCCCAGCGGGCACCGGCAACACCGCCGGTCGGTCAGCTGCTGCGCGAATGGCGCGAGCGGCGTCGAATAAGCCAGCTTGACTTGTCAATTCAGGCCGATATCTCGGCTCGGCATCTGAGCTTTGTGGAGACTGGACGGTCGCGCCCGACCCCGGGAATGATTCTGCGGCTCAGCGAGCAACTCGACGTTCCGCTGCGCGAGCGCAACGCGCTGCTGCTGGCCGGTGGTTACGCCCCCGCCTATCCTGAGCACTCGCTCGACGAGCCGGAACTAACGCGACTCCGCGCCGCGCTGCGTCAGATCCTCACCGGACACGAGCCGTATCCCGCACTGGTTGTTAACCGGTGGTGGGAAATGCTCGACGGCAACGCGGCCATCGCGGTGCTCACCGAAGGATGCGACCCTGCACTGCTGACACCGCCGGTGAACGCATTACGGGTGTCGCTGCACCCGGACGGCATGGCGCCACGCATCGCCAATCTCGCAGAGTGGCGCGCCCACATCCTTGAACGCCTGCACCGGCAAGCGCACAGCACACGTGACCGGCGGCTGGCCGAGTTGCACGCCGAGTTGGCGGCCTATCCGGGCGGCGTGACCGAGCGCCCCGAGCTCACCGACGTCGCGGTGCCGCTGCGCCTGCTTCATGGCGATCAAGAGTTGGCGTTCTTCAGCATGACCGCCGTGGTTGGCGCGCCGCTGGACGTCACGGTCGCCGAGGTTGCGATCGAGTCGTTCTACCCTGCCGACGCGGAAACCGCTGCGGCGCTGCACCGAATCGGAGGGTGAGCTCATGACCGACACGGCCGCGACCGAAATGATCCACGCGCAGGTCCCGCTGTGCGCGACTCTGGGCATCACCGCGGACACGTTCCGGCCCGACGAGGTGGTGCTGAGTCTGGATTGGGCGCCGACGCTTTGCACGGGCAACGACGTGCTGCACGGCGGGATCGTCATGGCCCTGGCGGACTCGGCGGGTGGGCTATGCGCGTTCCTGAATCTCCCTGAGGGGGCGAGAGGAACCGCAACCATCGAATCCAAGACCAATTTCTTGGCCCCGACCCGCGGTGGCACGGTCACGGCGCACTGCCACCCGCTGCACATCGGGAAGCGCGTCATCGTGCTCGAAACCGAAGTCCGTGGCGACGACGGCAAGTTGGCCGCCAAAGTACTGCAAACCCAAGCGATCCTGTGATCAGCGACCGAGCTGACGGGCCAGCCGCTGGATGAAGTCCCGCACCCGTTCGGGATTGTCCAATGCGTACTTCGCGGCGGTGGCGCGATCGCCGTCGTCGGTGTGCCGCACCACGATGGGGATACCGTCGTCGTGGACGGCGTCAAAGGCGTCTTCATCGGTGATGTCGTCGCCGAGGTAGATCGGTAACAACGGACCCGGGTGCTCGTCATGGCGAATGTAGTCGAGCACCCAGCGCAGCGTCTTGCCCTTGTCCCAGTCGACATTTGGCCGTAGCTCGATGACTTCGCGACCGGTGGTGACGCGAAGCGCAGTGCGCCGACCGGCGCTTCGTACCGCTGCGGACACCTCGCCGACTCGGTCGCGCGCAGCGTTGCGGTAGTGAACGGCGACACCAAACCGCTTGTGCTCCACCACAACACCCGGGATGTGACCGAGTTGGTCGGCCAGCTCGGCGGCCGCCTCCTCGAGCGCGGGGATACTCGCCGCCGCCTCAGCGTTTTCGTGATGTGTGCCGTCGGGTCCGGTCAGCTCGAAACCATGACTGCCCGCATACCAGATGCCAGGCAGGCCAATCCGCTCGCGCACGTCGGCGAGGTCGCGGCCGCTCAGTATCGCGACGGGGCACTGTGCAGCCAGCGATGTCAGCGCATCGGCCGCACCCTCGACCAGCCACGCAGAGTCGGGATTCTCGACGATGTCGGAGAGCGTGCCGTCGAAGTCGAAGAACACCGCAGGCTGCCGACCGGTCACCACGTCGAGCGCCTGCACCGCGTCGGGCAGCTCGAACATCCGGCGGTCCCCGGTGCGCACGCTGATGTCGCGCACGTCCGTGATCACCGCGTCGGCCCCTCGGCGGGTCAGCTCATCGCGGCGTGCGGTCGTGTCGATCGCGATCACCAGCGCGAATCCGCCGGCGCGGGCGGCGTCGACACCGCTCCCGGTCGCCGTGACGACGGCGCACCGGCCCGGGCGCACCGACAGCCGCCGCGCTGCCTCGACCAGCGCCGCGGTGTCGGGCGGCTGGCGGAGTTCGTCGGAGCCCACACCGGCGTCGTGCAGCCGCTTCAAGAGGGGCTTATCGGCCGCCCGGTCACCGAGGTCGAACAGCACCGCGTCATAGCGGCGCGGGTCGATGGTGACCGACATTCGGCTGCCCTGCCTTCCCGGCACGCTGTTGCGATGCCGGTAGCAAGGTTAATCAGACCGTTCTGTTGGCGAACAGCAAGATCGAGTCTTGGCTGAGCATTTCCAAGCGCGCCACGGCCATCGCGATACCGTTGGCCAGTGCGTCGACGTCGGCTGCGGCGTCGTAATCAGCCGTGATACCGAACACCAGGTCGTTGGCATAGCTCAACACCGCGACACCCGTGCGCAACCGCAGTGCGATCGGTGGAATCGGCAGCAGGCGCGCTACCTCGCGGCCCATCATCTGCAACTGGCGGCGTGGTCCCGGGATGTTGGTCGCCAGCGTCACGATGCCGCGCTGCGGCAGACGGGTGAGGAACCGGATTAGCCACGAGGACAACATAAACGGGATGTAGCTGGTCGCGGAGACGGCAACGTTGCCTGCTTGCCGCTGCCCACCTTGCTTGGCCCGGCTCAGCCGGCTGTGCACGACGCGCAATTGCTGGATCGGGTCGTCTTGTTCGACGGGGAGATAGGGCAGCATGATCGAGAGGCGATTGCCGGGTTTGTCCAGCGCGTCGGGTGAGCGCACCGACACCGGGACCAGGGTGCGCAGCGAGTCCGGTCGGGGTTCCTCGCCGCGATGCAGCAAAACCGAGCGGAAGCCTTCGGTGATCGCGGTGAGCGCAACGTCGTTGATGGTCACGTCGAACTTCCGGCACACCTGTTCGACCTCGGCGAGTGGGACGCGCACCGCCCGATAACACCGCATCCTGGTAACCGGTCCCACCAGTGAGCTGCCCACCGAAGGCCGGAGCAGCCCGGTGGCAATTTCCGCGGCGCCGCCAACCGTGCGCACAGCGGCACCTGTGATGCCGGTGGCCGTCCGCCACAGGCTGTCCAGCGGGTTCCAGAGGTTCTCCAGCGGTTTGGGGTCCGGCACCGGCTTGAGGTGATGGCGTGTCTTGGCACTCCGCTTGGCGACGGTGGGGCGAGCGAACGCATCGCCGTCGACGTCATCGCACAGTCGACTGAGGATGCGGGTCGCCGAGATTCCATCGGCCATGCAGTGGTGGATCTTCATCAGGATCGCCCAACGATTGCCCTTCAAGCCCTCGATGACCCAGCATTCCCACAGCGGGCGGTCTCGGTCCAGACGGCGCTCCAGCACGTCGGCAACGACGCGGTACAGTTCGGCGTCATCGCCGGGCCGTGGAAGTGCCACCCGGCGCACGTGACGGCTGAGGTCGAATCCCGGATCGTCGACCCACTGTGGAGCACCAACATCGAAAAGTTGGGTACGCAACATCTGAGTGCAGCGCGGTATTGCCCGGATGCGTTCTGCCAGAACGTCCTTGAACTCGCCGTAATCGGGGGCGGAACCGTCGATGATCGCGACTCCGCCGATCGCCAGGCTGACGTTCCGGTCCGAATCTTCCGCCATGAGAAAGCCTGCATCGAGCGCGTTGAGTCGCTCCACGAATCGTCACCGCCGTTCACCCCAGGGACTTCGTCGAGTATCGTCGGCCGTCCCCAGCAGGAGGTGGCGGCAAGATTAAATCGTGTAAACAACTGGAGTCGATTGTGTGGCAACGTAGTTCAGTCTGAGAATTTCTGAGAATTTTTCTCAACCATCGACAAGGCGATCTACCTCGAAAACATTTCAGTCGACTGACTTGTATAGATGTTATCGTTGATACATGAACCGATTCGCCCCGGTCCAACGTCGGACCCAAGCCGAGCGCAGGGAATCGACGCGTACAGCGTTGCTGGACGCCGCGGTCGACTGCCTGATCGACGAGGGGTACGCAGCGGTGACGACGCGCGGGGTTGCCGAACGGGCCGGGGTCTCTCAAGGGGCGCAACAGCATTACTTCGATGGACGGGTGGACATGGTCGTACAGGCCGTCGGGCAGCTGTCGCAGCGATTGGCTGAGCAGTCCCGGGAGCAGATTCGTACCAGTCAGCGCGACGAGCGTCGCCGCATGCAGTCGCTGCTGGATCGAATGTGGGACATCCACACCGGTCCCGCATTCCAGACCGCGGCTGACCTCTGGGCCGCCGCCCGCACTGATCTCGAACTGCGGCAGCCGATCGAAAACCTCGGTCGGGACCTGGATCGCCAGCTCGCGCAGCTCATCGCCGAAGTGCTGCCCACCCTCGCGAACACCGACTCTGGGCGCACGCTGATCGATGTCGCAACGGCCACCGCGCGCGGTCTGGCGCTGCGTCGGCTGCCGGGACTGGAGGCCACGGTCGACCGGCGGTGGCGTGCCGCGAAATCCCTACTCATGGACTCTTTCGACGCCCTCGACAAGAAGGGTTAACGGCATGACCGACCCCTTCGGTAACAGCTGACATGCGTTAGCGTATCGAACATATATTCGATAGACTCGGGCGCGTGGGTTTCAGCAACGGGCCGCCGGGCTGGGCGGAGATAGAGCGGGTGCTCGCCGGAAAGCCGCGCCGTTCCGGCACGCCATCGGTGTGGGGGCCGGCCGATGACGTCCCACTGTCGCGCAAGCGGGTCAGCTACCAGCCGCCAGACGATAACCGGACGGTTCGCTCGTCCGTTGCGTATGCGGAGTTGCACACGCATTCGGCGTTCAGCTTCCTCGACGGGGCCAGCACACCGGAAGAGCTGATCGAAGAGGCGGTGCGGCTGGATCTGCGCGCCATCGCGCTGACCGACCACAACGGCCTCTACGGGGCGGTGCGGTTTGCGGAAGCGGCCGCGGAATTGGACGTGCATACCGTATTCGGCGCCGAACTGTCGCTTGGACCCGGCGCTCGGACCGACGAGCCTGATCCGGCGGGCCCGCATCTGCTGGTGCTGGCTCGCGGTCCGGAAGGCTATCGACGATTGTCACGGCAGCTGGCCGCGGCCCATCTGGCCGGTGGCGAGAAAGGCAAGCTGCGTTTCGATTTCGATGCGCTCGCCGACGCGGCGGGTGGCCACTGGCATATCTTGACCGGTTGCCGAAAAGGTCATGTCCGCTCTGCGCTGGCAGCCGGCGGCCCGGATGCGGCCGTGGCGGCGTTGGCCGACCTGGTTGACCGTTTCGGCACAGGCCGGGTCAGCGTTGAGCTGACCCACCACGGCCACCCGCTCGACGACGAAATCAATGCCGAATTAACCGAATTAGCCATGCGATTCGGCCTCCCTTGTGTTGCCACCACCGGCGCCCATTTCGCTACGCCGTCGCGTCGCCGACTGGCAATGGCCATGGGTGCGATACGGGCCAGGCAGTCGCTGGACGAGGCGGCCGGCTGGCTGGCCCCGTTGGGCGGCTCCCATCTGCGGTCGGGTGAGGAGATGGCGCGGCTGTTCGCGCAGCGGCCCGATGTGGTGACCGCCGCGGCCGAACTCGGCGAGCAGTGCGCCTTCGGCCTGGCGCTCATCGCCCCGCAGTTGCCGCCGTTCGACGTCCCGCCCGGCCATACCGAGGACAGCTGGCTGCGCGAGCTGGCGATGGCGGGGGCGGAGCGGCGCTACGGGCCGCGGGCGCAGGCACGGCAAGCGTATGCCCAGATCGAGCGCGAGTTGGGAATCATTGCGCAACTGACGTTTCCGGGCTATTTCCTGGTGGTGTACGACATCACCCGATTCTGTCGGGAGAACAACATTCTGTGTCAGGGCAGGGGATCGGCGGCCAACTCGGCGGTCTGTTATGCCCTCGGTGTCACCGCGGTCGATCCGATTTCCAACGAATTGTTGTTCGAGCGTTTCTTGTCGCCGGTCCGCGACGGACCACCCGACATCGACATCGACATCGAATCGGATCAGCGCGAAAAGGTCATCCAGTACGTCTATGACAAATACGGCCGTGACTACGCCGCTCAGGTCGCCAATGTGATCACCTACCGCGGGCGAATCGCGGTCCGCGACATGGCCCGTGCCCTGGGTTTCTCGCAGGGGCAACAGGACGCGTGGAGCAAGCAGATCGCGCACTGGAACGCGCGGCCGTCGGATATCGACGACATACCCGAGCAGGTGATCGACTTGGCCACCCAGATCCAGAATCTGCCGCGGCACATGGGCATCCATTCCGGCGGTATGGTGATCTGCGACCGCCCGATCGCCGACGTCTGCCCGGTGGAATGGGCGCGCATGGAGGACCGCAGCGTACTGCAATGGGACAAGGATGACTGCGCGGCAATCGGTTTGGTGAAATTCGACCTGCTCGGGCTGGGCATGCTCTCGGCATTGCACTACGCGATCGACCTGCTGGCCGAGCACAAAGGAATCCAGGTCGACCTGGCCAAATTGGACCTGTCCGAATCCGCGGTGTACGAAATGTTGTCTCGTGCCGATTCCGTCGGGGTGTTCCAGGTGGAGTCGCGCGCGCAGATGGCCACCCTGCCGCGGCTGCGACCGAGGGTGTTTTACGACCTGGTGGTCGAGGTCGCGTTGATCCGTCCCGGCCCCATCCAGGGCGGCTCGGTACACCCGTACATCCGGCGACGCAACGGCGTCGACCCGGTCGTCTACGACCATCCGTCGATGGAGCGGGCATTACGAAAAACCTTGGGAGTACCGCTGTTTCAGGAACAGTTGATGCAGCTCGCGGTGGACTGCGCGGGCTTTTCCGCCGCTGAGGCCGATCAGCTGCGGCGCGCCATGGGGTCCAAGCGGTCGGCGGAACGCATGCGACGGCTGCGCGGCCGGTTTTACGACGGCATGCGGCGGATACACGGCGCCGCCGACGAGGTGATCGACCGGGTCTACGAAAAATTGGAAGCTTTCGCGAATTTCGGTTTTCCGGAAAGCCACTCGCTGAGCTTCGCGTCACTGGTGTTCTACTCATCGTGGTTCAAGCTGCATCACCCGGCGGCGTTCTGCGCTGCGCTGCTGCGCGCACAGCCGATGGGTTTCTACTCGCCGCAGTCGCTGGTGGCCGACGCCCGCAGGCACGGGGTGACGGTGCACGGCCCGTGTGTTGCCGCCAGCTTGGCGCACGCCACTCTGGAGAACGCCGGTATGGAAGTGCGGTTGGGGCTGGGCGGTGTCCGCCATATCGGAGATGACCTGGCCGAAAAAATGGTTGAGGAACGGAAGGCCCACGGCCCCTTTGCTTCGCTGCTGGATTTGACCTCCCGGGTCCAGCTCTCCGTGCCGCAGACCGAAGCACTGGCCACCGCGGGAGCGCTGAGCTGCTTCGGGATATCGCGGCGCGAGGCGCTGTGGGCGGCCGGAGCGGCCGCCGCCCAACGGCCAGACCGCTTACCAGGGGTGGGCTCGTCGTCGCACATTCCGGCATTACCGGGGATGAGCGAGCTGGAATTGGCCGCCGCCGACGTGTGGGCCACCGGCATCTCCCCGGACAGCTATCCGACCCAGTTCCTGCGATCGGATCTCGATGAGATGGGTGTGCTGCCCGCCGACGCCCTGCTGTCGGTGCCCGACGGCGACCGGGTACTGATCGCCGGGGCGGTCACCCATCGGCAGCGGCCGGGGACCGCCCAGGGGGTGACGTTTATCAACCTCGAGGACGAAACCGGGATGGTCAATGTGCTGTGTACACCGGGGGTATGGGCCCGGCACCGCAAGCTGGCGCAGACGGCGTCGGCACTGCTGATCCGTGGTCAGGTCCAAAACGCCAGTGGCGCAGTCACCGTCGTGGCGGAGCGGTTGGCCACGCTCACCCTGAAGGTCGGATCGAAGTCTCGCGATTTTCGGTGAACCTGCTCGCCGAACGTGAAACTACGGCGAGAGTGAAATTTGCGACGCGATACACCGTCGACATTCGTAGTCGATCAGTTCGGTAACGGCGCTTGACTTGCGGTACTGGTGTGGCCCCAGCCCCTTTACGGTTGGGCGCCGGTACGCCAGTTAGACGGCGTTCGGTCCTGGCTGGACGCGTTCGGGTGTCTGATGAGTCGATGCGCGTGGCGTCCAGAGGGGTCCCTCGTGCGTCAGCCGAAAAGTATCTCCACCACGCTCGTCTGATGACCGCGGAGCCCCGGTGACGCGGAAGGCTTGCCAGATGATGACCAGCTCCCAGACGACGAACGTGCTCAGCGGAATCCAGAACGAGAAGAGTCCATTCCACGCGAGCGGACCGGACTTGAAGAAGTAGGCCGCGACTGCGGGGCTGAACAGCAGGCACGCCCACAAGCTTGCGTAGCCCAACCAGCGGGGCAGCAGGACCGCTCTGCGTCTGTCCATCAAGATTGCTGCGGCAAACGGTAGGAACTGGACGAGGAATGGCGGCACTGGGGTCACGGTGAGTATCCAGCCGATGTCGTTGAGCATCAGGACATCTCCGGCTCCACGCTCGGCTCGGTAGGCAGCCACTTGCCAGAACAGGGCCGGCAGGACGAAGAACATGCTGCTGGCCAGGCCGCCGATGAGTTGACACGTGCTCAGGAAACGCGATTCGCCCTCCATGTCGCGGATCATCGCCGACCAGGTGACCACCCATGGCAGGTAGAACGCCGCCGCGAACATGATGAACACCATTCCGAGTTTGATTCCGGTGGTGTTGCGACGATAAATCGCTGCGATCTGCTCGGCGCTCGCCGCGGGGTTATGCGCCGGCACAAAGCCCGAGAACACCCACAGGCCAAGCAGATACATCACGAGGAAGGCCAAGCCGCACCATGCCCCGACCCTGTTAATGCGGGGGATCATCAGATTCCTCCTCGCCGACGATGACGCCTCACCTAGTCCATAACGCGGCGTTGGCGACCGGCAGCGCTGCGCTGGAGGGGCTGGCGGCCGGGGTCAAGTATTGGTAGTAAACACTATCAACGTAACCCACACAACAGGAACGGGTCAAGGCGTGCCCCGTTTTGAAGTGCCACCTGTCGTGTGGCTCCGTAGATCGCCGCTCGATGACACAATTCGTTTCCGGTGAACAGGTTTGGCGGTAGATCGGTCCGTGGTCGACGCCAATTTGCGCCGGCCGACTTTCCCGCCGGCGGGCAACAAACCCGCTGCTCCAATGAGGATGCGGGTAAGTTCGTCGATGATCCTTTTGCGGCTGGGGCGTCTGCCGGATGCATACAGCTCGTCCTCGAACATGGCCATGCTGATGACCATGCAGAGCATCGCGCGGGCCGCAATTGGGGTGTCCCATTGCAATCCATGCTCGTACTTGACACCGTCACTGACCTTCTCCAGGCGTGCCAACACCGGCTGAGCATCCTTGCCGACCAGGCCGTTCGCGACGAGGGAAGCAAAGAGCCGCCGGTGATCGATCACGACGGTGTAGAGCTCCTGGGCGAACTGCCGCAATGCTTCCTGAGGCGTGCCATGCCGCCTCGGTTCCGGAAGCCAGTCCTGCGCGTAGAGCGCCATGAACTCCTCCAGTGGTGCCAGCACGGCGGCGTTGAACAACTCCTCTTTGGAAGTGAACGCACGGAAGATCGCTGCTTCCGTCGTCTCGGCGGCGCGGGCGATCTCCTTTGTCGTCGTTCCCGCGTAGCCGCGAGTCGAGAACAGCTCTTCAGCCGCGGTGAGGATCTGATGACGCACCTGTTCGGTGGAGCGCTTGCGCCGCTTCGCTTGGGCGGGGGTGGCACCGGTTTCCACATGCCCAGGATAATGCGGAGACCCCCTTGCACGTGACGCGCGAGCCGATCTACATTGATAGTGATTACAATCAATAGAGATCGTGAACGCTGCCCACAAGTGGGCGAATGGCGTCTCCGTGGTCGGAACATTCTGGCGGCAACGTTTCTGAAGCGTGTCCGCATGAAGGAGCTACCTCGTGATCGTCCTGCTCGCCAGCTACGACCCGCAGACCGTGCTGAACTCAGTAGACACCCGCACCGTTCCAGTGATGGCCTTGATGACTCTGTGTCTTGGCGCCACGTTCGTGTACCTGGTTTCGGCGTTCCGGACTGCGAAGGCGCACAGCGCTTATCCGGCGCCGCTGGCCGCCGTCGGCTTCTTTGCGATCCATGACGCGACCTTCGTAGCCTATTGGAACAGCTGGTTCGGCACCTACCACCACTGGTGGTTGGAATGCTGGGCGGTGGCGCTCATCTTCACCTCGGCGATCGAATTCGCACTCTGTTTCCAGGTGTACCGCTACGGGCGTCAGGAGCTGATGCCCAAGCTCAGCCAACGTCAATTCGGTGCCGCCATCGTCGGGGCGCTGCTCGGTATTACCGCGATGTGGCTGACCGTCAAGAGCATCATCGACGACCCGCTGTTCCTGATCGCGTTCGCGGTGACCGCCTGGATGCCACCGGTGTTTTCGACCGTTCTCCTGTGCGGGCGGGGTTCGATGCGGGGCCAGACGATGCTGATGAACTGGTGCCTGCTGCTGAACCCGATCGGGATGTTCGGTGCCTGGGCGTTCTTGGACCCCTACTTCCGGACACCGCCGTTCATTCTGATGGGTGCGGCGACGATTGGGTGGGCAGCTTTCAACCTGTGGGTGATGAGCAAATACCCCAAGTACGAGCCCCGGCTCGGCGGTGCCGAGAAGACAGTCGTCCCCACCGGCGCGGCAACCTAGCGACTGGCGGCGAGAACATCAGCTTAACAACGCATTTCAAAGAAAGGGACATCACGTGAGCCGCGCCGCACCGACAACTGCCGGCGCCGAGTCGGAGGTGTTGACCCCAGGAAGGGCAGTGGAATGACTTCATTCACACCCTCCGCCGTGACGATGAGTGAGCTTCAACGATGACCCATTTCGACGGCATCCCGCATGGCGTACCGAACTACATGGAGCCACAACAGTTCGCCATGCCGCAAGGCTGGCAGACCGTGGCCGAGATCACCTTCACGGTGGCCGCACTTGCGACGGTCCTCGTGGCGAGCTGGATTTCGCGGCGGCGGAAAAGCTGGCAGCCGCTGCTGTACACGATCGCCGGTGGCGGCACTGTGGTGAATGAGGCGACGCTGGCCCACCTGTCGCACGCCACCCATTCCCAGGCGGGTGCACACGTGGCGTGGACGTCCCAAGGACTTGGCGTGCCGTTTTATGCGATCGGTGCGTACTTCCCCTACTTCGGGCTGGTGTTACTGGTCCTGGTGCCCCTTTTTCACGACCGCAAACTGACCGTAAGAGGTGTCTGGATTGCGGCCCTCTCGATTGTGTTGGGAGTGCTGGCATTCGAAGTACCGTGGATGGCGACCGGACTGTGGCACTACTACGGTCGCCAGTCACTGCAGCCGTTTGGTTGGATGCCGATTTGGTATGCCTTCGCCAGTGCCATGCTCACGTTCGTCCCCGCGGTGGCCATCGCCCGAGTCCAAGACCGATTGCACGGGGCACGGTCGCTGCTCCTGATTCCGCTGGTCATCATGACGTCGATCGGCGCAGTCGTGGCCGTGTCGTGGCCGATGTACATGGCAATGAGCAGCACGTGGAGCGACGCGATCATCCACCTTGCCGCTCTCACCAGCATCGCTCTCGTCGGAGTCGCGGTCTGGTTCTGCGCGCCCTTGGTGGCACAATCGGGGAGAGCTCTCGACCGCTCGCTGCCCGTCACAGCTCAGCGGTAGGTGGACGGGACAAGGATCCCGCGCGGGCGTTGAGCGCCGCCTAGTTATTGATCCGTGGTCAGGTCCAAAACGCCAGTGGCGCAGTCACCGTCGTGGCGGAGCGGTTGGCCAAGCTCACCCTGAAGAAAGTGCCAAAAAGTCGCCACAGGTTCACGTTCGGCGGCCAAATGTAGTCTCCAGGCATGACCCTGAACCTTTCTTTTGACGAAGTCCTCACCACCACTCGCTCGGTCCGCAAGCGCCTCGATTTCGACAAGCCGGTATCCCGCGACGTGCTGATGGAATGCCTCGAATTGGCGCTGCAGGCGCCCACCGGTTCCAACTCGCAGGGGTGGCAGTGGGTGTTCGTGGAGGACCCCGACAAGAAAAAGGCTATCGGTGAGATTTACCTGGCCAATGGTCGGAGGTACCTCAGCTCGCCGTCAGCCGAATACCCCGATGGCGACACCCGCGGGGAGCGAATGGGTGCGGTCAGGGATTCCGCGACCTACCTCGCCGAGCACATGCATGAGGCACCGGTTCTGCTGATCCCCTGCATCGAGGGCCGGGAGGACTCGTCGCCGCTGGGCGGTGCCTCGTTCTGGGCGTCGCTGTTCCCGGCGGTCTGGAGTTTCTGTCTCGCGCTGCGCTCCCGCGGCCTGGGCTCCTGCTGGACGACGCTGCACCTGGTTCGCGACGGCGAGAAAAAGGCGGCCGAGGTGCTGGGCATTCCGTACGAGCAGTACAGCCAGGGTGGGCTGTTTCCGATCGCCTACACCAAAGGCACCGATTTCCGGCCGGCCAAGCGGTTGCCCGCCGAGAGCCTCACGCACTGGGACAGCTGGTAATCAGACCGCCCCGGCGAACCCGTGCTGGCGCCACGCCTCGTACACGGCGACCGCGGCGGCGTTGGCCAAGTTGAGTGAGCGCCGTCCGGCCAGCATGGGGATGCGGATGCGGTCGGTGATGTGAACGTCGGCCAGGGTGGTCGCGTCCAGGCCGGTGGGCTCGGGGCCGAACATCAACACGTCGCCGGCCTGATAGCGCACGTCGGTGAACAACGACGTCGCATGCGCGGTAAAGGCGAACACCCGCTGCGGTGACAGCACCTTCCAGGCGGCATCCAGTGACGAGTGCACGGTGACCGACGCCAGGTCGTGATAGTCGAGCCCGGCTCGGCGCAGCTTGGGTTCGGACAGGTCGAAGCCGAGCGGCTCGACGAGATGCAGTTCGGCGCCGGTGGCCGCCGCAGTCCGGATTGCATTGCCCGTATTGGGCGCGATACGCGGCGAGTAGAACAGCAGCCGGAACATCTGTCGATCATGACAGCTGTCGTTAGAGAATTTGCTCGGCTATCCTTTGCGGTGTCTGGCGGAAGTCGGCTGACTCTGTCTGTTCAGTAAGAATTGTGGTTTCCACAGCCGCAGGCTGGCATACTCGCAGAATTGCCAGGCGTATATCACCCGCCCGTCACTGTGGGTGTAATCAGCAGGAAGTCTCATGAACGACGCGCCAACACTGCATATCAGCGGAGCGGTCACCAGCACGGACGTCGTCCGGTGACCATGCTTGCCCGCGCCAGGCGGGCGATTCTGCCGACCAAAAGTGACACCGCAGACGGCAACGGCGCCGAGTCCTCAACGGTGAAACGGCCGGCCTCATGGTCGCTACGCAATTGGCCGGTGCGGTGGAAAGTCGTAGCCATTGTGGTGGTGCCTTTGGTGCTGGCGATGGTTTTCGGGGGATTCCGTATCGCGGGCGCGCTGACCGATGCGCACGACCTCCGCTTAGCTGCCGATCGCGTCGAGGTGGTTCCGGCCATTACCAAATACATGTCGGCGCTTGATGTCGCATTGCTGGCGACCTCTACCGGGGGCGACGTCGAGGGTGTGAAGAAGAATTACGACGCCCGCAAACACGAGCTGCAGGCCCGGCTGGCGGAAACAGACGTTGCCGCCGATGTCGGAGCAGGGGTCAACGCCATGCTCAACGGTGGGCAGGCGTTGCTGGACAGCGTCGCGTCGAACAACATCGGTTTGCGGCAGCGGGTGACCACCTACGCTCCCATCTTGCTGACCGCCGAGAACGCGGTGGACGGATCGGTACGCGTCGACGACGTGAAGATCCGCGCCGCGGCGCAGGGACTGAGCCGCGCGATCGGGGCCCGCGGCCAGATGATGATGCAGCAGCTGCTGATCACCCGGGGCGCCGACCTGCCCGAACCCGAGCTGCGCACGTCGATGATCACTCTGGCCGGCACCGAGCCGTCGACGCTGTTCGGGATGGCTGAGGTGCTTGGTGTCGGCTCAGCGGAAGCCAAGACGCTGCAACAGCAGATGGTGACCCGGATGGCGATCATGTCCGATCCGGCCACTCTGCTTGTCAACAACCCGGCACTGCTCCACTCGGTGCAGACCACCGACGCGATCGCCGCCCAGGTGATCAAAGACACCAGCGCATTGGTGACGAAATCCGTGGAGGACCAGGCCCGCGATCGGCGCGATGCCGCGATCCGCGACACCGTCGTCGTGCTGGGGGCCATCATCGCCGCACTCGCGATCGTGCTGGTGGTGGCCCGCTCGCTGATCCAGCCGCTGCGCGTGCTGCGCGACAGCGCTCTGAAGGTCGCCCACGAAGACCTCGAGCGCGAGATCACCCGCGCCCGGGCCGGCGACGAACCGCCGCCCGAGCCGCTGCCGATCCACACCACCGAAGAAATCGGCCAGGTCGCGCACGCGGTCGACGAATTGCACACCCAGGCGTTGCTCTTGGCCGGTGACGAGGCCCGACTGCGGGTGTTGGTCAACGACATGTTCGAGACCATGTCACGGCGCAACCGTTCACTGGTCGACCAGCAGCTTTCGCTCATCGACCGGCTGGAGCGCAACGAGGAGGATCCCGATCGGCTCGACAGTCTGTTCCGCCTGGACCACCTGGCCGCCCGGATGCGCCGCAACGGTGCCAACCTGCTGGTGCTGGCGAGCGCGCAGAGCTTGCGGGGAGAGCAACGCGGACCGGTGCCGTTGTCGTCGGCGATCAATGCCGCCACCTCCGAGGTTGAGGACTACCGGCGAGTGGAAACGTCGATGGTGCCCGACTGCACGATCACCGGCGTAGCCTCCGGCGATATCGTTCATCTCCTCGCCGAGTTGATCGACAACGGGTTGCGCTACTCACCGCCCGCGTCGCCAGTCCGGGTTTCCGCCTCACGGCGCAGCGACGGCGCGGTTCTGCTCGAGATCGTCGACGCCGGGTTGGGCATGACCGACGGCGACCGGCGCATCGCCAACATGCGACTGCGGGCCGGTGGAGAAGTCACTCCCGACAGTGCCCGCCACATGGGTCTTTTCGTGGTGGGCCGGCTGGCCAACCGGCACAGTATCCGGGTGCGGCTGCGCGGTTCGTCGATCGAGCAGGCGCGATCGGGTACCACGGCCGAGGTGTACCTGCCATCGACGGTGCTGACCGGCGCAGACGGTGGCGACGTTGCGCCGCGCCGGACCGCGGCGGCACACCCCGCCGCGTCGGCAGCCACCGACCAGCCGGCCGTTGCCGCGGATTACGGCGACTCGGTAGACCTTGCTGCGCTGGCCGACGCTACAGAGCGCAACGGCTCCCATTCGACCGAATCACCGATCACCTTGCTGCCGCGCCGCAGGCCGGGATCCAGCGGCATCACCGGTGTCCCGGCTGACCCGCCGGATCGGCCGTTGCAGCACGAGCCAGCCCTGCGCCGGCCAGAAGAAGCAGTCGAGCAGACTGCGGAACTCCCTGCGGCGCAACCCGTTTCAAATACGTCGTCGTTCTTCGGCTCGCGGGTTCGATTCGCCCGGCAGCAGCATCCCAAAGCCGAGCCGATCGCGCCGGAGCCGGCAGCAGAGTTCGATGTGCGGGAGGTCGACGAGCCCTGGCCCGCCGAAGCCGCCGCGCCGTCGGGGCATTCGCGGGAGACGGATCTGATTTACCAGCGGATGCTCTCGGAATGGCTGGTCGACCCGCACGATCTGGCACGCAGCGCCGACCTCGATTGGAAGTCGGTTTGGGACCACGGTTGGTCGGCGGCCGCCGAGGTCGACAACGTGCCCGTGCAGGCCCACACCGACCATGGCCTGCCGGTGCGTGACCCCGGCGCCCGGCTGGTGCCGGGTGGCGCCGGGCCCGATCAGAACGGCATCGCGGGCGTCGCACACCACCGGGCCGACGAGGACAACGGAGCGGCACCGAACGGAGGATTCCATTCCAGACGCAAGCCCGCACACGAGGCAGCGGTGCGGGACCCAGAGGCGATCCGCGCCTCGATGAGTAGCCATTTCGGCGGCGTTCGTGCAGGACGATCGCATGCCCGCGACACAGATCAAGGATCCGATCACGAATGACTTCTGCTTTCGATGCCTACGATTCAGCCCGCTCGGACAACTCCATGGATTGGCTGGTGTCGAGCTTCGCCCGCGAGGTTCCCGGGGTGACGCACGCTGTGCTGGTATCCGTCGACGGGCTGCTGATCGCGGCCAGCGAGCACCTGCCGCGGGAGCGGGCGGACCAGCTTGCCGCGGTGTCGTCGGGGCTGGCGAGCTTGGCCACCGGCGCCGCGCAGTTGTTTGACGGCGGCGAGGTGCTGCAGTCTGTGGTCGAGATGGAAAACGGCTACCTGTTGTTGATGCGGGTCGGTGACGGCTCGCATCTGGCAACGCTGGCTGCGACGTCGTGTGACATCGGTCAGATTGGCTACGAAATGGCCGTCCTTGTCGAACGGGTGGGGAACGTCGTCCAGTCGACGCGACGTGCTCCTACACACTCGTGAGCCGCGATGGACAGTCGCGAGTCAGAGGGGCCACTGGGGGCTCAGCCACCCGCAGCTGAGGCGAGCCTGGTCCGTCCGTACACCCTGACGGCCGGACGGACCAAGGCGAGCGTCGAGCTGCCGCTGGAAGCGCCGGTGCAGACGCTGCAGTCGGCGCTGTATCACCGGTGGCCACCCAACGACGTGCGAGGCAGGATCGTCCAACTGTGTGTCAAGAGCCCATCCGTGGCCGAGATCTCCGCTCGGTTGGATTTACCACTCGGTGTCACGCGCGTGTTGGTCGGCGATCTGGTGACTTCGGGTTACCTTCGGGTGAACCAGACGTTGACCGAACGCTCGACCCGCGATGAACGCCGCGAACTGATAGGAAGGACGCTCCGTGGCCTACGAGCCCTCTGAGGGAGAGGCCCAACCGCATCCCAACCCGCGAAATACCGCGTCGACGAAGATCGTCATCGCGGGAGGGTTCGGCGCCGGTAAGACGACGTTCGTCGGCGCGGTTTCGGAGATCATGCCACTGCGAACCGAGGCGATGGTCACCGACGCGTCGGCCGGCGTCGACATGGTGGAGGCCACGCCGGATAAACGGACCACCACGGTAGCGATGGACTTCGGCCGTATCACGTTGGACGAGGATCTGGTGCTCTACCTGTTCGGCACTCCGGGGCAGCGCCGATTCTGGTTCATGTGGGATGACCTGGTACGCGGCGCGATCGGCGCGGTCGTCCTGGTGGACATCCGGCGCCTGCAGGACAGCTTCGCCGCGGTCGACTTCTTCGAACACCGCCAGCTGCCATTCCTTATCGCGGTCAACGAATTCGATGGCGCGCCGAGGTATCCCGTCGCCGAGGTGCGTAAGGCGCTGACCCTGGCCGAACACGTCCCGGTGATCAACATCGATGCCCGCGACCGTAGATCGGCGACCGATGCGCTGATCGCGGTCAGCGAATACGCCCTGGCGAACCTGACGCCCGCCGGCGGCTGAATGCTGTTGGCGCTCAGCGCTTGAGGCGGATGTTCCAGCGTACGTAGCCGGCGTAAAACAGCGACAGAGCCGCGAGCATCGCCATGTCGAAGAGGTATATGTGCTTCGAGTGCTGCCAGATCGGGTCGTTGGTCGGAATTTGCTTGACCTTGACCAGGTCCGGGAAGTCGATCGACGACGCTCCCGCGGCGTAACCCCACCGTCCGGGCGTCACCCAGGACAGCTGATTAAGCCCCGCCCGGCCGGTCACCGGGATCATTCCGCCGGCGAGCACCAGCTGCGACATGATCGACACCACCAGCAGCGGCATGATCTGTTCGTTGGACTGCGCCACCGCCGACAACATCAGGCCCAGGATCGCCGAGGCGACGCAGGTGCCGGCGACGGTGACGAACAGAGAGAATGTCGAGCTGTCGAAGAACGGGGGATGCGCTGTGGGCGCACCCTTTCCGAGCCTGACGATGAACGTCGCGATCGCCGCCTGGGCGGTCGCGAAAACAAAGAAGATAAAGACCTTCGCCAGCAGGTAGGCCGTGGTGGACAGGCCAACCGCCTGTTCTCTTCGGAAGATCGGACGCTCGCCGATCAGGTCGCGGATGGTCAATGCCGTACCCATGAAGACGGCGCCGATGTTGAGCAGCACCATGATGTACTGCGGCTGGGTTGGCGCGAGGCCGAGCGGGTCGGCGGGGCCGAGCCCCGGTTTGGGGCCTTTCACGGTCAGCGACAGCGCACCGATCAGGAACGGCAGTATCGCAAGGAACACCGAGTAGCCGCGATCGGAGATGACGAGTCGGACCTGACGGCGCGCAATCGTGGAGAACTGGCGGACCAGGTCGGTGTGTACCGGTTCGCCCAAGTCTGCCGGGCTTTCCGGAGCCGGTCTTGCTTCGGAATATCTTCTGCCGTCGCGCTCCATGAAGCGCCGGTTGGCTTCGTCCGGCTCGGCGCCCACGTTGGCGAAGATGTCCGCCCAGTTGGTGGTACCCAACGCCGCACCGACCTGGCTGGGCGGCCCGTTGAACGCGGTCTTGCCGCCGGGTGCGATGAGCAGGATCTGGTCGCAGACGTCGAGATAGGACACCGAGTGCGTGACCACCAGCACCACACGGCCGGCGTCGGCGAGCTGCCGCAACATCAGCATGACTTGACGGTCCAGCGCCGGGTCCAGACCGGACGTCGGCTCGTCGAGGAGCAGCAGCGACGGCTGGGTGAGTAGCTCCAGGGCCACCGACGCGCGTTTACGCTGGCCACCGGAGAGTTTGTCCACCCGGGTGTCGGCGTGTTTGGTCAGGTCGAGTTCCTCGAGCACCTGCGCGACCACCTGGGCGCGCTCTTGCTTGCTGGTGTCGGGCGGTAGCCGCAGCTCGGCGGCGTAGCCGAGGGCCTGGTTCACCGTCAGTTGGCGGTGCACCACATCGTCCTGGGGGACCATCCCGATCCTGCTGCGCATGGTCGCGTACTCGGCGTGGATGTTGTGACCCTCGAAGGTGACCGAACCGGCGCTGGGGCGGGTGTACCCGGCGATCAGCCGCGACAGTGTGGTCTTGCCCGCGCCGGACCCCCCGATGATCGCGGTGAGCGTGCCCGGCCGGGCAGTCAGAGAGATGTTGTCCAGCAGTTCCTTGCCGTCGATCTTGAAGTGAACGCCGTTGACCTCCAGCCCGCCGGTGCGGGTGGCGGCTTCGGTGCGGCGGATCAGGATGCCGCCGGTGAAAACTAGGTCGACGTTGCCGATCGTGATCACGTCGCCTTCGTTCAGCACCGCCGAACCGACGCGCACGCCGTTGACGAACGTGCCGTTGACGCTGTGGGCGTCGCGGATTTCGGTGCCGAGCGGGGACTGAACCAAGAACGCGTGGTGGCGCGACGCGAGCACATCCTGGATGACGATGTCGTTGTCGTTGGCGCGACCGATGGTGGCAGATCCCGGCGGCTTCTCCGGTGTGCCGGAGCCGGGGAGAATCGCCTGGATCATCTTGGTGGCGAGGTTGCCCGTCTCGGGCTTGCTGGTCGCCCGGGCCAGCTGAGGTTTCGGCAGCAGCTTCGGCGGCGCTGAACTGGCACCGCTCAGCTGGCTCGGGATTTGCCGGTTCGGCGGCGGTGGTCGGTGCGGCGAGCTGGACGGATAGCCCGGTGGCCGCTGACCTCCGGCGCCCTGGTACATCGGCTGTGGTGGTGCCGGGGGGCCGCCCGGATGGGGCCGCGGTGGTCCGGCTCCCTGGGGCCGGGGCGCGCCCGCCGGGCGTGCCGGCTGCGGGGGAGCCGACCGGACGCCGGCTGACGGTTGGACGATGGGCATTGACGCGGTTTGCGGCGGCCGGCCGGCAGGCCCGACGTGGTGACCGACCTCGAAAGCAAGCTTCGGCCCGTCGGGATTGCCGATGTTGACGATCTGGCCGTCGTGGATGTCGACCACCGGCACCCGACGCCCGTTGACGTAGGTTCCGTTCAACGAACCGTTGTCGATGGCGAGCCAACGCCCCTGCTCGAAGCGCAGCAGCAGATGCGCACGCGAGATGAGTGGATGAGTGATGCGCATGTCGGCGCGCAGATCGCGCCCGACTACCACGTCATGACCTGCGGCGAAGGTGCGTTGAGATCCGTCGTATCGGACGGTCAGCACGGGCGGTGCTGCTTGACTCATCGCCCCAACCTTAGCTGCTTGGCTCACTGCACCGACTGTATCGGCTGCCGCACAATTGGCTCCGAGCGACACGAACCCTTAGGCCGTCCCGGCCTGCATCGTCGGCGGGCCGGAGCTGATTGCCCGCCTCCTCCTCAGGCCGTCCCGGCCTGCATCGTCGGCGGGCGGTCGGGGGCGCCGGTGACGACGCAGCGGGTGCGACTGTAGATGGTTGGCATGCATCGGTTGCAGTGCGTACACGCCGAATGCACGGTGTGCGCGGCCCCGTCGGCGGCGATCCGGTTGATCAGATCGGGCTCGGCCAGCAGAGCCCGGCCCATCGCGACGAAGTCGAATCCCTCCGCCATGGCCAGGTCCATCGTTTCCCGATTGGTAATGCCGCCCAACAGAATCAGCGGCATCGACAGTTCGGCGCGGAACAGCTTGGCCTCCCGTAACAGATAGGCCTCACGGTAGGGGTACTCGCGGAGGAACCTCTTGCCCGTCATCCGCATGCCCCAGCGCAGCGGCGGTTTGAAGGCGGCTGCGAATTCCTTGAGCGGAGCGTCGCCGCGGAACAAATACATCGGATTGACCAGCGAGCTACCCGCGGTGAGTTCGATCGCGTCCAGCCCGCCGTCATCCTGCAGCCATTTCGCGGTGATCAGCGACTCGTCGGTGCTGATACCGCCGCGGACACCATCGGCCATGTTGAGCTTGGCGGTCACCGCGATCTGAGCCCCGTCTTTCTCGACGGCGCGGCGAACGGCCAGCACCATCCCGCGGGCGACCTTGGCGCGGTTCTCCAGCGAGCCACCGAACTCGTCGTTGCGACGGTTGATCAGCGGGCTTAAGAACGAGCTCGCCAGATAGTTGTGGCCCAAATGGATTTCGACGGCGTCGAATCCCGCCTCGACGGCCAGGCGGGCGGCAGTGGCGTGTGCGGCGATGACGTTGTCGATGTCGTCACGGGTGGCCTTCTTGGCGAACCGCATGCCGATCGGGTTGAAGAACCGCACCGGGGCCAGGGCGGTGGCTTTGTTAGAGCGGGCATTGGCCACCGGTCCGGCGTGGCCGATCTGTGCGCTCACCGCGGCGCCCTCGGCGTGGATGGCTTCGGTGAGCCGGCGGAACCCGGGCACGGCCTCCGGGCGCATCCAGATCCCGTTGCCTTCGGTGCGGCCACCCTGGGAGACCGCGCAATAGGCGACCGTGGTCATGCCGACGCCGCCGGCGGCCGGCAGTCGGTGGTACTCGATGAGGTCGTCGGTCACCAGTGCGTTGGGCGTTCGTGCCTCGAAAGTCGCCGACTTGATGGTGCGGTTGCGCAGGGTGATCGGGCCCAGCTTGGCTGGGCTCAGGACGTCCGGGGGGCTAGACATACCGGGAGCGTAACGGCGATCGCAAGCGCGGCGGAGCCGGGCGCGGCGGGTCGCCGTCATCTGGCCACGCGCGCGGGGGGTCGCCGTCATCTGGCCACGCGCGCGGGCATGCCAGACTGTGAGGCGTGGGTGCGATCACGTTGGACGGCAAAGTCACGCGCGACGAGATCTTCGTCGACCTGAAGCAACGAGTGGCGGGGTTGACTGCTGCCGGGCGGACGCCCGGCCTGGGCACGATTCTCGTCGGCGATGACCCGGGGTCGCAGGCCTACGTCCGCGGAAAGCATTCCGACTGCGCCAAGGTCGGCATCACCTCGCTGCGCCGCGACCTGCCCGCCGACATCAGCCACGCGAAGCTCAACGAAACCATCGACGAACTCAACGCCAATCCCGAATGCACCGGTTACATCGTGCAGTTGCCGCTGCCGAAACACCTCGACGAGAACGCGGCACTGGAACGCGTCGACCCGGAGAAGGACGCCGACGGGTTGCACCCGACCAACCTGGGCCGGTTGGTGCTGGGCACTGCGGCGCCGCTGCCGTGCACCGCACGCGGCATCGTCCACCTGTTGCGGCGCTTCGACGTCGAGATCGCCGGGGCGCACGTGGTCGTCCTCGGACGCGGTGTCACGGTCGGTCGTCCACTGGGGCTGATACTGACCCGCCGCTCGGAGAATGCCACTGTGACCCTGTGTCACACCGGAACTCGTGATCTGCCCGCGCTGACCAAGCAGGCGGACATCATTGTGGCGGCTGTGGGTGTCCCGCATCTGCTGACCGCGGACATGGTGCGTCCCGGTGCCGCCGTCGTCGACGTCGGCGTCAGCCGTACCGCCGACGGGCTCGTCGGTGACGTGCATCCGGGTGTGTGGGAGGTCGCCGGTCACGTATCACCGAATCCCGGTGGCGTCGGCCCGCTGACCCGCGCATTCCTGTTGACGAACGTCGTCGAATTGGCCGAACAGCAATGAGCTTGCGTCAGCTGGTCCGCTCGCAATGGCCGATCGTGACGGTAGTGCTGATCTTTTCAGCGGCGTTCACACTGGTTGCGGCGAACTTCTGGCGCCGTGGCGCGCTGCTGATCGGCATCGGGGTCGGGGTCGCCGCCGTGCTGCGGTTAGCGCTCACCGAAGACCATGCAGGGCTTCTCGTGGTGCGCAGCAAGGGAATTGACTTCGCTACGATGTCCCTCGTCGCGGCGAGCATGGGCTATATCGCCTGGACGATCGACCCGCTGGGTACACGCTAGATCCCTGGGACCATCCCCGGCATGCCCGGGAATTGTTGCAAACCAGATACGTTGCCGCCGAGGATGTTTGCCATCTCTTCCGGGCAGTACGTCTGTATCGCGATGGTGGTGAACATCTGGGCCAACTGCGGCGACATGCCTCGGTGGGAGACACCCGACGCGGCAGCGGCGAAGCTACCGCCCGGCTGAGCGAGCATCGGGCAGATCGACTGGCCCACGGCCATCGCGTTTCCTGGTTCGCCGTACTCGATGCCGGCGTGACTCAGCGCGTCGATGAAGTCGTCGTCGTGCGGGTCTGCCTCCACTGGAGCCGAAAACACTGCGGCCGCGGTGATCAGGCAACCGGCGCCCAGTAACAGACGAACGGCCAGTGGTTGGTTGTTCAAGCGCCAAATCAAGCTACGCGTAGTCTCGAGTGTCGCCATGTCCTGCCCCTAACTTATGGGAGTGCAACCGCGGCACTCAAAGTCCCGGTTAGAACCCTCGTTTACCGCTGTCACGTTTCCAACACGATGGGGTTAAGGTTCGCGTACGTTTCAGTTCTTACGCCGACACGTCATGCGCCACCACGGTTTTTGTCGCCGCGTAGTTGAGAATGCGGGACGTGACGCAATCGCGGGAACCCGACGTTGGCGCGTGAGATCTCGCGTCAGACGTTTCTGCGGGGCGCCATCGGAGCGCTAGCCGCCGGTACGGTTCTGGGATCGGGCCGAGCCGGCGCCGATCCGATTGCCTCCGGCTGGGACCCGCTTGCCACCGCGATCGGCGGGCCGGTGATACGACCGGACAACGGTCAATTCGCAACGGCTAAACAGGTTTTCAACACCAACTACAACGGCTCGGCGCCGGCGGCGATCGTCACCCCTACATCGCCGGCGGATGTGCAAAAGGCGATGGCATTCGCTGCTGCCAACAACCTCAAGGTCGCACCGCGTAGTGGTGGGCATTCCTATATCGGGGCGTCGACGGCGAACGGAACCATGGTGCTTGATCTGCGCCAGTTGCCCGGAGGGATCAATTACGACGCGGCCACCGGGCAGGTCACGGTGACGCCCGCCACCCAGCTGTATGCGCTGCACCAAGCGCTGGCCGCGGCCGGACGGGGGATCCCGACGGGTACCTGCCCGTCGGTCGGTAGCTCGGGGCACGCCCTGGGCGGCGGGCTGGGTGCCCATTCTCGGCACGCGGGCCTGATGTGTGACGCGTTGAGGTCGGCGACGGTGGTGCTGCCCGGCGGCCAGGCGGTCACCGCATCTGCGGCCAGCCAACCCGACCTGTTCTGGGCGTTGCGCGGAGGCGGTGGCGGCAACTTCGGGGTGACAACGGCGCTGACCTTCGCCACCTTCCCCACCAGTGACGTCGACGTGGTGAACCTCAATTTCCCGCCGCAGTCGTTCGCGCAGGTCCTTGTGGGTTGGCAGAATTGGCTGCGCACCGCCGACCGCAGCAGCTGGGCACTGGCCGACGCCACCGTCGACTCGATGGGTACGCACTGTCGCATCATGGCGACCTGCCCGGCCGGCTCGGGTAACAGCGCGGCGAGCGCCATCACGTCAGCCGTCGGGATGCAACCGACCGGGACCGAGAACCACACCTTCAACTACTTGGACCTGGTGAGGTATCTGGCCGTCAACAATCTCAACCCGGCGCCGCTCGGATACGTCGGCGGATCTGATGTTTTCCCGACCATCAACGCGGGCGCGGCTCAGGGCATCGCCGCGGCGGTCGACGCCTTTCCTCGTGGCGCGGGCCGCATGTTGGCCATCATGCATGCCCTCGACGGCGCCCTCGCCGGTGTCGCACCGGGAGCCACAGCCTTTCCGTGGCGTCAGCAGTCCGCGCTGGTGCAGTGGTACGTCGAAACGTCCGACCCGTCGGCAGCGACCAACTGGCTCACCACGGCACACCAAGCGGTGCGACCGTATTCAGTTGGCGGCTATGTGAACTACATCGAGGCCAACCAGCCGCCGTCACGGTACTTCGGCCCGAATCTGTCCCGGCTCAGCGCCGTCCGGCAGAAGTACGACCCCGGCCGAATCATGTTCTCCGGGCTCAACTTTTGACGCCGTTTCGATCCAGGTTCTGGTGCGCGACTATTCAAGCGGATCTCTGGCACGTGCTTCAAGTGCCCGTGCTACCCGCTCGCCCTTGTCGGTGAGTTTTATCCATGCGGAGAATACCCAGGCCGGTGGATCGTCGTAATGGGTGACATAGACATCGGAAATCTTCTGTATTCATGTATCGAGTGACTCTTTCCAGGCGGCGAAACGCCCATGCTCACCGGACAGATCGCCCAGCACGAACAGCTCGTCTCCGACCAAAGTGCGGATCGTCTCCAAGGTTTCGCTCTGCACTTCTGAAAGCGATGCCGACGGAAGTTCCTGCTTGACGTGACAATGAACGGCATTTAGGTCGACCCAATCGGCAACACCGGCAGTAATTAGTGCCTCACGTACTTTCTCGCGTGCGGTGGTCATTCGGTGAGTCCTCGATTTCGTTATGGTTCAAATTCGGGTAAGTCGGCCAGCTCACAGTAGTGATTCTTGCCGGTTATCCACAGTTGCAATTTCATCCACACCTGGGGCTTCGGGCGGCCTCGCGCGTCAGCCGCGATCGATACAATTCGAACATGCATTCGAGTTGTCGCGAGGAGATCGTCGAGCGGTTCGACGCATTCCGAGATGCGGTATCCGGATTGCTCGAGCTGTCTTTCGACGTGCTGACCTGCCCGGAACTGCTGGGAATGCTGCAACGCCTGGAACAGGACACTCGGCGGCTACCGGTGCCCGGCCACGCTCTGATCAACCAACTCGCCCGGCAGGCCAGCGAGACGGAATTGGGCGGCAAGCTCAGTCATGCGTTGTCCAATCGGCTGCTGATCAGCCGCGCCGAGGCTGCCCGGCGCATCCGCGAGGCCGAGGATCTTGGCCCGCGCCATTCAGTCACCGGTGAACCGTTGTCGCCACGGCTGGCGGCGACCGCCGAGGCGCAGCGCGCCGGAAAGATCGGCGATGGCCACGTCGCGGTGATTCGCGGATTTTGTCAGCGGCTGCCGGACTTCGTTGACGTCGAGACCCGCCAGGTAGCCGAAGCGCAGCTCGCTCGTCTCGGCGGCAAGCACCGCCCAGACGAATTGAGCAAGCTGGCCGACAAACTCGCCGACTGCCTCAACCCCGACGGTACTTTCACCGATGAGGACCGGGCTCGTCGGCGCGGAATCACCATCGGTAAACAAGGTCTCGACGGGATGAGCCCGATCACGGGGTATCTGACGCCCGAGGCGCGGGCCTCCATCGACGCCGTGTTCGCCAAATTAGCCGCTCCGGGCATGTGCAACCCGGAGGATGACACCCCGTGCGTGGAGGGCAGCCCGTCGGAGACTTCCCTCGGTAACGACACGCGTAGCTCCGTTCAACGCAACCACGACGCGCTCAACGCCGCCGCGCGCGCCCTGTTGGCGTCCGGTGATTTGGGCAAGCACAACGGCTTACCGGCATCCATCATCGTCACCACCACCTTGCGCGAACTGGAGGCTGGGGCGGGTAAGGGGCTCACCGGCGGCGGCACGCTACTACCCATGGGCGACGTGATTCGGCTGGCCCGCCACGCACATCATTACCTGTGCATTTTTGACAAAGGCGAGGCGATCGGGCTCTATCACACCAAGCGACTCGCCTCACCCGGGCAACGAATTGTCCTGTACGCCAAAGATCGTGGATGTTCACACCCCGGCTGTACCGTATCGGGTTACTACTGCGAGGTTCATCACTGCATCCCGTACGCCAAGTGCCGCACCACCGACGTCAACCATTTAACGTTCGGCTGCGGCGGCCACCATCCGCTCGCCGAAGAGGGCTGGATCACCCGCAAAAACAAAGACGGTGAAACCGAATGGATCCCACCCCCGCATCTTGACCACGGGCAAGCCCGTATCAATACTTTCCATCACCCCGAAAAGCTGCTTCGCTCCAGCGACGGCGACGGCGACGAGGACGACGACGCGGCGTAGCGATGACGACGACCGGGGCGCAATTACGTCGACAGCGTCGCCCGCACGCACACCGTGACGTACGGCAGCGCCAGGCCTCCCGCGTTCGCCAACGCCGGATGGGTTGCCAGCAATTCGCGAACCTGGTCCAGTGTTTTGGTGCGCACTTCGGTCGGCGAGGTGATGCAGTAGCTCCGGGAGGCGACCAAGTCGATCAATGCCTGTGGCGTAAGGTAATTCGTCCACTCGACCTGATGGCGCTGTACGTCGGTGAACGGGTCGGCCAGTGTCACCTTGTCGCGGACCGGATCCCCATCGTGGCCGATGATGCGACCCAGCTCCCGCACCCAGCCGAGCCGCGCGTCGCGAGTGTTCCACACCAAACCCAGTCGTCCGCCCGGCCGCAGCACCCGGGCCACTTCCGGGATTGCCCGCTCCGGGTTGAACCAGTGCCAAGCCTGTGCGACGAGCACCGCATCAACGCTGTTGTCCGCCAGCGGAATTTCCTCCGCCGTGCCGAGCAGCGCGGGCGTGTCGGGCAGCGACGTGCGCAGCATTTCCAGCATCTCGGCGATCGGGTCGACGGCGACCACGTCCAGCCCGCGTTCCACCAGCCGAGTGGTCAGTTTCCCGGTCCCGGCGCCGAGGTCCAGCACGTCGCGAGCCCCGGCCGGCAACAGCCAGTCGATCGCGTCCGGCGGGTATGACGGTCGGCCGCGCTCGTAGGCGGCCGCTTCAGAGCCAAACGACAACGAGCGGTCCTGCCGGGACTGGGTCACCGTGGACACGCGCCTTGGCCGCTCGCCGATCCCACCGCCAGGTCGAGGGTTTGCCGCACCAGCTCACCCACCGCCTCGGATTCCACCAGGAAGCCGTCGTGGCCGTAGATCGACTCGACGATCTGCAGCTCGCGACATCCGGGCAACAGCTCGGCGAGTTCCTCTTGCAGGCGCAGCGGGTAAAGCCGGTCGGAGGTGATGCCGCCGACCACCACCGGCACCGGGCAGCCGCGCAGCGCGGCGGCTACACCGCCGCGGCCCCGGCCGACGTCGTGACGGGACAGTGCTTCGGTGAGCACCACATAGCTGCCGGCGTCGAAGCGTGACACCAGTTTGCGGCCCTGGTGCTCCAGGTAGCTCTGCACCGCGTAGCGGCCGCCCGCCACCGGATCCGCGGGATCTTCCCCGCCCTGTGCGTCGTTGGCGAAGCGGGTGTCCAGCTCGACCTCGCCGCGGTACGTCAGATGTGCGAAGCGGCGGGCGATGTGCAGGCCGGCGGTGGGGCTGCGCCCGCTGCGGTAATAGTCGCCGCCCTGCCAGTTCGGATCGGCTTTGATGGCCGCGATCTGGGTGCACTGTGTGCCGATCTGGTCGGCGGTCGCGCGCGCACCCACCGCCAGCAGCAGACCCGCGCCCACCCGGTCGGGATGGCCGACGATCCACTCCAGTGCCCGGGCTCCACCCATCGACCCGCCCACCACTGCGGCGACCTCGGTGATGCCCAGCGCTGCCAGCGCGGCGATGTCGGCCTCGACCTGATCTCGCACCGAAATCAGTGGAAACCTTGAGCCCCAGGGCTTCCCATCAGGCGCGGTTGAGCTCGGGCCGGTCGAGCCGCGGCAGCCGCCCAACACATTGGTGGCCACCGCGCACCAGCGATCGGTGTCGATCGGCGCGCCCGGGCCGGCGATGCCGTCCCACCAGCCCGGCGTGGGATGTCCGGGCCCGACGGGTCCGGTGATGTGGGAATCTCCGGTGAGCGCATGCAAGACCACCACGACGTTGTCGCGGGCAGGTGACAACTCGCCCCACCGCTGCACGGCGATGCTGACGTCGTCGATCACCGCACCGCTTTCCAGCGTCAGCGAGCCGATTTCGACAACGCCGACCTCACCGTCGGCGGGCAGCGTCTGCGTCGGCACATCCGAGATCGTCATTTCGGCCTCCTCAGTACGCCGCCACGGCGTGCGGGTCACCGCTGCTGGCTGTGGCGCCGCCGCCGTATTTGCGAGCCGCGGCGAAGCCAAGCTCGAGGTCGGCCAGGATGTCGTCGATGCCTTCGATGCCCACGGCCAGCCGCACCAAACCGGGGCTCACACCGGTGGAGAGCTGCTCGGCGGGGCTGAGCTGGGAATGCGTTGTCGACGCCGGATGAATCACCAGCGATCGCACATCGCCGATATTGGCGACGTGGCTGTGCAGCTTGAGCGCGTTGACGAACGCCTTCCCCGCCTCGACGCCGCCGGCCAACTCGAAGGACAACACGGCTCCGGTTCCCTTGGGCGCCAGCTTCTTTGCCCGCTCGTACCAGGGCGAGCTGGGCAGGCCGGCGTAATTGACCGACAGCACATCGTCGTGGCCGGCCAGGAATTCGGCGACTCGCTGGGCGTTGGCGACGTGGCGCTCGATACGCAGGCTCAGGGTTTCCAGGCCTTGCGCGACCAGGAACGCGTTGAACGGCGAGGCCGCCGACCCGTAGTCGCGCAGCAATTGCACCCGCGCCTTGACCGCGAACGCGGGCGGTCCCAACTCCGCGTAGACCACGCCGTGGTAGCTGGGGTCGGGGGTGGTGAAGCCGGGGAAGCCGTCCTGTGTCCAGTCGAAGGTGCCACCGTCGACGATCACCCCGGCGATCGCGGCGCCATGCCCACCCAGGTACTTGGTGGCCGAGTGCACCACGATGTCGGCGCCCTGGGCGATCGGCTGGATCAGGTACGGGGTGGCGACGGTGTTGTCGACGATCAGCGGCACACCGTGCTCGTGGGCCACTCCCGACACTCCCGGGGTATCCAGCACGTCGATCTGCGGGTTGGAGATCGTCTCGGCAAAGAACGCCTTGGTGTTCGGGCGCACCGCGGCCCGCCACGAGTCCAGGTCGTCGGGGTCGTCGACGAAGCTGACGTCGACGCCCAGCTTGGGCAGCGAGTAGTGGAACAGGTTGTAGGTGCCGCCGTAGAGCCGCGGGCTGGACACGATGTGGTCGCCGGCGCCGGCCAGGTTCAAAATCGCGAACGTCTCCGCGGCCTGCCCGGAGGACAGGAACAGCGCGGCCACGCCGCCCTCCAGCGCCGCGATGCGCTGTTCGACGACGTCGGTGGTCGGGTTGCCGATACGGGTGTAGATGTTGCCCGGGACTTCCAGCCCGAACAGCGCCGCGGCATGTGCGGTGTCGTCGAAGACGTAGGAAGTGGTCTGGTAGATCGGCAGCGCGCGAGCGTTGGTGGTCGGGTCCGGCTGTTGGCCGGCGTGGACCTGTTTGGTTTCGAACGACCAGTGCGCGGTCGGATCGGAATCGGTTTCGCTGTCAGCGTTGGTTTCGGAACTCACGAGGGTTGCTTTCTGGGAAGGAAGAGTCGGGTGGGTCGAGTGCTTGCAAGGTGCGCGGGACGCCATCCGGAGGCCTTGGACGTCGACCGGCAGTCATGCGGTCAGCAACTGCGACGCACGATGAGCCAGCCCAAATAGGTGCGCATCAGGTTTCCCTGTCTACTCTGGGGGCCCGTCACTGCGGACCCGCGCTTGCCGCGTAGCCGGTGGTGGCTACTACAACCTGGTCATCACCCGGGGCACCCCACCGCGGTTGGAGGGTTGCCGGCCAGCAAGCCGGGGCTTGACGCTGGCGCTCATGACCTGCCAGAAGCGTATCGCACGTTGCCGATGCGCCGCCACTAGCGGCGATCGCAAGGGCGGTAGAGCCAGGTGCCGCGGCCGCCGCTGTTGGGCCTAGCCGCAGCTGGAGGGACGTCGTACGGGATACTGGTTGCCGTCGTTATAAAGCCTCTCAAATAGCACGCCTTCAAGAATCTGACCGATAGTGACGCCGGGAGAAACCATGTGCGCCGACCAGCCGACCATCATCTACACGCTGACCGACGAGGCGCCGTTACTGGCGACCTACGCCTTTTTGCCGATCGTGCGCGCCTTCGCCGAGCCGGCCGGCATCGAGATCAAGACCAGCGATATCTCGGTGGCCGCACGGATCCTGTCCGAGTTCCCGGATTACCTGACCGACGATCAGAAAGTGCCCGACAACCTTGGCGAGCTGGGCCGGCTGGCAAAGCTACCCGACACCAACATCATCAAGCTGCCGAACATCAGCGCCTCGGTGCCCCAGCTCGTCGCCGCGATCAAGGAACTGCAGGGCAAGGGATTCAAGATTCCGGACTATCCGCAAAGCCCCAAAACCGACGAAGACAACGAAATTCGCGACCGATATGCCAAATGCCTTGGAAGCGCAGTCAATCCGGTGCTGCGGCAAGGCAATTCGGATCGCCGCGCGCCCAACGCGGTCAAGGAGTACGCACGCAAACACCCGCACAGCATGGGCGACTGGTCGATGGCGTCGCGGACTCATGTCGCGACCATGCGGCACGGCGACTTCTACCATGGTGAGAAGTCGATGACCGTCGACCGCGCGCGCAACGTGAAAATGGAGCTGGAGACCAAAACCGGCAAGACCATCGTGCTCAAGCCCATGGTGTCGCTGCGGGAGGGCGACATCATCGACAGCATGTTCATGAGTCGCAAAGCCCTATGCGACTTCTACGAGGCGCAGATGGAGGACGCGCACAAGACCGGCGTGATGTTCTCACTGCACGTCAAGGCGACGATGATGAAGGTATCCCACCCCATCGTTTTCGGACACGCCGTGAAGATCTTCTACAAAGAGGCGTTCGCCAAGCACCAGGAGACGTTCGACGAACTGGGTGTCAACGTCAACAACGGATTGGTGGATCTGTACAACAAGATCGAGTCACTGCCTGCCTCGCAGCATGACGAGATCATCCGCGACCTGCATGCCTGTCACGAGCACCGCCCCGAGCTGGCCATGGTCGATTCGGCCAAGGGAATCACCAACTTTCATTCGCCCAGTGACGTGATCGTCGATGCGTCGATGCCCGCGATGATCCGCGCGGGCGGCAAGATGTACGGTGCCGACGGACGGCAAAAGGACACCAAGGCCGTCAACCCCGAGTCCACGTTTTCCCGGATCTACCAAGAAATCATCAATTTCTGTAAGACGCACGGTGCATTTGATCCGGCGACAATGGGCACGGTCCCCAACGTCGGGCTGATGGCGCAGCAGGCCGAGGAGTACGGCTCGCACGACAAGACATTCGAGATCCCCGAAGACGGCGTCGCCAACATCGTCGACCTCGACACCGGCGAAGTGCTGCTGACGCAAAACGTGGAAGCCGGCGACATCTGGCGGATGCCCATCGTCAGGGACGCCGCGATCCGCGACTGGGTCAAGCTTGCCGTCAACCGGGCGCAAAACTCGGGCATGCCGGTGGTGTTCTGGCTGGATCAGGAACGTCCACACGAGAACGAGATGCGCAAGAAGGTCAACACCTACCTGGCCGAACACGACACGGCGGGCCTCGACATCCAGACCATGTCCCAGGAACGAGCCATGCGGCACACGATCGAGCGCGCGATGCGCGGACAGGACACCATCGCCGCGACCGGCAACATCCTGCGCGACTATCTCACCGACCTGTTCCCGATCCTGGAGCTGGGCACCAGCGCCAAGATGCTGTCCATCGTGCCGCTGATGGCCGGCGGTGGAATGTACGAAACCGGCGCGGGCGGTTCAGCGCCCAAGCATGTCCACCAACTCGTCGAGGAAAATCACCTACGGTGGGATTCACTTGGTGAATTCCTCGCGCTCGGAGCCTGTTTCGAAGACATCGGTATCAAGACCGGCAACGAGCGGGCCAAGATCTTCGGCAAGACGCTGGACGCCGCGATCGGCAAATTGCTGGACAACAACAAGAGCCCGTCGCGCAAGACCGGTGAGCTCGACAACCGTGGCAGCCAGTTCTACCTCGCGATGTACTGGGCACAGGAACTGGCCGCACAGACCGATGACGAAGAGTTGCGCAAACATTTCGCCGCACTTGCCGATGCATTGACCAAGGACGAAGACGTCATTGTGGCCGAACTAGCCGAAGCGCAGGGGGATGCAGTCGACATCGGTGGGTACTACGCACCCGACAACGCCCTGACGACAGCGGTGATGCGGCCGAGCAAAACACTCAACGCCGCGCTGCAGGACGCGCAAGGCTGACGTTCAGTCGACCAGTTCCCGGAGCGTCTCGATCAGCTTGATCCGGTCGGCCGGCGTTGCCGCGATCGGTACCACGTTCAACGCGGTCACCCCCGCGTCGCGGAACGCCGCCACACGTTCCTTGACGAACCCGCGTGTTCCGATCAGCGAGACATCACGCACGAGTTCGTCGGGCACCGTCTTGGCGGCGCCGTCCTTGTCGCCGGACAGGTAAAGCTCTTGGATGCGGTCGGCTGCAGCGCCGTAGCCGTAGCTGGTGGCCAGGGTGTGATAGAAGTTCTTGCCCTTGGCGCCCATTCCTCCGATGTAGAGCGCTAGGTGTGGTTTGACGAATTCAAGCAGTGGCCCGACGTTTTCGCCGATGGCCAGCGCGGGTCCCGCGTACACGTCGAGGTTTCCCAACGCAGGGTCGCGCTTGGCCCGGCCGGTGGCCAGGGCCTTACCCCAGACGTCTTGCGCCTTCTCCGGCAGATAAAAGATCGGTTGCCAGCCTTCGGCGATCTCGGCGGCCAGCTCGACGTTCTTGGGCCCCAGCGCAGCCACCAAAATCGGGATACGTTCTCGAACAGGCTTATTGATGAGTTTGAGCGGCTTGCCAAGCCCGGTGCCCTGTTCGGCAGGCAGCGGAATGGTGTAGTGCCTGCCCTGATGTTGCACGGTCTCGCGTCGCCACACCTGGCGGCAGATGTCGACGACTTCGCGGGTGCGTGCTATCGGAGCGTCGTACGGCACACCGTGGAAGCCCTCGATGACCTGGGGCCCCGACGCGCCGAGACCGAGGATGAAACGGCCGTCGGAAACGTAGTCGAGACCGGCGGCGGTCATCGCGGTCAAGGTGGGAGTTCGGGTGTAGAGCTGCAGGATTCCCGAGGCCAGTTGAACCCGTTCGGTGCTGGCCGCCAAATAGCCCAGTGCGCTCACCGCGTCAAACGAATACGCTTCGGGGACAAAGACAATATCCAAGCCGGCGCGCTCGAGGTCGGCCACTTCGGCAGCGACCTCCTTGAAGCCGCCTGCGTAGTTGATACCCAATCCAATCCGCACGATCTATCCCTTCGGCGGCGCTACGCGCTGGTGAACGATGCGTCTAGTTCGAGGGCTTCCTGCTGTATCCGATCGAACTGGGCGCCCATCGCCTCCGACAATGCCGTCGCACCCGACAGCGGCCGCACCATGACGGTGAAATCGTCGATGAGGCCCTCATCGTTGAAGTGCAGGAAGTCGCAACCGTTGACCTTCTTGCCCGCAACGGTTGTCTCGAACACAAGCGCGTGGTCATGGCCGTTGCTGTCGTGGATCTCGCGGACGTAGCGAAAATCTTCGAAGACCCGCAACACACCGCGCAGGATCGCCGCGGTGATCGGTTTGCCGACGTAGGGCTTGAATGCGACCGGGCTGGTGAATACGACGTCATCGGCCAGCATCGCCGCGATGGCCGACTCGTCACCTTCCTCGACTGCCTTGCGGAAGGGATGGGTAGCAGACACGGGGCACCTCGCATAGTCAACTTGTTGAGTAGGTGTGGTTGACGCTAGAGGGCCGATCGCCGTGTGTCCAGATGCGATTAATCACTTTATTGATTAATCAGATATCGTACTATGGGTCGATGTCGCTGCGTGACGCCGTGTTAGCCGCTCTTCTCGAGGGTGAGTCTTCTGGCTACGACCTGGCCAAGGGCTTTGACGCGTCGGTGGCGAACTTCTGGATGGCCACGCCACAGCAGCTGTATCGCGAACTCGAACGTCTTGCTGAGCAAGGCCTGATCCAGGCACGCGTCGTGCACCAGGAACGTCGACCCAACAAGCGGATGTTCTCGCTGACCGAGGCGGGCCGCGAGGCGATCCGCGAGTTCACCAGGACCTCTCCGAAGCCCTCGGTAATCCGTGACGAGCTGATGGTGAAGGTCCAGGCCGCCGATGCCGGTGACGCGGCGGCTGTCCGCGACTTCATCACCGAACGAGGGGAACGGGCCCAGGCCAAAGTCCATCGCTACGAGCGGCTGCGTCACCGGCTGCTCGATGGCCGCAGCGAAGCGGAATACCTGGCCACGGCGCAGCGGATAGGCCCCTACCTGACGTTGATGCGCGGGATCTCGTTCGAAGAAGAGAACATCCGATGGGGTGAACGTGCCCTGAAGATCCTCGAACAGCGTCAAGGCGCGGGGTCTGCCAAGTAGTGGGCGAGCACCGGGCGCAGCCATTCGATGAGTTGGGCATCGTCCATACCGGCGAGTGGCGGGACAACCAGGATGTAGCGAGCGACGGCAAGGCCCAGGAGCTGCGATCCCACCAGGGCGGCCCGCTCGGCGGGATGATCGGGCGCGACCGCGGATAGTGCGGGGGCCACTTGGTCGACGAAAACTTGGAGCAGGGCATCTGCGGCAACGCGATTCGTCGCGGCCGCGCGCAGCAGCGGGAGAAACGGTCCCTGCGGTCCCCAAACGGTGATGAACAGCGGCAGCAGGATGTCGGCAATACGGTCGGGTGCGACATCCGAGAGATCGGGAAACGTGATGTCGAACCGGGAGGCCGCGGCGAACAGTTCGGCCTTGCTGCCGAAGTAGTGCATGACGAGCGCCGGATCTACGCCGGCCTGCGATGCGACCGAACGGATCGTCGTGCGTTCAAAACCGTGGCTTCCGAACTGCGATCGTGCGACGTCCAGGATCGCTGCCCGGGTGGCCTGTCCATCACGTCCCTCACGCGCCTTCGATGGCATGCCAATAGTGTATTCAACAACTGTTGACACAGCTGGGACAACGGCCTACCGTCGAGTTCAACAGTTGTTGAACTCATGACGAGAGGTCGGGGTCATGACCGTTACTCGACCCGGACCCGAAGGCGGTGGCGTGATGACCGGTCACGAGGTTGACGTCCTCGTCGTCGGCGCCGGCCCGACCGGGCTGACCGCCGCCGGTGACCTCGCGCGAGCGGGCCGCTCGGTTACCGTGCTGGAGCGCTGGCCTGCGATCAACCCGTCCAGTCGCGCGTTCGCCACCATGGCGCGCACGCTGGAGATTTTGGACGCCCGCGGAATCGCCGACGATCTGCTCGCGCACGCGCACAAGGCGCCGGGCGTGACGATTTTCGGCGGCGCCCGCATCGATCTCACGCACCTCGACTCGCCCTACCCATTCGCGATGATCACTCCCCAAACCAATGTCGACCGGGCGCTGTGCGGCTACGCCGTCGCGCAAGGGGCCGAGATCTTGCGCGGCATGGAGGTCGTCGCACTCGATCAAGACGCCGACGGCGTGACCGTCACCGCGCGTGCGCACGGTGACCAGTCGGGTCGTCAAATCTATTGGCGAGCAAAGTACTTGATCGGTGCCGACGGCGCGCACAGCATCGTCCGCGCGCTGATCGGCGCCGACTTCCCCGGTAAGACGATCTTGTCGTCGATCGTGCTCGCTGATGTCAAGCTGGCGCACGGGCCTGCGGACGGCGGCCTGACGCTGGGCAGCACCCGCGACGAGTTCGCGTTTTTAGCTCCCTACGACCGCCACGACGATGACGGCTCCTGGTACCGCGCGATGGTGTGGGACCGCAACAATCAAGTTCCCGACACCGAGCCGGTCGGCGACGCAGAGATCGGCACAGTGCTCAGCCGCGCGATGGAAGCCGACCTCGGGCTTCTGGAAGTCGGATGGAAATCCCGATTCCATTGCGACGAAAGACAAGTCGCCCAGTACCGGCATGGTCGCGTGTTCCTGGCCGGAGATGCGGCACACGTCCACTCGCCGATGGGTGGTCAGGGCATGAACACCGGCGTCCAGGACGCGGCGAACCTCGCCTGGAAGATCGACGTGGCGCTCGATGGTGCGGACGACGGCCTGCTGGACAGCTATCAGGACGAGCGTCATCCGATTGGCAAGCGGGTCCTGCTGCAATCCGGTCTGATGGCGCGTGGCGTCACCCTTCATCCGCGAGTCGCGCGTGGGATACGAAACCTGCTGTTGCCGAGACTTCTTCGTGTTCCCCGGGTGCGTGATGAGGTAGCAGGGAGTTTCGCGGGCACGACGCTCCGGTATACGCACCAGGCTGGCGAGAGCGCTTTGGTGGGCACCAGGGCGACGCAGATCCCGCTGAAGCAAGACCGTCTCACAGAGCTGCAGCGCGAGCCCGGCTTCGTGTTGGTTCGTGAGAGCGGCAGGTCTCCGTTTGACGTGACCGACCTGCACCAAGCCGAGCGGGCCGATTCCGGGCCGGCAGTGCTGGTGCGGCCCGACGGTTACATCGCCTGGGCCGGCGACTCCGCCAATCGGCCCGAATGGCTTGAGATACTTGCCCGCTGGACCGGGCCTGTCGCGCGGGCGAACACCGTGTCGCCGTCCGTGGCCAGTTGATGCAACTCAGCCAGGGGTGCCCCTTGTAGCCTGGGCGCATGTCCAGCGCACGAAAGATCAAAGTCAAAGGCACAGTCGTAGAGCTCGACGGCGACGAGATGACGCGGGTCATCTGGAAGTGGATCAAGGACCTGCTCATCTTTCCGCACCTCGACATCAAACTGGACTATTACGACCTGGGCATCGAACACCGCGACGCCACCGACGACCAGGTGACGATCGACTCGGCGTACGCCATCAAGAAGCACGGCGTCGGCGTCAAGTGCGCCACGATCACCCCCGACGAGGCCCGGGTCAAGGAGTTCAACCTCAAGACCATGTGGTCGTCGCCCAACGGAACCATCCGAAATATTCTGGGCGGCACAATCTTCCGTGAGCCGATCATGATCTCCAATGTGCCGCGGCTGGTCCCAGGGTGGAAGAAGCCGATTATCATCGGCCGCCACGCCTTTGGCGATCAGTACCGTGCGACGAACTTCAAGGTCGACCGGCCAGGGACCGTCACACTGACCTTCACGCCGGACGACGGCAGCGAGCCGATCGTGCAGAAGATGGTGTCCATCCCCGACGACGGCGGCGTCGTGATGGGGATGTACAACTTCAAGGATTCGATTCAGGATTTCGCCCGCACGTCGTTCGCCTACGCCCTCAAAGAGAACTACCCGTTGTATCTGTCGACGAAGAACACCATCCTCAAGGCCTACGACGGCATGTTCAAAGACGAGTTTCAGCGGATCTACGACGAGGAGTTCAAGGACAAGTTCGAAGCGGCCGGACTGACCTACGAGCACCGGCTGATCGACGACATGGTCGCCGCGTGCCTGAAGTGGGAGGGCGGCTATGTGTGGGCGTGCAAGAACTACGACGGCGACGTCCAGTCCGACGCGATCGCACAGGGATACGGCTCACTGGGTTTGATGACGTCGGTGCTGATGACCGCGGACGGCAAGACGGTCGAGGCCGAAGCCGCCCATGGCACCGTCACCCGGCATTTCCGGCAGTACCAGGAGGGCAAGCCCACCTCCACCAATCCGATCGCCTCGATCTTCGCCTGGACGCGCGGGCTAGAGCATCGCGGCAAGCTGGACGACACGCCCGAGGTGAGCGACTTCGCCCAGAAGGTGGAAGACGTCGTCGTCGCCACGGTCGAAGGCGGTCAGATGACCAAGGACCTGGCCTTGCTCATCGGCCCGGATCAGAGCTGGCAAACCAGCGAGGAGTTCCTCGGCGCGATCGCCGAGAACCTCAAGAAGGCGCTCAGCTCGAGCTGACGGCTCGGATCGGCGGCGTGTGTTCGTCGAGGAAGCTGGTGATCACTTCGGTGACTCGTCCCGGTGCCTCGAACATCGGAATGTGTCCGACTCCGTCGAGCTCGGTCACTCGCGTTCCAGCGGGAAGCTGGGCCTTGAAGTACTTGTGAGATCGCGGTGCGGGAAAGACCCGGTCTTTGCCGCAGATCACCAGGTGCGCGGGGACGGCGGTTTGCGCCAAGTCCAGGAGGCCGGGCAGCAGCAGCGATTTGACCATCAGTTGGAAGTAGGCGGGGCAGTGACCCGCGTCGTCGACGATTCCCTCGAGTTCACTGTCACTGACCCCGTCCGGCGATGCGCTGATCGGCAGCGTCGCGAGCCGACGACTGAACGGCAGCCGCAACGCGTGCGGCCCCGCCCACCGTGCCAATGCCCAGAAGGGCATCCCACTGACGAACTTGGCGATCACCTCGAACTTGGTCGGGGTCCAGCGGGTCCAGCCGCCGGCCGGCGCGATGCCGGTGACTGTGCGTGCCCGGCCGCGACGTTCCAGCTCGAAGGCCACCCAGCCGCCGAGAGAGTTGCCGACGATGTGGCAGGTATCCCAGCCCAGCTGGTCGAGTTGCCGCTCGACTTGGTCGGCCAGCACTGCCGAGCTCAGGAACCAGGTGCCGGCCCGCGGGCCACCGTTGTGGCCGGCCATTGTCGGGGCGAAGACCTCGTAGCGGCCGGTGCCGGCCAACTGCGGTGCCACCTTGTGCCACACCAGCTGCGATATCAGGAAGGGGTGCAGCAACAGGACGGGTTCGCCGGACCCGAGATGGATGGGGGCGCGTGTCATGGAGCCGACAGTAAGGTGCTACCACCGGTACCGCAAGCATTCGGAATGCGGGCCGGCATCCGCGTGAAAAGATCGAGCCATCATGAGGGGAGAGTGGCGCCTATGAATACTGGACCCCGCCGGGTCTTTTCCGGCGTGCAGCCCACCTCCGATTCCATGCACCTCGGAAATGCGTTGGGCGCGGTGACCCAGTGGGCCCAGTTACAGGACGACTACGACGCGTTCTTCTGCGTCGTCGACCTGCACGCCATCACCATCCCGCAGGATCCCGAAGTGCTTCGCCGCCGCACCCTGATCACCGCCGCGCAGTATCTGGCGTTGGGTATCGACCCCGGCCGCAGCACCATCTTCGTGCAGAGCCACGTCGCTGCGCATACTCAGCTGGCATGGGTGCTGGGCTGCTTCACCGGGTTCGGCCAGGCCTCGCGAATGACGCAGTTCAAAGACAAATCGACGCGGCAGGGCAGCGACGCCACCACTGTGGGCCTGTTCACCTACCCGGTGCTGCAGGCCGCCGACGTACTGGCCTACGACGCCGAACTGGTACCGGTCGGTGAAGACCAACGTCAGCATCTGGAGCTGGCGCGCGATGTCGCGCAGCGGTTCAACAGCCGGTTCCCGGACACGTTCGTGGTTCCCGACCTACTCATCCCGAAGATGACCGCCAAGATCTACGATCTGCAAGACCCGTCGTCGAAGATGAGTAAGTCGGCCGCGACCGATGCCGGGCTGATCAGTCTGCTCGACGCTCCGGCGCTGTCCGCCAAGAAGATTCGCTCCGCGGTAACCGACAGCGAACGTGAGATCCGGTACGACCCGGACGCCAAACCCGGTGTGTCGAATCTGCTGAGCATTCAGTCCGCGGTTACCGGTGTTGACGTCGATGGCCTGGTACAGCGCTATGCCGGGCACGGCTACGGCGATCTGAAGAAGGACACTGCCGAGGCCGTCGTGGAATTCGTGACTCCGATCAAAGCCAGGGTCGACGAATTCCTCGCGGACCCAGCCGAATTGGAGGGTGTGCTGGCCGTCGGAGCGGCGCGGGCCGAGGATGTGGCCGCAAAAACGGTCGACCGGGTCTACGACCGACTCGGGTTCCTGCCGAAACGTCCTTAGCGGGTGCGGTAATGAGCGAGCCGGCCAAACCAGGAATCCTGGATCGGCTGCGGGCGCGGTTCGGATGGTTCGACCACGCGATGCGGGCCAACGACCGATACGACGAATCCAAGGGCAACTTCTTCGCGGCCGGACTGACGTACTACACGATCTTCGCGTTGTTCCCTTTGCTGATGGTCAGTTTCAGCGTCGGTGGATTCATCCTGTCGCGTCAGCCCCACGTGCTGACCGGGATCGACAACAAGGTCAGGTCCGCGGTGCCGGGCGCGCTGGGGCAGCAAGTGGTCGACCTGATGAATTCGGCGATCGATTCACGGGCCTCGGTCGGCTTCATCGGTCTGATCGCCGCGGCATGGGTCGGCCTGAACTGGATGGCCAATCTTCGGGTGGCGCTGAGCGAAATGTGGCAACAGAACGACGAGTCGCCCGGATTCATTGGATTCATCCGCACAAAGTTTTCCGACCTGGTGGCGATGGTTTCGTCGTTTGTCGCGATCCTCGCCACGCTCGCGCTCAGTGCCCTCGTTGCTGCGGTGCCAATGGACAAGGTATTGGGGTGGGTGGGTATTCACAACGCGCCAGTGCTGGACGCAGTCCTTCTCGGCGTGTCGATGCTGATTTCATTGCTGGTGTCTTGGTCGGTATTCAGCTGGATGATCGCCCGATTGCCCAGAGAGCCAGTCAACTTCGCCAGCTCGATAAAGGCGGGTCTGATTGCGGCAATCGGCTTCGAGCTGTTCAAGGTGGTTGCGTCGATCTACCTGATGTCCGTGCTGCGCAGCCCGGCTGGCGCCGCATTCGGGCCGGTGCTGGGCCTGATGGTGTTCGCCTACATCACCATGCGGTTGCTTCTGTTCGCTACCGCGTGGGCGGCGACGTCGACGGAAAACCTGGTCGAGGCGCCGGTGGAGGCGCCTGAGCCAGCGATCATCGCGCCCAGGGTGCAGGTGAACGACGGTCTTAGTGCGCGGCAGGCATTGACCGCTGCGGCGGTGGGTGCCGTTGGAGCACTTGGTCTTTCCCGACTGGTCCGACGGAGTAAAGGATAGCTTTCCGGCAAAGCACCCTATAGCGATCGTTGCTTTCCCGAAACAATTTGGCTACGACGGGGTGCTTTGGCGCAAAACCGTGTCACCCTCATGGGCACGAATAGTTGCTCTACGCAAAGGCGGGTAGGCGATGTCGGAACCAAACCTGTTCCACAAACTGGCAGCGGAAACGATCGGCACCTTCTGGCTGGTGCTCGGCGGCTGCGGCAGCGCGATTTTCTCGGCGAAGGTTCACGCCGGCCACTACCCGCTGGGTATTGGCTATCTTGGCGTGGCATTGGCCTTCGGTCTGACCGTATTGGTCGGCGTGTACGCATTCGGCACGATCTCCGGCGGACATTTCAACCCCGCTGTCACGCTGGGGGCCGCGTTTGCTCGCCGCGTGGAATGGAAAGTGCTGCCCGCGTATTGGATTGTTCAGGTGATCGGCGGGCTGCTCGCGGCGGTGGTGATCTACTACATCGCGATGGGCAAGGCCGGCTTCAGTGCCACCGGGAACATGGCGGCCAACGGTTACGGCGAACACTCACCCGGTCATTACTCACTCGGCGCGGTGATTCTCGCCGAGATCGTCCTGACGGCGATGTTCCTGTTCGTCATCCTCGGCTCGACCGACGCCCGGGCGCCGAAAGGCTTTGCCGGCTTGGCGATCGGGCTGACACTGACCGGCATCCACCTGGTCGCCATTCCGATCTCCAACACGTCGGTCAACCCGGCCCGCTCCACCGCCGTGGCATTCTTCAACGGCAACGGCGCTCCCGCGCAACTGTGGGTGTTCTGGCTTGCGCCGCTCATCGGCGGGGCGATCGCCGGCATCGCCTACCCCTTCTTGTTCGGCCGGGCTGAGGAGACCGCCGACGGCGGCGCCGTCTAGTCGCCGGTCAGGTAGCGCTGCACCGTCGGCCCAATCCGGGCGACCAGGTCCTCGACAGCGGTTGACGCGATCGGCTCGAGCTTGAGTTGGTAACGCGCGAACGCCAATCCGGCTAGGTGGCTGGCCACCAGCTCAACACGCAACTCGGCATCGGTGACTCCGAACTCCGCGGCGATCCGCTGGGCAACCGGTCCAGCGATGGCGTCGTGCAGCACCTGTCGAGCCTGCGGTTGGATAGCCGCCGACCGCCACAGCGTCAGGAACGGCTCGAAGACACCGCCTTCGTCCCAGTGCTCGAGGAAGCGGCGCACCAGTCGCTCCCCGACCTGGTCGGGACCCTCGTCGAGCAGGGTGGCCAACTGGTGCAGCGGGTGCTCGGGACCGGTCAGCGTCGATGCGCTGAACAAGCCTTCCTTGCTGCCGAAGAAGTAATAAACCATCGCAACATCCACTCCGGCGTCCGCGGCAATCGCGCGGACAGCGGCTCGTTCGTACCCGTCGCGCATGAAACGTTCGCGTGCGGCGTCGATGATCCGCTGCCGGCTCTGCTGGCCGGTCCGCCACCGACCGGGACGCCGGGCCTCTGACATGCACAGCAGCATACTTCAACGCACGTTGACGTTAGGTCATCTGGCGGCGTACGGTTGTTCTTCAACGGGAGTTGAAGTATCAGAAAGGAAGGGGCTCGCGATGGTTGCGGAAACGCGTGGACGACGGCTGTGGTGGCGGCATCTGATCTCGGTTCTGATCGCCCCGGTCACCATGACGCTGGTGATACCGGCGCAGATCGTCGACTGGGCCCACGTGCGTATGCCGGATCTGGGCTCACCGCTGAATGCCGGACTGGTGACGGTCGGCGGCCTGCTGATCGCCGGCGGGCTGGGCCTGCTCATCTGGACCGTGTTGCTGTTCGACCGAGAGGGCAAGGGAACGCTTGGCGTGGGCACGCTGCTCGGAGAACCGGTCCACCTCGTCGTACAGGGCCCATACCGGCATGTGCGCAACCCGATGATCAGCGGCGTGCTGGCCATCCTGCTCGGCGAGGCGGCCGTCGCGGCGTCGGGTTGGCTGCTGCTATGGTTTGCGATGTTCTTCGCGTGCCTTGCGACTTTCATCAGGTTCTGGGAAGAACCTCACCTCGCTCAGCGCTACGGCAGCGAGTACGTCAACTACCGGGAAAACGTCCCGGCCTGGAGGCCTCGAGTCTCGGCTTGGACGCCGAGCGCATAAGAGCTAGCGCTCCGCTTGCCATTCGCCGTCGGCCATGACGTCGGCGACCTGTAGGTCCCGATCCAGCACAACAAGATTGGCATCGGCACCGGCGCGCAAAGCACCGACATTGTCCAGGCCCAGCGCCCGGGCAGGGGTCGTAGAGGTCATCTGCACTGCGGCGGCCAGTGCCGTGTCCCGGTCCGAGCCGAGGCCGGCCGCGGTGCGGAAGAGCTGATCCATCGTCGCCGTGCTGCCGGCGATCGTCGAGGTCCCACGCACACGTGCCACCCGCTCCACAACATCGATCTGCACTGCCCCTAGCTGGAATTCGCCATCGCCCAATCCCGCCGCCGCGGTGGCGTCGGTGACCAACGCCACCCGGTCCGCTCCCGCCGCCTCGATGACCGCTCGCAGCATTGCGGGGTGGACGTGCACGCCGTCCGCGATCAACTCGACGGTCACCCGGGCATCCTCCAACAACGCGAGCGCAGGGCCGGGCTCGCGGTGGTGCACTGGGCGCATCGCGTTGAATAAGTGGGTGCCTACCGTCGCGCCCAGCTCGACGGCACGACGGGTCTGCTCGTACGTCGCCTCCGTATGACCAACGGCGACAATTACTCCGGCGTCGACGAAGCGGGTGATCGCGTCGTTGCTTGCGGCGCGTTCCGGCGCCAGGGTCACCATCCGGATTGCGCCCTCGCCTGCGGCCAGCAGCGCGTCGATCTCAGCAGGGGCCGGGTCGCGCAGCTGCGTGGGATCGTGCGCCCCGCAGCGCGTCGGGCTGAGCCACGGCCCCTCCAGATGAATACCGGCGACGGTGCCCGCGCGGGTCGACTCGGCGAGCACAGCCACCGCCCTGAGCAGATCGGTGGGTGACGCCGTGACCAGACTCGCCAGCGTGGTGGTCGTGCCATGCCGGCGGTGAAACCTCGCCGCGCGCAGGATATCTGCGTCGTTGGCGTCGGTGTATGACGCGCCGCCGCCACCGTGCGCATGCATATCGACAAAACCCGGCACTACCAGCGTGTGGGGCATGTCGACGTCGGCGGGCCGGGGTGGCAGACCGGACCCGCAGTCCACGATCCGCGGGCCCGACGTTTCCAACCAGCCCGGTCGGCAGATGCCCTGCTCCAGTATCACAGTGCCCGCGGCGATCAGCGTGCCGATGCCGGACAGCGGGGGGCCGCTCACGGTCGTGAGCTTAGTTCTGCGGCCGGCGATTCATCGAGCGAGCGGCCAGGATCAACCCGAACACGATGACGGTGCCGATCACCGCCACGCCGACCCGTACCGGCAGCGCGTCGGCGGGCGGCACGATTGCGGCAGCGCTCGCGGCGGCGCCCGGAACGGCGTCGCCGCCGGCCGATGTCTTGAGTGCTGCCACCAATGACGGGTCGGGTTCGATCAGTGTTCCCACCCGGGTGCCCGGGGCGGTCGCGAAGCCGTAATCCAGCAGATGCGCGGCCTGCTGCCAAGGCGCAATCGGCTGACGGGTGCCGTGCAACAGCACCGCCATCAGCCGGCGCCCGTCCCGGTTAGCGGCGCCCACGAACGTCTGGCCCGCGTCGTCGGTGTAGCCGGTCTTGCCGCCTAGCGCCCCCGGATAGTGGTAAAGCAGCTGGTTGTCGTTTTCCAGCTGATAGCCGGGGCGGTCGGCGTGCCCAGGGAAATCGAACGTCCGCGTGTTGACGATGTCAGCGAAAGTTGGGTTTTCCCAAGCGTATCGGTAGAACAGCCCGATGTCGTACGCCGACGTGCTCATGCCGGGGCCGTCCAGCCCCGAGGGCGTTGCGGCGCGGGTGTCGCGACCGCCGAGCTTGCCGGCCAGCATGTTGATCTTCTCCAGTGAGACCGGCATGCCGCCCAGCTGCATGGCCAGCGCATGCGCGGCGTCGTTGCCGGAGTGCATCAACAACCCATGCAGCAACTGGTTGACGGTGTAGGTGCCACCCGGGGCAACGCCGACCCGGGTGCCCTCCGCAGCGGCATCTTCAGGCGTGCCGTCGACGGTCTTGTTGAGGTTGAGCTCGCCCAGCGATGCCATCGCTACGAGCACCTTGATGACACTGGCCGGGCGGTGGCGGCCATGCGGGTCGCGGGCGGCGATGATCGCGCCGCTGTCCAGATCGGCTACCACCCAAGCCTCGGCGGAGATGTCGTTGGGCACCGGTGGGGTGTCGGCTGCGGTGACCACACCGCAGCCGCCCAGCGCGTTACCGCCGATCGGCGACGCAGGAACCGGCAGCGGAAGGGGTGGATCGCCCGCCTGCGGTACTTCTGACGAGTCCACCGCCGGCGGGGTCGCCACCTTGTACGGGCACGTGTCGTGTGCGGGACTGGGCTCGGCGATCGCGATCGGCATGCCCGCCACGGCGGGTGCCGTGACCAGGAAAGCCGCCGCTGCCAGGCATGACGCATCGCGTAAGAAAGGTCGCAAATGAGGCATCGTGTGTGCAGAGTAGGCGATCAGCGGCCCGATTCCTGGAAGCCGCGCTGTGACTGGTGTTGCAGAAGTTACAAATCCAGGTAACAGATCGTCGGGCCACCGATGCGGCCCAGCCAGAGCCGGCCGGGCGTTTCCACCACTCCCGTTGCCAGGCCGAAGGCCGGATGCTGGGCGCGAAGCTGGGTTACGACGTGGCCGTCGTCGGGGTCGAATGCGACCACCCACACCGTCGGCTTCGGGTTCGGCAGCCACCGGTAGGGCAGTCGCCATAACAGCGAGCGGATGACCGGCGCGCGCGGACCCAGCCCCTCGCTGAGCCGGTTTCGTTCCGAGACAATGGCGACCCAGATCCTGCCGTCGTGACCCGTCGCGATGTTGTCGGGGTAACCCGGCAGATCGCTGACCAGTGCGGTGATCGAGCCCGCCCGGCTTCCGGTGAGCCAGTATTTGGACAGCCGGCAGCCGGTCGTCTCGGCGAATACCAAGGCCGACTCGTCGGTGGTCAGCGTGACGCCGTTGGCGAAGTGCAGACCTGACGCGAGCACGGTCACCGCACCGTCGGGATCACGCCGGAACAGCGAGCCGGTGGGCCGTCCCTCGACTACTGCGCCCTTGTAGTACTCGTAGTGAAAGCGGCTCGTCGACTCGGTGAAAAAGATTGTGCCGTCTGAGGATTCGACGACGTTGGAGCAGAACGTCAACGCTCGCCCGGCCACCTCGGCGACCAACGTTTCCAGCGTCCCGCTGCCGGGGTCGTATCGCAGCAGGCCGCGGTGACTGTCGCAGATCAGCAGCCGCCCGTCGCGGGCGACCGCCAAGCCGAGCGGTCGCCCGCCGGTGTTGACCATCACCTGCGTCGAGGCGCCGTCGGGGGTGATCCGGATGATGCGTCCGTCCTCGACACCGGTCCAGATGTTCCCTTCGGCATCGGCGACGACATCCTCCGGCGCGTTGCCGGGTAGCGGCAGCACGTGCAGCGTCGCCACCAGGTCGGGATCGGGTAGCGGCCGTGAGGGCGGTGGTTGCCACCGGATCGGGTCGATCTTCGGTTTGGTCACAGGCGACTCCCGACATCCGTCAGCACACTGCGCAGGATGGCTTCGATGGTGTCGAACTCGGTTTGGCCGCTGATCAGCGGTGGCGCCAACTGGATGACGGAGTCGCCGCGGTCGTCGGTGCGGCAATACAGCCCGGCCTGGAAGAGGGCCGACGACACGTGACCGAGCAGCGAGCGGCGCTCGGTGTCGGTGAAGATTTGCTTGGTCGCCTTGTCCTTGACCAGTTCCACGCCGTAGAAGAACCCCTCGCCGCGCACATCGCCGACAATGGGCAAGTCGTACAGCTTTTCCAGGGTGGCGCGGAAGCTGGGCGCGTGGTTCTTGACGTGGTCGTTGAGCCCCTCACGCTCGAAGATGTCGAGGTTGGCCAAACCGACGGCGGCCGACACCGGGTGGCCGCCAAATGTATAGCCGTGCGCGAACATCGTGCTGCCGTCGTTGAACGGCTCAAACAACCGCTCGCTGGCGATCATGGCGCCGATCGGCGAGTAGCCCGACGTCATCCCCTTGGCGCAGGTGATCATGTCGGGCACGTAGCCGAAGTCGTCACAGGCGAACATGGACCCGATCCGGCCGAACGCGCAAATCACCTCGTCGGAGACCAGCAGCACGTCGTAGGTGTCGCAGATCTCCCGTACCCGTTCGAAATAGCCTGGGGGAGGGGGGATGCTGCCGCCGGCGTTCTGCACCGGTTCCAGGAACACCGCGGCCACGCTCTCGGGTCCTTCGAACTCGATCGCCTCGGCGATCCGGTCCGCGGCCCACTGTCCGAAGGCTTTGATGTCGGTGTGCTGACCTGCTCTGAAAAGCTCGGGTGCGCGGTAGAAGTTCGTGTTAGGCACCCGGAAGCCACCGGGCGTCACCGGCTCGAACGGTGCCTTGAACCGGGGCAGCCCGGTAATCGCCAGGGCGCCGTGGGTGGTGCCGTGGTAGGCGATCGACCGCGAAATCACTTTGTGCTTACCGGGTTTACCGGTCAGCTTGAAGTACTGCTTGGCCACTTTCCAGGCGGTTTCGACGGCCTCGGTGCCGCCGGTGGTGAAGAACACCCGGCTCAGGTCGCCGGGAGCGTAACTCGCCAGGCGCTCGGCGAGCTCGATCGCGGTTGGGGTGGCGTACCCCCACAGCGGGAAGAATGCCAGGGTGCTCGCCTGCCGGGCAGCCACCTCGGCCAGTTCGGTGCGGCCGTGGCCGACCTGCACAGTGAACAGACCGGACAGCCCGTCGAGGTAGCTTTTGCCGCGGTCGTCCCAGATCGTCACGCCTTCGCCCCGCGTGATGATCGGCGGCGTGATGCCCGGGCCGTGCCGGGCGAAGTGCAGCCAGAGGTTGTCGGTCATCTCGTTCGCGAGCGTAGCGCTAGGCTCGATGGCCCGGTTCCTCACTCGCGCCGTTCCGGCGCTCGCCGTCACCGCGCTAGGCTCGGGCCATGACCTCCACGCAGGTCACCGAGTTCGAGGCACTGAGGCCGCATCTGATGGCGGTGGCCTACCGGGTGACCGGAACGGTGGCCGACGCCGAGGACATCGTCCAGGAAGCCTGGCTGCGCTGGAATCGACATGACAGCGCGATCACCGACCTACGGGCCTGGCTGACGACGGTGGTCAGCAGGCTCGGGCTGGATAGGTTGCGATCGGCGGCACATCGCCGCGAAACCTACACCGGCCACTGGCTGCCCGAACCCGTGGTCACCGGATTCGACGACACTGATCCGCTGTCTAGCGTCGTAGCCCGCGAGGATGCCCGCTTCGCGGCGATGGTGGTGCTGGAACGGCTCAGCGCCGATCAGCGGGTTGCGTTCGTGCTGCACGACGGCTTCAGCGTGCCGTTCGCGGAAGTGGCCGACGTGCTGGGCATCAGCGAAGCCGCCGCCCGACAGTTGGCCTCGCGGGCCCGCAAAGCCCTGGGGAGGAAAGCCGCGGAGCCGGCACCACCACCCGATCCCAACCACAACGAGGTAGTCGGCAAACTGATGGCCGCCATGGCCATCGGCGATCTTGACGCGGTGGTGGCGTTGTTGCACCCCGACGTGACCCTGACCGGCGACGCGAATGGCAAGACGTCGACGGCGGTTCAGGTCATCCACGGGCCGGACAAGGTGGCCCGGTTCATGTTCGGCCTGATCCGCCGGTACGGCCCGGCGTTCTTCACTGCGAACCAGCTGGCGTTGATCAACGGCGAACTGGGTTCCTACACCGCGGGTTTCGCCGGCACCGACGGGTATCGAGGCATGGCGCCGCGGATAACCGCGATGACAGTGCGGGACGGAAAGGTCTGCGCGATATGGGATATCGCCAACCCCGACAAGTTCACCGGCTCTCCGCTGCGTGGTTCGCGTTTAGGTGCGTAGGGGCCAGGCCGAGTCGCAGTGCTTCAGCGGCTTCGCTGGCGGCCTCGGCGAACCGCCCTCCGATGCCGACAAAGTTGAGGTATGCGTGAGGCAGGTCGGCTTGGCGGCTCAGTGATACCGGCACCCCGCCGGCCCGCAGTTTGTCAGCGTATTCCTCGCCCTCGTCGCGGAGCGGATCGAAACCGGCGCTGGCGATATATGCGGGTGGCAAATCGGCGAGGTCGCCGTGCAGCGGTGACAGTCGCGGATCACGCAGATCGGTTCCCGCCGGTATGTAGTTGGCCATTACCCATTGGAGATTCCGCTCGGTGAAGGTGGAGCACTCGGCGAAGAGATCACGCGATGGCCGACGCGTGCTGAGATCCGTTGGGGGATACAGCAGAAGCTGAAACGCCGGGACCGCGCCGCCTCGCTGCACCGCTTGTCGCGCGGTAACGGTCGCGAGGTTGCCGCCGGCGCTGTCACCGCCGACCGCGATGCGGTCTGGGTCGACACGGAGATCGGCGGCGTGGTGGTGCGCAAATTCGAACGCGGCGATCGCGTCCTGCACGGGAGCCGGGAACGGGTGCTCCGGCGCGCGTCGGTACTCGACGGAGAGCACCCGCACACCGGCGTTGCTTGCCAGATAACGGGCGACCGGGTCGTGGCTAACGCGTGAGCCGACGGTGAAGCCGCCGCCGTGGAAGTACACCAGCAGGCCCGAGGGCTCGGGCAGGTCCGCGGGTGTGTAGAGGGTGGTTGGGATGTCGCCGTGCTCGGCGGGGATCGCGATCTCCCGCGTCGCGACAGGTACCGGCGGTTTATACCCGATGATGCCCGGAAGCCCGTCATATCGCGCTCGGGCCTCTTCCACGGTCCCGGCGAAAACATCAGAGCCCGAACGGTTTTTGAGGGCGAGGGCGAGCTGTGCGTCGAGGTCTAGTTCTTGTCCGTCGATTCGTATCGGTGGCCCTGCGATCAACCGGCGAACCGGCTTGGGCAACCCGAAGATGCCGCGGAATGCTGCGGCCCGAGCGCGGATACCTAATGGTGTTGACATGACATGTGCTCCTTTCGCGATGTCAGTTCTTGTGCGCGACGAATCGCATGACGTGGCCGAGAAGGCGGGACTGGAGGCTGATGGTCAGCCCGTTGCGCGCGCACTCGTCCTGGAAGTCGTCGGGCGCGATCAGCCGATGCGGCGAGCCGTCCAAACGGTGAAACAGACTGGCCAGCGGTGTGCGGGTTAGGTCATAGCCAACGAAGGTTCCGCCGGGTCGCAACACACGTGTCACTTCGGCGACCGCGCGTTCCCAGTCGATGATGTGATGCAGCATCAGGCAGCTGACGACGGAGTCGAACGATTCGCCGGGGAACGGTAGCGCGGTCGCGTCGGCCGTCTTCGTCGAAGCGTTGGGGAATTCACGCAGCCGCGTGGCGGCCGCATTCACCATGAGCGGGTCGATATCTATTGCCGTCCAGCCAAGTTCGGGATTGGTGGAGAGCAGCTGCTTGGCAACAGATCCACTGCCGGCGCCGATTTCCAGAATGTCGCGACCTAGTCGTTGGGCGCGGAGTTCACCCGCGATGGTCGCGCTGCTGGAACGCCACACGGCGCCGCAGCAGAAGGCACGTTCAAAGGATGACATCTCGGGCATGCCTTCAAGCGTGAGCTAACCCGGACGGGGTCGCTTGTATGGATCCGTCAGATCTGAGTTTCGCGAACCGCTTGCGCGAATTCGTGCGGCGCCGCCCCGGTCATCTCCCAGCACACCTTGTTGGCGTGCGACCCGTCGGCAAACCCGGCCAGGTGCGCGGCGTCGGTGACGGAGCGACCGTCAATGAGGTGGCCCACGGCGGTCACCAGCCGCTCCCAACGGATGGTGGCCGAGAACGAGATACCGGTTTGCTGTTTGCACAGTCGCCCGAGGTAATCCGGTGATAGCGCAACGGCGCCAGCGACCGAAGCCACATCGACATGGTCCGGCACGCGGCTCGACACGACTTCGATCGCTTGCCGTAGCTGCGGGTGAACCGATCGCGGGCCGCCAGAGCATCGGCCTTTCATCCGGCAAAGCTCATCGACGAGGAAATCAGCCGCGGCCTGCGGGCCGTTTGCGGCCAGCGACGTGGCTGTTGCCTCGGCCAGTTCCGCTCCGCCATCGACGATCCAAATACCACGATGCTGACCGCGGTGACGGGCCAACGCGTTCAGCGCTATGCCTTGTGGTGTCTGTAGCCCGAAGTACAGCGTCAAACCGGCGGATTCCGAATCTGACCGCACGGCATGGCGCGCTCCGCTGCCGACCACAACCAACCGGCATACGTCGTGGACGTCGCCGTCTCGGGTAACGGTCAAACGACCCCGTCCACCGACGGTGACTTGAACCGCGGGGTGATGGTGGACGGCGAGATCGGAGAACACGCCGGCAACCATGAGCCGACCCGGCCCCAGCTCCCAGACCTGCATGCCGCCACTCTAGCGCTGCGCTGCGGATTCGCCCGCCTCGCTGGGCCCGGTACTCCATGGAACGCGGCAACTGTCACCGGAATTGAAGCCCTGCTCGGTGATGCCCAGCGCGGAATTCATCCGGGCGCGCATGTTCTCCACCCCGATCTGATAGGTCAGCTCGACCACGCCGTCGTCACCGAAGCGACCCCGCAGGTCGGCTACCTGCTCGTCGGTGACGCTGTGTGGGTCGGTGGTCATCGCGTGCGCATACGCGATGCCGGCCCGCTCGTCGTCGGTGAAACGCGGCGAAGTGGCGTAGTTGTCGATGTCTTCGAGGCGCTCGATGTCCAAGCCGTCGAGGCGCTGCAGCATTGACCCGAAGTCGACGCACCACGAGCAGCCGACGGTGCGCGCAGTCCAAAACACCGCCAGCTCGCGCACGTTGACCGGCAGCTTGCGTGCGGCCGATTGCAACATGGTCTCGTGGACGGCGTTGGCGACCAGCAGCCGAGGGTGCTGCGCGACCACCGCGAAAGGCTCGGGGACCTCGCCGAAGCGCCGCTTGGCGTACCGGTACATGACGCGGATGAGCCAGTTGGCCCGTTCCAGAGGCAGCGGTTCGATGCGGGTTTTCTGTGTCATATCAGTCAGACGGCGCAGCCGCCCACAATGTGACGTGGTTTGTCGAGTGTCGCTCAAGCGCTCACGAGCGCTCGGCGACCAGCGGCCGCTTCCGAAGTTGCTGCGGCTGTTACTGATTGTCGGGCGCCCAAGAAGCTGCTTGGGAATTCGAGTAGTGGATTACTCCAGGCGCCCGGCCATGCCGGCCTTAGATTTGGCGCGAGCGACGAAGACTCAAAGGGGGCTAGCAGCCCCGGTGTGCTGGCCGAATGGAACGTTCGCCGGAGCGGTGACGGTCCTGATGTGTTCGCACACGCTACCCCCGCACCTTTCCAACCTGGTATCGCAGACGGCCCGTCGCATCGGCGCAGCATTACGGCAACCCTGACCTAGATCGAGGGCGCGGTCCGATGGCCGGACCGACCCCTTGCACATATCCGTGCGCCGAGTATGCGATTTGAGAAGCCCTATCGCGATCGGATCGGTGGTCGAAGTCTCGGCACGGGGCCGGCTCGACGAAGGTGCTCTGGAGGAACCCATGGCCGCCGCCAAAGCTGACAACCCCAACAGAGGTGAATCACCGACCGCCCCGACCATCACCGCCACCCGTGGCGGCGTGGTCATCGGCGTCGACTTCCTGCCCGATCACGTCGTGGCCGTCAAAATCACCCGGCCCGGGGAGGACGTCAGCGACTACCTCACCTACACCACCGACCGTAACGGCCACCTCTACGCGGAGTTGCCCACCGCCGTGGCAGGGACGCTGTGCATCGCTGTCACCGACAATCGCCCCGATCCGGACGGTGAGTGCAGCCGGCTCTGGAGCAACACCTTCAGCGTTGGTGTTAGCTAACCGCTTTCACGTCGGGCGCGCCCGCTTCCCCCAGCTGAGCGACGCGGATCCGTGGCCCGGCGCGGACCGGTCAGGCGGCTGGCGTCATCCGATTCGCGCGCCAGCTGACGTTGGTCACGTACTCGCGCACTGGTCGCTCCGGCGCCTTTGTCGGTGGCTGACTCAGGCTTGCATTGGTCTGGTACCGGCGGGGCTTCACGCTGGGCGTGGTTGCGCGTGTGGCGCGATCTTCCGCGTATTGCTGGCCGAACTGCATAACGTAGTGAACGTCACTGTATATTAGCTTATTCCCAGCTGTGGAGAGCCTAGGCAATCGACTCAGCGGGTGAACATCAACGCGCGTTTGACCTCTTGAACGGCCTTGGTCACCTCGATGCCCCGCGGGCAGGACTCGGTGCAGTTGAACGTGGTGCGGCAGCGCCACACCCCGTCGACCTCGTTGAGGATGTCGAGGCGCTCGGCAGCGGCCTCGTCGCGGCTGTCGAAGATGAACCGGTGCGCGTTGACGATGGCCGCCGGGCCGAAGTAGCTGCCCTCATTCCAGAACACCGGGCAGCTGGTGGTGCAGCACGCGCACAGGATGCACTTGGTGGTGTCGTCGTAGCGCGCGCGATCGGTTTGGCTTTGGATCCGCTCTCGCGTCGGGGGGTTACCGCTGGTGATCAGGTACGGCTTCACCGCGCGGTAGGCGTCGAAGAACGGCTCCATGTCGACGACAAGGTCCTTTTCCACCGGCAGCCCGCGGATCGGCTCGATCGTGATGGTCAGCTGCTTGCGGGGCTTGCTCGGAAGCAGGTCGCGCATCAGCACTTTGCAGGCCAGCCGGTTCACACCGTTGATCCGCATCGCGTCGGAGCCGCAGACTCCGTGAGCGCAGGACCGCCGAAAGGTCAGTGTGCCGTCGAGGTAGCTCTTGACGTAGATCAGCAGATTGAGCATCCGGTCGCTGGGCAGGCATGGCACCCGAAAACTTTGCCAGCCACCGGAATCGGCGTACTGGTCGGGGTTTTCCGGATTGAACCGGGCGATCCTCAACGTCACCATCACCGAGCCCTCGGGGATCGCCGGCAACGGTGGATCCGCGCCTTGCACGCTCTCGACAACCGAACTCATCAGTACTTCCGTTCCATTGGCTCGTAACGGGTTTGGACTACGGGTTTGAAATCCAACCGAATGTCGCTGAGCAAGTCGCCGCCCTGCTTGTAGGCCATGGTGTGACGCATGTAGTTGACGTCATCACGGTTGGGATAGTCTTCGCGAGCATGCCCGCCACGGGATTCCTTGCGGTTCAAAGCGCCGACCACGGTGACTTCGGCCAGCTCGAGCAGAAAACCCAGCTCGATGGCTTCCAGCAAGTCACTGTTGAAGCGCTTTCCTTTATCGTGCACGAAGATTCGGGAATAGCGCTCCTTGAGCGCGTGGATGTCGGTGAGTGCCTGTTTGAGGGTCTCCTCGGTGCGGAACACCGCGGCGTTGTTGTCCATCGTCTGCTGTAGCGCCCCGCGGATGTCGGCGACGCGTTCGTTGCCGTGTTCCGACAAAATATCGGCAACCCAGCCGACCACCATCGCGGACGGTTCCGATGGCAACTCGACGAAGTCGTGACCCATGGCGTAATTGGCCGCGGCGATTCCGGCGCGTCGGCCGAATACGTTGATATCCAGCAGCGAGTTGGTGCCCAACCGGTTGGCGCCATGTACCGACACGCACGCACACTCTCCGGCCGCGTACAGGCCCGGGACGGTGGATGTGTTGTCCCGCAACACTTGTCCGGTGATGGTCGTCGGGATGCCGCCCATCACGTAATGGCAGGTCGGGTAGACCGGGACCAGCTCCTTCACCGGATCCACGCCCAGGTAGGTGCGCGCGAACTCGGTGATGTCGGGCAGCTTCGCCTCCAGGACGTCCGCGCCGAGGTGGCGGACGTCGATGTAGACGTAGTCCTTGTGCGGGCCGGCGCCGCGGCCCTCCAGCACTTCGAGCACCATCGATCGCGCGACGATGTCACGGGGCGCCAGGTCGACGATCGTCGGCGCGTAGCGCTCCATGAATCGCTCGCCTTCGCCGTTGAGCAGCCGACCACCCTCACCGCGAACGGCTTCGGAAATCAAGATGCCCAGCCCCGCCAGCCCAGTTGGGTGGAACTGGTGAAACTCCATGTCTTCCAACGGGAGTCCCTTGCGGAAGACGATTCCTATGCCGTCGCCGGTGAGGGTGTGCGCGTTGGACGTCGTCTTGTACATCCGGCCCGACCCTCCGGTGGCGATCACGACGGCCTTCGCGTGGAAGACGTGGATCTCGCCGGTGGCAAGCTCGTAGGCGACCACACCGGTGGCGACCGGACCGCTCGGGGTCTGGGTGAGCACCAGGTCGAGCACATAGAATTCGTTGAAGAACTCGACGTCGTGCTTGACGCAGTTCTGGTACAGGGTCTGCAGGATCATGTGGCCGGTGCGGTCGGCGGCGTAACAGGCGCGGCGTACCGGGGCCTTGCCGTGGTCGCGAGTGTGCCCGCCGAAGCGGCGCTGGTCGATGCGGCCCTCCGGGGTGCGGTTGAACGGCATCCCCATTTTCTCCAGGTCCAGCACCGCGTCGATGGCTTCCTTGCACATGATCTCCACCGCGTCCTGGTCGGCGAGATAGTCGCCGCCCTTGACGGTGTCGAAGGTGTGCCATTCCCAGTTATCGTCTTCGACGTTGGCCAGCGCGGCGCACATGCCGCCCTGGGCAGCGCCGGTATGGCTGCGGGTCGGGTAGAGCTTGGTGAGCACCGCCGTGCGCACCCGGGGTCCGGCCTCAACGGCCGCCCGCATTCCGGCACCGCCCGCGCCGACGATCACCACGTCGTATCGGTGTTGGGAGATCACGGCCGCCGCCGACGATGCAGAGCCAAGCGATGAGGAGGAGGTGGCGTAAACACATTCGCCTTTCACGAAATGTTCGGGTTGAACGTCAGCAGCACGTAGGTCCCCAGCACCAGAGTGAAGACCATCGACAACGCCAGCAGGGCATTAAGCCAGAAGCGGGTGGAATCCTTGCGGCTGTAGTCGTCGATGATGGTGCGCAGACCGTTGCCACCGTGCAGCTGCGCCAGCCACAGCAGCAGCAGGTCCCAGGTCTGCCAGAACGGTGAGTGCCAGCGTTGCGCCACATAGTTGAAGTCGATGCGGTAGACACCGTTGTCCCACATCAGCATCACGAACAAGTGCCCGAGCGCTAAGAACACCAGCACGACGCCGGAAAACCGCATGAACAGCCAGGCGTATTTCTCGAAGTTGGGCATGCCGGCCCGCCGGCGGGGCGCGCGCGGATTGTCCAGGCTTGCCGGACGGTCGTGGCTGCGCTGCCGCACCGGCGCGAGCTGGCCGCGGCCCAGTTGAAGGTCGGGGGAGCTCATCCGAACCGTCCCATCATGTGGATGCCCACCACCACCGTCGCCGGAACCATGACCACCAACCAGATGACCGCGATCGCCCACAGCATCGCCCGCTGATAGCGGGTGCCTCGTGCCCAGAAGTCGATCAAGATGACGCGGATCCCGTTGAGCGCGTGATAAAGCACCGCGGCCACCAGGCCGAGCTCCATCAGACCCACGATCGGAGTCTTGTAGGTCGAGATGACTTCGTCGTAGGTCTGCGGGCTTACCCGCACCAGCGCGGTGTCGAGCACATGCACGAACAGGAAGAAGAAGATGGTCGCCCCGGTGATGCGGTGCAGCACCCATGACCACATACCCGGATCGCCGCGGTAGAGGGTTCGTCGTAGGCGCCGTCCGCGCGACGATCCGTCCCGCGGTGTCGGCGTGGCCGGATTCGCAGATGTCGCCGTCGTCATCAGCGCCTCCCGTATCGATGGAGACCGTCGTGTGGGACCGTCGGGAGCGACTCTAAACCCATTTGTACCGATGAATGGTCCGGTTCGTGTCCGCCAACGCTTTTCGGTGTGAAGAATCTAGGGTGACCTTGTGAATTAGCCGACAGTGAATGAGGTGGCCCGATGCGTTCCCAACCAGCGTGGTATCGCGACCGTGACCGACATAATTGACTGGAAGCTGCTGCGGGACAAGGCTATCCAAGCAGCGCGTGGGGCGTACGCACCTTACTCGCGGTTTCCGGTGGGTGCGGCGGCGTTGGTCGAAGATCGGCGGATAGTCACCGGCTGCAATGTGGAGAATGTCTCATATGGCCTGGGTCTCTGCGCCGAGTGCGCCGTGGTGTGCGCGCTGCATTCGAGCGGCGGCGGCCGGCTGCTCGCACTGGCGTGCGTCGACGGGGCCGGCTCGCCGCTGATGCCGTGCGGCCGGTGTCGTCAGGTATTGCTCGAACACGGCGGCCCGGACCTGCTCATCGACCATCCCGACGCGCCGCGGCGGCTCGGCGACTTGCTGCCCGAGCCGTTCGGTCCCGAGGATCTCGCCCGGTGAGAGCAGGAGCGTCGCACGTGAGGTTCGACGCGCCGACGGTCATCGCGACCAAACGCGACGGCGGTCGGCTGTCGGACGCCGCCATCGACTGGGTCATTGACGCATACACCACCGGGCGGATCGCCGACGAACAGATGTCGGCCTTGTTGATGGCCATTTTCTTGCAGGGCATGGACTACACCGAGATCACGCGATGGACGGCGGCGATGGTGGCCTCCGGTGAGCGGATGGATTTCACCGATTTGCGGCGCGACGGCCATCGGCTGCGGACCGTGGACAAACACTCCACCGGCGGGGTCGGAGACAAGATCACGCTGCCGCTGGTGTCGGTGGTCGCGGCCTGCGGTGGCGCGGTGCCGCAGGCCTCCGGCCGCGGACTCGGCCATACCGGCGGCACCCTGGACAAGTTGGAATCCATCGCTGGCTTCACCGCGGATCTAACGAATAGCCAAGTACGCCAACAACTTTACGAGGTCGGCGCGGCCATCTTCGCGGCAGGCCGGTTGGCGCCCGCCGACGCGAAGCTCTACGCGCTGCGCGATATCACGGCCACCGTCGAGTCGCTGCCGTTGATCGCGAGTTCGGTGATGAGCAAAAAGATCGCCGAAGGTGCGAGCGCGCTGGTGCTCGACGTCAAGGTCGGTACCGGCGCATTGCTGCGGTCGGAATCGCAGTGCCGTGAGCTGGCCGAGACCATGGTGGCACTGGGCGCAGAGCATGGATTGCCGGCCTGCGCGGTGTTGACCGACATGAACGCTCCGTTGGGCGCGGCCGCCGGTAACGCACTTGAAGTCGCCGAAGCGCTGGACGTACTGGCCGGCGGCGGACCGCCCGATGTGGTGGAGCTGACCCTGGCGCTGGCCGGCGAGATGCTCCAGATCGCGGGCATCGATGAGAGGGATCCGGCACAGACGCTGCGCGACGGTAGCGCGATGGATCGATTCCGCGCGCTGGTCGCCGCGCAGGGCGGTGACTTGTCCATACCGTTGCCGGTTGGTAAGTACTCCGAAACCGTGACCGCCGGTCGGAGCGGCAGAATGGGCGATATCGACGCGATGGCAGTGGGGCTGGCGGTGTGGCGGCTCGGAGCGGGCAGGTCTCGCCCGGGTGAGGTGGTGCAATCCGGCGCCGGGATCCGGATCCACCGCCGTCCCGGGGAGCCAGTGGCCGTCGGCGAACCGCTGTTCACGCTGTACACGGACACCCCGGAACGCTTCGAGCCCGCGCTGGCCGAGTTGGACGCAGGCTGGAGCGTCGTCGACACGCAACCCGTCCCGCGACCGCTGATCATCGATCGGATCACCTGATGACGACGCCCCTGACTTTCGAGACGATCACACAAGCGCCGAAGGCGCTGTTGCACGATCACCTCGATGGCGGGCTGCGCCCGGCGACGGTGATCGACATCGCCGGCCAGACCGGCTATGACGGCTTGCCCGCCACCGAGGTCGATGAACTGACGCGCTGGTTTCAAACCTCGTCGCACAGCGGATCGCTGGAGCGCTACCTCGAGCCGTTCTCGCACACCGTCGCGGTGATGCAGACGCCCGAGTCGCTGCACCGAGTCGCCTACGAATGCGTGGAAGATCTGTCCGCTGACTCGGTGGTGTATGCCGAGGTGCGCTTCGCCCCGGAATTACACATCGGTCGGGGACTCTCATTCGACGCCGTCGTCGACGCGGTGCTGGCGGGTTTCGCCGATGGGGAAAAGGCGGCCGCAGCCGCTGGGCGACCTATCGTCGTGCGGTGTCTGGTTACCGCGATGCGGCACGCCGCGCTGTCGCGCGAAATCGCCGAGCTGGCGATCCGATTCCGCGACAAGGGCGTGGTCGGATTCGACATCGCCGGCGCGGAGGCCGGCTACCCGCCCACCCGGCACCTGGACGCTTTCGAGTACATGCGAAATAACAACGCCCGCTTCACAATTCATGCCGGTGAAGCGTTCGGACTGCCGTCGATTCATGAGGCGATCGCGTTCTGCGGTGCCGACCGGCTGGGCCACGGGGTGCGGATCGTCGACGACATCGACGTCGCCGAGGACGGCACGGTGCGACTGGGCCGATTGGCATCGATATTGCGGGACAAGCGGATTCCGTTGGAGCTGTGCCCCAGCTCCAACGTCCAGACCGGTGCGGTCGACAGCATCGCCGAGCACCCGTTCGACCTATTGGCGCGGGCCCGGTTCCGGGTCACCGTCAACACCGACAACCGGCTGATGAGCGATACGACGATGAGCCGCGAAATGTTGCTTCTCGTTGACGCGTTCGGTTACGGCTGGAGTGATCTCGCACGGTTCACCATCAATGCGATGAAGTCGGCGTTCATTCCCTTCGACGAGCGGCTCGCGATCATCGATGAAGTCATCAAACCGCGCTTCGCCGTGCTGATTGGCTAGCCGGCACCCGGCCGCACCCAAGGCGACGTATCCCCGAGCACCCTACGCAGGGTCTTCGCGAATTCGACTGGCTGCCCGATGAATCCGCCGTGATCACTTGCCAGCGCCTTAGCCGCGACGCTCGCGCTGATGTCGTCGGCGGCTTGCGGCGCTATTCGCGCCTTAGCCGCGACTCCACGAACCGCTCCAGCTCCTCCCATGCCCGGACCGCTGCGGCGTAGGGAGGCGCGGGCTTGCTCACCGAGTCGGATTCGAGCACATAGGCCGCCAGCTTGCCCAACGGGCGATCCGTCGCAAGCGCTTCGTCGACGGTGTTGTCCTCGGCGTAGTCCCCGACATCGCGAAGCAGCTCGACCGCCAGATCAAGCTGCTCACGGTCCACTGCATCGGGCCCGTCGGCCAAATCGTCGACCAGCCCGGTAAGGACGTAGACGTTGTCGTCGGTGACGTCGACCCGCAGCGAGCCGTCGGTGGCCGCAGTACGGATGTCGTCATAGGTGCTCAGGTCGGACAGATCGTGGTCGTGCTCATCGGCGAGATATCTGGCCAGCGCCCGCTCCGAGCTGAACACGCTGATGCGACCGTTGCGTCCCAGAAAGATCGGCCGGTCGTCGAAATAGCAGCGCAGCGTGTAGAAAGTGCCGGCACCGGTCATGATCCGGATCGGGTCGATGCCGACTTTCAACCAGAAGTCCTCGTCACCGCCCAGCACGACATCGGTGGCGGTGGTACGGGCCTTTCCGGTGTCCCGGGCGTCGGTGTCGTCGACGCTTTCGGCCGCGGACTCGGTCTGTTCCTCGTCGGCGCCGTCGTCGGTGATCTCCAGATCTTCCTCTTCGACGTGCTCCTCTTCGACCGGTTCGGCCAGCTCGGCGGCGGCGGCTTCCGATGCGGCGCTCTCCACGTCCGGAGTGCTGACGATCTCATCCAGCGCCCTGATCACGTCATCCCAGCTGCGCCCGATGACCTCGGCGATCGCATGCCAGCGTTTGAGACCGGCTTTGCCGGTGAAGTGGCCAATTCCCCCCGACAGCGTGCCCAAGGTGGGGTTGCCGTTGAAAAACTTCATCACCGCCGGCAGCTCGCAGACCGACCCGATGGACGAGACGATCGCCAGCGCGTTCGCCAGCGTCGTGACCGACTCCTCGGTCGGTTTATCGGAGACCACGTCTTCAACCGAGATCAGATCAAATTGCTTGTCGTCGGCGGGCTCGAGCTTGTGCGCGTTGGCCTCGGTCAGCCCCTTCCACGCGGGATGGTCCACCAGATCGTTGTCGGTGTTGGTGCGTACGAATGCCACCAGGTCAGCGGGCGTCTCAAAAGCGTAGAGGTCCTCATCCTTACCCAGAAACGCCTCCCACTCGTCGCCGGCGTCGCGCCAACGAGGCGCCCACACGGTGTAGCGGTCACCGTCGGTCAGGCTCAAGCGGATAGGCACGAGGTCAGTAGGCATGCGGCACACAATAGCGACGAGCCGCGCGGCCGCCGGACGCCAGGCTGCGGTCAGCCGGTTGCTGCCCGCGATGATTCGAGGTCAGGCCCCCCAAATGTCAGTGATGGCGGGCGCTCTGGTCGCGTAGCCGAGCTTAGGCAGCCCGTACATCTGCTCCAGCGTGGACAACACGTTGTAGTGGCTGATGGTCTCGCCGTAGGCGCCGGGTCTGACGTTCGCCCCGTAGATGACCGTCGGAATCTGATTCCGGGAGGTGTTGTCGTCCTCGTCCCAGGTCAGGATCAGCAGGCTGTTGTTGGCTTTCGCCCACGTCGCGTACTGCGACAAGTTCTGATACAGCCAAGTGTCGCCCGCAGCGATCGAGCCGTCGTGCATGTCATCGTCGAGGTTGGGGGTGACGAACGCGACGGTCGGCAGGTTGGCGTAGTTCTGAGGATTTCCTGGGGCCGGAAACGCAGAAAACGGAAGCGAGTAGGAGCTGGGGATATTGCTGAAGCTGACCCAGGGCACATGCTTGCGCGCATACTTCCCCGCCTTGCACTCCGTCGAGCCGACCGCAGGCAGGCTCTCCGCGTACCCCGCGAAGGTGTAACCGGCTGCAAGCAATTCCGAACCGAGGTTTGGCGTGTTGCCGGCGTTGACAGGACAGACGTTGTCGTTGACCAGTGTGTTGCCGGCGAACAAGGCGTAGTAGTTGGGTTCGCTCGGATGCACTTCGGCGAAGGACTGCGCCATCATCGCGCCGTTTGCGGCCAGCTGGTTGATATAGGGCGCCGACTTGTTTCCGATGATGTTGGTTTGCGAGCGATTCTCTTCCACCACCACGACGACGTGTGCGGGGGTAGGAACCGCGGCCGCCCTGAAGTCCACTGGACCGGTCTTGTGGGCCTGATGAACCGACGGCCACGACATCACCGCAGCGGAAACCGCCAGTACACCAAAGAGGCTGACCGCTCGATATCGTTTGTCATTCCGCCATGGTCGGCGCGGCATGGCGGGAGTATATGGTTCTTGCGCGCGCTCATCGGTCGACGCGCAGGCGTGTCGGGTTGCTAAGCGCGATGGACAAAATTGCGAATTGCAACATGACGGGTGCCCGAACAGGACATGATGTTTGCCAATCGCCGGGCCGGGGACAATAGAACGCGATCTATGGCTGCATTCTCGGCTGGCGCGATACGGCTGGGAGGTCGCGATGTCAGGGCTGAGGTTGCGCTCGCCGGTCTACGTGCTTTTGGCGATCAGCTGCGTCGCGATAATGGGCGTGACGTCGATGATGACGTCGGCGTTCGTGTTCGGCGTGAAAGCGATCATCGCGGAAGCCCGGCTGCTGGCCAACGACGGTTTGATCATGGGCGGCACCGGAAACCCGATACCCGACCAGGATTACCTCAACAGTGTCGAAGCGCTCTACCTGAGCCAATACCTGCCCCCGAACAACGACTACAGCTACTCCGGCCTGGAAACACCGGAGCAGTTCTGTCCGATCATCTGCAATGCCAGCCAGCCTGACCTGACTTTCGCCGACTCCGTTAACCAAGGCGTCATGGCCCTGAACGGCGCGATACTCACGGACTCGCCGGGCGCAAACGACGTCTCCGTGCTGGGCTATTCGCAGAGCGCGACCGTCGCCACCGTTGAGATGAACGACTTGATCAACAACACGCCGTCCGGCGTGAACCTGAGCGACCTGAATTTCACGCTGCTCGGTGACCCCAACAGCCCGATCGGCGGCATCCTGGACCGTTTCCAGTTTCCCGACGGCGTCGGCCAATTCAGCTTGAGCCCTGAGCCTCAACATCTTCCGTTCCTGGACATCCCGCTCAGCCTGGCAACCACCCCGACCGACCCCTTCACAACCGACATCTACACCGGCGAGTACGACGGCTGGGCCGACTTTCCCGAGGACCCCAGCAACATCTTCGCCGACATCAACGCCCTCATCGGGATCGAGACGGTGCACCCCTACTACCCGGATCCGACTCCCGGGGTGAACTTGGACACCACCAACATGATCGATCTCGGCACCATCGGGAACACCACCTTCTACGACATTCCCGCGCCGCTGCCGACGTTGGCGTTCATGTACGACGGTGGGCCCGCGGGGCTGTTCTTCTACGATCTCTTCGACCCGTATGCGAGCCTGTCCGACGACTGGGCCTACGGCAACCCGGGCGATCCGGGCGCCGGCATCGAAGTCAACGGGGTCGACCCGATCGGTGCTGCCGGTCCCTGGACGGTTGATGCGACCGGCCAACTGGTCGAGTCCGGCGTCGCCGGGTTCGACCCGAAGATGGATCCGCTGCAGATGCTGGCCGGCATGGAATACGCCGGGGTGCAGACGTTCGTCGGCCCGATCGACGACCTTCTGGAGGATGCCGGACAGGCGCCGCTGCCGTCGTCGTTCGTCGACTCGCTGCTGTCGGGCTATGACGCCACCAACCAGCTGGACGCATCGCTGCTCACTACGTGGACCGACCTGACGGCGAGCATCCCGTCGCTCAGCCCGGACGCCATCTTGGACGGGGCGCCGCTGATCTCCGGGCAGCCACTGATCGACCTGGTCGGTTACGGGTTCGACATCTTCAACTTCTTCGGCGCCTGAGCCGCGGCCGCGGGCTAGCTCTGATGGCCCGCTTCCTCCTCATCGCGCTGCGCGCTCTGCATCGTCAGCGGGCTAGCTCTGATGGCCCGCTTCCTCCTCATCGCGCTGCGCGCTCTGCATCGTCAGCGGGCTAGAGTCGAGTCCCGTGGACGTCCGCGTCGTTGACCACCCGCTGGCCGCGGCCCGGCTGACCACATTGCGCGACGAGCACACCAATAGTGCGGGGTTTCGTGCGGCGTTGCGTGACCTAACGCTGATGCTGGTGTACGAGGCCACTCGTGACGCGCCCCGCGAGACGGTCACTGTGCGCACACCATTGGCCGAGACGGCCGGAACACGGCTGGCCAATCCACCGCTGCTGGTGCCGGTGTTGCGGGCCGGGCTGGGCATGGTCGATCAGGCGCATGCGCTGCTACCGGAGGCGCGGGTGGGCTTCGTCGGTGTCGCCCGCGACGAGGAAACGGCGTTGCCCGTGCCGTATCTGGAGTCACTGCCCGACGATCTGCGCAGCCAACCGGTAATTGTCCTCGACCCAATGCTGGCCACCGGCGGGTCGATGACCCACACCATCGGGTTGCTGCAGCGTCGCGGCGCCCACGACATCACCGTGCTGTGTGTGGTGGTCGCGCCGGAAGGCATTGCGGCGCTGGAGAAAGCAGCGCCCAACGTGCGGTTGTTCACCGCAGCCGTCGATGAGCGCCTCAACGATGTGGCGTACATCCTCCCAGGCCTCGGCGACGCCGGCGACCGCCAATTCGGGCCGCGTTGAGTCACCAGTGTCGCACCGACGACGCCAGTTCGTCGCAGAGCGCGGTGGCGCGACGGCGAGCAGTGGCCAGATGGGCGGTCGCCGCAGATCGAACTTCGATGTAGCACTTGACTTTCGGCTCGGTGCCCGACGGTCGGACCACGACCCGTGCTGACGTGTCGGCGTCGCCGCCGGTGAAGATCAGTGCATCGGTGCGATCCGGGCCTGGGCGCTGCAGCAGATCCGTTGTAGTCGAGGCGAATCCGGCCAGACGACTCGGCGGCGAATGCCGTAACCGCCGCATCAGTGCGGTCGCCTCGTCCGCGTCGGCCACCGCCCGTGACACCGCTGCGCCGACGTGCACGCCGAATCGGCGGGCCAGGTCATCCAGAGCGTCGAGCACGGAGTGGCCCTGCTGTTTCAGCGTCGCGACCAGGTCACAGGCGAGCACCGCGGCGCTGATGCCGTCCTTGTCCCGGACCGCGGCCGGGTCGACACAGTGGCCGATCGCCTCCTCGTAGGCGTAGATCAATGTGCTGCCGGGTAAGTCGGCATCGGCGCGGGCCAGCCATTTGAAGCCGGTCAGGGTCTCTGCGTGGCGCGCGCCCCAGTGTGTGGCGATGGCGGATAGCATCCGCGACGACACCACGGTGTTCGCCACCACACTGGTGGCGAGCTTGCCCGGTTCGGTTCTGGACAAGATGAAATCGCCTAACAGCCAACCGGTCTCGTCACCGGAGAGCATCCGCCAGCCCGCCGGTGTGGCTATCCCGACCGCGCAGCGATCAGCGTCGGGATCCAGCGCGATCGCGATCTCGGCGTTGACGTCTTGGGCCAGCGCCAGGAGCGCGTCCGTGGCGCCGGGTTCTTCGGGGTTGGGGAAGCGGACGGTCGGGAAGTCGGGATCGGGCCTGAACTGGCCAGCGACGGTATGCACGTCGACGAAGCCTGCGCGTCGCAGCGTTTCGACGGCCACCGCGCCACCCACGCCGTGTAAGGGTGTCAGCGCCACCCGGACCGAGCCCGGCGCGTGCCCGACCCGGGCGGCCCGCTGGATGTAATGCTCGACCAGATTTGCATCAGCCGGTTCGACGTGCGCCCTGACGATCTCGTCGGCGAAGGGGGCGACGGCGATAGCGGTTTCGATCTCGTGGTCGGTGGGGGAGATGATCTGAATTCCCCCGTCGACGTACACCTTGTAGCCGTTGTCGGTCGGCGGATTGTGTGATGCGGTGATCTGGATGCCTGCTGCTGCGCCGGTGTGTCGTACGGCAAACGCCAGCACCGGTGTGGGCACCGGGTCCGGAAGCAGCACCACTGAAAAGTCCGCGGCGGCAAGCACTTCGGCTGCTGCTATCGCGAATACCGCCGAGCCGTGCCGAGCGTCGCGCCCGACAACCACCGTGCAACGGCCGAGGCCTCGACCGCTGAGTACCGTCGCAACTGCCCAGGTGGCACGCAGCACCACGGCGAGGTTCATCGCGTCCGGCCCACCTCGGACTGGACCGCGCAGTCCCGCGGTGCCGAACGTCAGCGGCCGGGCGAATCGTGCGGCCAGTTCGGCGTGATCGCACCGGGCGAGCTCGGCGGCCGTGATCGGGTCGGGGTCGTGCGCGATCCAATCCTGCGGTGTCACGCCAGCCCTCAGAGTCGCGCGACCACGTCAGCCAGCAAAGTGCCCATCCGGGTCGCCGAGGCCGCGCCGGCGGCGAGTACCTCGCCGTGGCTGAGGGGCTCACCGGTGATCCCGGCCGCCAGATTCGTCACCAGCGACACGCCCAGGACCTCTGCGCCGGCCGCGCGCGCCGCAATCGTTTCGTGCACGGTGGACATGCCCACCAGATCGGCGCCCAGTGTTCGCAGCATCCGGATCTCGGCGGGCGTCTCATAATGCGGCCCAGGCAGCCCGGCGTACACGCCTTCAGCCAGCGTTGGGTCGACCCTACGGGCCAGTGCCCGCAGTCGCGGTGCGTAAGCGTCGACCATGTCGACGAACTGGGCCCCGATCAGCGGAGACCGTGCGGTCAGGTTCAGGTGGTCGCTGATCAGCACCGGCTGGCCGACGGCCAGGTCCGGGCGCAGCGCACCGGCCGCGTTGGTGAGCACGACGACGCGTGCGCCGGCTGCGCACGCCGTCCGCACCGGGTGCACGACGTGTATCAGGTCATGGCCCTCGTAGGCATGCACGCGACCGGCCAGTACCAGCACGCGGTGCTGACCGATACCCACCGACAACACTTGACCGGTGTGGCCCACCGCGGTCGGCGGGGTGAAACCAGGCAAATCGGCCATTGGCAGCACCGCGGTTGTCGGGCCCAGTGCGGCAACAGCAGGCGCCCAGCCTGACCCCAGAACGATCGCGACATCGTGTTCGACGATTCCGGTGCCGTCGGCGATGAACTGCGCCGCCCGCCGTGCGAGCGCGTCGGGGTCGGGCGGACCGGTCACAGTGCGCGAGCTTAGTCGGTGAGATACTGCGACAATGGCCGCAATCCCGGTGCTGGATCAGGTCGAGGACACGGTGCGGCGTCGCAGCACCGACCTCGTCGCGTTGTCGCATGCGATCCACGCCGAGCCGGAGCTGGCCTTCGCCGAGCACCGCAGTTGCGCCAAGACGCAGACATAGGTGGCCGAGCGGGGCTTTGAGATCACCGCGGCCGCGGGCGGTTTGGATACCGCGTTTCGTGCCGACTTCGGCAGTGGTCCGCTGACTGTCGGGGTCTGTGCCGAATACGACGCACTGCCCGGGATCGGTCATGCCTGCGGCCACAACATCATTGCCGCAGCGGCCGTCGGCGCCGCACTGGCGCTGGCCGACGTCGCCGACGAGTTGGGTTTGACGGTTTCACTGCTGGGCACGCCCGCTGAGGAGTTCGGTGGCGGAAAAGTCTTGCTGCTCAACGCCGGAGTCTTCGACGACCTTTCGCTCGCGGTGATGGTGCATCCCGGTCCGGTCGACATCGCGGCTGCCCGGTCGCTGACCCTGTCCGCGGTCCGGGTGAGCTATCGCGGAAAAGAAGCTCACGCGTCAGCCGCGCCGTTCCTGGGGGTGAACGCCGCCGACGCGGTCACCGTCGCGCAGGTGGCGATCGGGCTGTTGCGCCAGCAGCTGGCACCGGGGCAGCAGGTGCACGGCATCGTCGCCGACGGCGGGCAAGTCGCCAACGTCATCCCCGCGCACACCGAATTGCAGTACACGATGCGTGC
>NZ_DATMLH010000241.1:0-42086 GCF_035570115.1 Mycobacterium sp.
CTTGTCGCCGGCCATGTACTCCAGGAGTTCCGGCAGGGCGTCGGCGTCATAGCCGACCGGCAGCCCGAGCGAGGCCAGGATGCTGCGGTGGCGGTCGGCGGTGGCGTCGTCGAGCCGCCCGGCCAGCCGGCCCAGCTCGGCCGCGAACACCAAACCCACCGATACCGCAGCGCCGTGGCGCCAAAGGTAGCGTTCCCGGCGCTCGATGGCGTGGCCCAAGGTGTGGCCGTAGTTGAGGATTTCGCGCAGCTGCGATTCTTTCTCATCCGCGGCCACGACCTCGGCCTTGACGGTGATCGCGCGCCGGATCAGCTCCGGCAGCACGTCACCCGACGGGTCCAAAGCCGCCTGCGGATCCGCCTCGATCCGATCCAGGATCACCGGGTCGGCGATGAAACCCGCCTTGACGACTTCGGCCATACCGGCCGCGATTTCGGTGCCCGGCAACGTCTGCAAGGTCGCCAGGTCGACCAGCACGGCGATCGGCTGGTGAAACGCACCGACCAGGTTTTTACCGGCCTCGGTATTGATACCGGTCTTGCCGCCGACCGCCGCGTCCACCATGCCCAGCAACGTGGTGGGCACGTGCACGATCGACACCCCGCGCAGCCATGTCGCCGCGGCGAAACCGGCGACGTCGCTGGCGGCCCCACCGCCGAGGCTGACCAAAGCATCCTTGCGGCCAATGCCTATGCGGCCCAGCACTTCCCAGATGAACCCGACGACGGGCAAGTCTTTACCAGCCTCGGCGTCCGGGATTTCGATGCGATGCGCGTCGATACCCTTGTCCGCCAGGCGGGTTCGGATCTCCTCGGCGGTCTGCGCCAGTACCGGCTGATGCAGGATCGCGACCCGGTTCCGGCCGGCGAGCAGTCCCCCGAGCTCGTCCAGCACGCCGGTGCCGATCACCACCGGGTAGGGCGGGTCGACGGCCACCTGCACGGTGACCGGTGCGTCGGCGTTGGTCATTTGTCGGCCTCGGCACTGCCGTGTCTGCGGGCCGCGGCCAGTGCCGCCGGCGTGGCGGGGGTGGGCGGCGGCCCGGTTGGAGTCTCGGCTTCGGTTGGGCTCAGCGAGGACGGCGAGCGTCGCCACGGTGGACGGCGACGGCCGCGCCCCGTGTCCCCGGGTTGCAGGTCTCGCAGCCGGCACACGATGTAGCGGACGACGGCGCCGGGATTACGACGGTTGGTGTTCACCCGGATGGTGGCGACCTGGCGGTACACCGGAACGCGTTGCGACATCAGCGCGCGGTACTTCTCGGCGCGGTCCGGGCCGGCCAGCAGCGGCCGCACGGTGCTGCCGCCGGTGCGACGCACCCCTTCGGCGGCGCTGATTTCCAGGAAGATGACGGTGTGACCGGCCAGCGCGGCGCGTACTCCGGGACTGGTCACCGCGCCGCCACCGAGCGACAGCACGCCGTCATGCTCGGCCAGCGCAGCGCGCACCACCTCTTCTTCGATACGACGGAACTCCTCCTCGCCGTCGGTGGCGAATATGTCGGCGATACGGCGTCCGGTCCGCGCTTCGATCGCCACGTCGGTGTCGAGCATCGTGACGTTGAGCGCCTTGGCCAGCCGTCGCCCGATCGTGGACTTACCCGATCCCGGGAGTCCAATTAATACGGCCTTGGGCGCCATGAGCCACTATCCCCCTACAGACCGAGCCGGGACTTCGGCGACGGGTTCGCGGTCGGCGACCGAGCGCAGGTATGCCTCGACGTTGCGGCGCGTCTCGGCCAGCGAGTCGCCGCCGAATTTCTCCAGCGCCGCGCGAGCCAAGACCAGCGCAACCATGGTTTCGACCACCACACCGGCGGCCGGCACCGCGCACACGTCGGAACGCTGGTTGATCGCGACGGCCTCGTCACCGGTCGCCATGTCGACGGTGGCGAGCGCGCGCGGCACGGTGGAGATCGGCTTCATCGCCGCCCGCACCCGCAGCGGCTGGCCATTGGTCATGCCACCTTCCAGACCACCGGCCCGGTTGGTCGAGCGGACCACGCCGTCGGGGCCGGGGTACATCTCGTCGTGGGCGCGGCTGCCGCGGCGGCGCGCGGTGGTGAACCCGTCGCCGATCTCGACACCCTTGATCGCCTGGATGCCCATCACCGCCGCGGCGAGCTGGCTGTCGAGCCGGTTGTCGCCGCTGGTGAACGATCCGAGCCCAACTGGTAGGCCCACCGCGACGGCCTCCACCACACCGCCGAGGGTGTCGCCGTCCTTCTTGGCGGCTTCGATCTCGGCGATCATGGCTTGCTCGGCCACCTTGTCGAATGCCCGCACCGGGCTGTCGTCGATCGCTTCCAGGTCGCCGGACTGCGGCGGCGGGCCCTCGTAGGGCTGTGATTCGCCGATCGAGATGACGTGGGACAGCACGTCGACTCCGAGGGCTTGCCGCAGGAAGAGCCGGGCCACGGTGCCGGCCGCGACGCGTGCCGCGGTCTCGCGGGCGCTGGCCCGCTCGAGCACGGGGCGGGCGTCGTCGAAGCCGTACTTGAGCATGCCGGCGTAGTCGGCGTGGCCGGGCCGCGGCCGGGTCAACGGGGCGTTACGGGCAACGTCGAGATCGGCTTGGTCCACCGGGTCGGCGGCCATCACCGTCTCCCACTTCGGCCATTCGGTGTTGCCGATCTCGATAGCGATCGGGCCGCCCATTGTCACGCCGTGCCGCACGCCGGCCAGCATGGTGACGTCGTCGCGCTCGAACTTCATCCGTGCGCCGCGACCGTAGCCGAGCCTGCGGCGGGCCAGCTGGAACCCGATGTCCTCGGAGGTCAGGCTGACCCCGGCGACCATGCCTTCCAGCACGGCCACCAGCGCCCGGCCGTGGGATTCACCGGCAGTGGTCCATCGCAACACGTGTCCCATCTTCCCATGACCGGAGTAGACGAGGAAAAGCGTCGCGCTCGCATCTGGCTGTTCACCCGATTGAGGCCTCGACTTGGGTTTGGTTACCGCTGAGTAGGGTAAGCAGTCTGTGATCACAGTCACAGCGCCCCGCGCGGGGCGCACGAGTGGAAGGCGGCCCCTTGTCTACGCCGCTGAAAAATCTGGTGCGCTGGGCCAGATCGCCCGCTAGAGATGTGGACTCTGCCTCAGGGGCGTGGGTCAACATGGTTCGAGGATTGGCTACCCGAGCAACGACACCGCTGCTGCCGGATGACTACTTGTCGTTGCTCAACCCGCTTTGGTCAGCACGCGAGCTGCGCGGCGAGATCGTTGCGGTCAAACCTGAAACCGACGACACGGCGACGGTCGTCATCCGGCCGGGCTGGGGGTTTTCCGGTGACTATCGTCCGGGCCAATACGTCGGCATCGGTTTGCGCGTCGAGGGTCGTTGGCACTGGCGGTCGTATTCGCTGACCTCGGTTCCCGAGCACGGGGGCGGTGATATCTCGATCACCGTGAAGGCCACACCCGAGGGATTTTTGTCCGCCCATCTGGTCAACGGCGTCGAACCGGGCACCATCATTCGGCTGGCATCGCCCAAAGGCGACTTCGCGCTGCCGAATCCTCCCCCGCAAGCACTTCTGTTCATCACCGCCGGCAGTGGCATCACACCCGTCATGGCCATGCTGCGATCGTTGCGGACCCGGGGTCAGTTCCCGGACATCGTGCACGTGCACTCGGCAGGGTCGCAGGAGGCGGTGATTTTTCACGACGAACTGCGCGAAATCGAACAAGAGCAGCGAGGCTACCGACTGCATCTTCAGCTCACCGAGACCGACGGCAAGGTCGATTTCGACGAACTCGACAATATCGTCGCCGACTGGCGGGACCGTTCGGCGTGGGCATGCGGACCCGCGGCCATGCTCGACACGGTCGAAAAAGTGTGGCGGGACAACGACGTCGATGACGCGCTGCACATGGAGCGATTCAGTATCGCCGCCACCGACAAAGGCGGTGAAGGTGGCACCGTGACATTCGCGATCTCGGACAAGAAAATCGAAATCGACGGTGCGACATCGATTCTCGAGGCGGGCGAGAAGTTGGGCATCCAAATGCCCTTCGGTTGCCGAATGGGTATCTGTCAGACCTGCGTACTGCCGTTGGAAGACGGCCACATCCGCGACGTTCGTTCAGGCCAGGAGCACGGGGCCGGCGATCGGATACAGACATGCATTTCGACCGCATCCGGCAACTGCACTATCAAGGTTTGAGAGGGAACCCGTCTAATGGCTATCACTGATATCAAGGCGTACGCGCATCTGAGCCCGCAAGACGTCGAGGATCTGGCCGCCGAGCTGGACGCTATCCGCGCCGACATCGAAGAATCGCGGGGCGAACGCGATGCGCGGTATATCCGCCGCGCAATCCAGTTGCAGCGCGGGCTCGCGGCATTCGGCCGCTTGGCGCTGTTCGCGAGCAGCAGCAGAATCGCGCGCCTGGCGGGTATTGCCAGCTTGGCGTCGGCCAAGATCATCGAGAACATGGAATTGGGCCACAACATCATTCACGGCCAGTGGGACTGGATGAATGACCCCGAAATCCACTCCACCGAGTGGGAGTGGGACACCGCCTGCCCGTCGTCGCAGTGGAAACACTCGCACAATTTCGTGCACCACAAATACACCAACGTCGTCGGTCTGGACAGCGACGTGGGTTACGGCATCATGCGTGTGACGCGAGACCACCGCTGGGCGCCGTGGATGATCGGCAATCCCGTCTACAACTTGCTTTTGGGCACGCTGTTCCAGTGGGGCGTTGCGCTGCATCACGTCGAGACCGACAAGATCCGGAAGAAAGAGAAGACGTGGGCCGAGGCACGCAAAGACCTACGCATCATGGGCACCAAGATGGGCAAGCAGGCTGGCAAGGATTACATCGTCTTCCCGGCCCTGGCCGGCAGTAACTGGAAGCACACGCTCAAGGCGAACGCTATCGCCAACCTCATCCGAAATTACTGGGCCTACATGGTCATCTTCTGTGGGCACTTTCCCGACGGTGCCGAGAAATTCACCCGGGAGAGTTTCGAAGAGGAGACCCGCGGCGAGTGGTATCTGCGCCAGATGTTGGGCTCGGCGAATTTCAACGCCGGCCCGATCATGGCGTTCATGAGCGGGAACCTGTGCTATCAGATCGAGCACCATCTGTTCCCCGATCTACCCAGCAACCGGTACGCCGAGATCGGCGTTCGAGTGCGCGCCGTGTGCGAGAAATACGACCTGCCCTACACGACGGGGCCGCTGCTGCGGCAGTACTGGCAATCTTTCTGGACCATCTTCAAACTGGCGTTGCCCGACAAGTGGCTGCGTCGGACATCCGACGATGCGCCGGAAACCCACTCCGAAAAGAAGTTCTCCGGGGAGACGCCACCCGAATTCGACGGTAAGCGTTATGGATTGCGTAGCGCGCTCAACGGCCGCCGCGCCGCGGCGGCCTAGCCCGTCTCAGCCGCTACCGTTGCCACGCGGTGAGTTGCCAGACACCCAGCACCAGCATGGCCGCTGCGGCGTCGGCAAGCGCCCAGTTGCCCGCGGCGCTCAACCCCAGCCACCCGAACCATGCCGCCGCGGCGGTGATCGGCGCCAGCAAGAAATTGGTCACTACGAAACCGGCCACCAGCCCACGTGACACCCGGCGAATTCGGTTCAGGCCGAGCAGCATGACGGGTCCAAGGATCACGAACGACAAACCGCCGACGAGGAGCACCGTGCCGGACACCTGCCACCAGTGAGCCAGTGGTCCGCTCAGCGCGGCGACGACCGCGCCCGCGGCGGTCCAGAAGACGAGGTCGGCGCGAAGAGATCGCCGGCGCGCGGAGTCGGTGTGGCGAGGGTTGGCTGAAATCGATGTGCTTGTCATGCCCAGATGGTCCGGCCAGACGCGCTGCCGACTCCAGTAACGGCACTGCCAGACGCTGCCAATCGGGTCAAGGCAGCAGCACCAGGCTCACCGCCACGACGCTGGCCAGGCACATCGACGGGCCGTGCGGCACTGATGGCCCCGAGCGGCGAAGCACGGCGACCACCGCCGTCGCCGCCGTCAGCAGCGGAGCGCCGAGCGCCGCCAGCAACCACACGTCGCCGCCGAAGCAGCCGGTCAGGGCACCGAGCCCGAGCGCGAGCTTGACATCTCCGGCGCCCATCGCCGTCGGCCATGTCAGGTGCACCAGCAGGTAGACGGCACCCAGCGCCGCGGCGCCCAGCGCTGCGGCCGCGCCGTGGCCCGAGCCGGCCGCGGCGAGCATGATCACCGCGAATCCCGGGAGTGTAAGCCAGTTGGGCAGCCGGCGGCGGCGGACGTCGTAGGCGGTCAACGCGGCCATCCACAGCAGCGCGGCCACCATCGGCATGCGCGGCACGCTAATGCAACGCGGCGATCATCGCCTCTCGCGGCGCGGGCAGCCCTGTGAATTGCTCAACCTGCGCGAACGCCTGATGCAGCAGCATCTGCAGGCCGCTGATCACCCGGCCACCCGCGGCGGCCACCGCCGCGGCCAGCGGTGTCGGCCACGGGTCGTAGATGGCGTCCAGCAGCACCGGCGCGCCGGCGAAGACGTCGCTATAACGCCCCGCCACGTCGGCCGGCAGCGTGCTGACCAACACGCCCGCGGCCGTCACCCGGTCGGCGACCGCACCGCCGTCCAGGTCGCAGAACCGGGCCGCCGCGCCGACCCGGGTCGCCAGCTCCACCAAACGGGCGGCCTTGTCCGGGTTGCGGGCCACCACGGTGATATCGCCAACGCCCAACTCGGCCAAGGCCACAATCGCCGCCGGGGCGGTGCCGCCCGACCCCGACACCACCGCGCGACCGGTCACCGTGCCCAACAACGCACCCATCACGCCGTCGATGTCGGTGTTGTCGGCGCGCCAGCCGCGCGGCGTTCGCAGCAGGGTGTTGGCCGACCCGACCAGCTTGGCCCGATCGGTGCGCTCGTCGGCGAAACGCAGCGCGGCGAACTTTCCCGGCATCGTCACCGAGACGCCAACCCACTCCGGCCCGAACCCGTCGACCACAGCGGGCAGTTCCTCGGCGCCGCATTCGATGCGCTCGTAGGTCCAGTCGGCCAGGCCCAGCGCGCGGTAGGCGGCCAGATGCAGCTGGGGAGAGCGTGAATGCGCGATCGGCGAACCGAGGACGCCGGCTTTCCTAACGCGCGGAGTCGAGGACACCGTTGCGTTTGGCCAACTCGATGTTCGCCAGATGCTGTTGGTAGTCGCGGGTGAACAGCGTCGTGCCCTGCGAGTCGATGGTGACGAAGTACAGCCAGTCGCCGGGCTCGGGATGCTCGGCGGCTTTGAGCGCATCAGTGCCCGGCGAACAGATCGGCGTGGCAGGCAGCCCCTCGGAAACGTAGGTGTTCCACGGCGTTTGCTGTGCGCGGTCGGCGTCAGTGGTGGCCACTTCGCGACGATCCAGCGGATAGTTCACCGTCGAGTCGAACTCCAGGGTGCGGTGCTCGGCCAGCCGGTTGTAGATGACGCGGGCAACCTTCGGGAAGTCCGGTGGTTTGGCCTCACGCTGAACCAGCGACGCGACCGCCAGGACGTCATACGGCGACATGTTCATCGCGGTTGCGGTCTCCAGCAGACCCGATTTCACATACTGCTCGGTGCTCGAGCTGATCAGCGCCTCCAGGATCGTCTGGGGCGAACCGGACGGGTTGACGTTGAACGTGCCCGGCGCGATCAGGCCTTCGATCCGTCGGTGTTCGGCGCCCATCCGGGTGACCGGCTCGACCGCCCATGCCGGCACCGACAGCGAGGCCAGCGGAGTCTTTTCGGCCGCCGTCCGCAGATCGTCCGCAGAGACACAGCGGTTGTCGCCGTCCAGCTCGACGCAGGTGGCCTTGGAGATCATGGTGAAGATTCCGGGCGTCACGTCGTTCGTTTTGACGTCGGTGGTGTCGTCGAGCTGTTGCCCCTCGGGAATGACGACCTTGCCCACCCGAGTCTCGGGATCGGCGAGCCGCTTCACCGCGTTCGACGCGGGAATTTCGGTGCGCATGCGGTAGTAGCCGGGCTGGATAGACGAGATCGCGTCATTGCCTTCGGCGGCCTCGACGAACGCTTTGACGGTGCGGACTACATCGCGGTTCTGCAACGTCTCGCCGATCGCGGTGGTCGAGTCGCCGGCGTGGACCTGGATTACCAAATCCCTTTTGCCATCACCGGCATAGTCGTTCTGCGGGCCCAGGGTGTGCCACAGCTTCGAGCCGACGAACACTGCCGCCAAAACCACGACCATGAGTAGGGCGACGGCAAATCCAAGCACGATGCGGTGCCGACGACGGCCACGCTCGGCGCGGATCCGCTCGGCGCGCGACCGCACCCGACGCGGCGGTCCAACCGCCACGGGTTGGGCGCGGGGCCGCCCTTGGTCGTCAGACACCCTTGACCTCCCCGGGCAGCATGGTACGACGTTCATCGAGCCAACCCTGCAGGATCGCCACCGCCGCTGCCTGGTCGATGACCCTACGCTGACTCTTGGCCCGCACCCCCGCCTGGCGCAGTGATCGTTGCGCGCTGACGGTCGTCAACCGCTCGTCGGCCAGCCGCACCGGTGTCGGCGCGATCCGGCCGGCCAGCGCGCCGGCCAGCTCGATCGCGTCGCGGGCTGACGGGCCGGTGCGGTCGGCCAGGGTTCGCGGCAGCCCTACCACAACCTCGATCGCGTGCAGCTCGTCGACCAGTTCGACCAGCCGTCGCAGATGCTTGCCCGACCGGTCGCGGCGGACCGTTTCCACCGGCGTGGCCAGGATGCCGTCCGGATCGCTGCACGCCACGCCGATGCGCACACTGCCCACGTCGATGCCGAGTCGCCGTCCGGGTCCAGGATCGTCCCCGCCGGGCCGATCCGGCAGACGGTGTGAAGAGTCCACTCAGCTGACCCGCGCTATCTCTGATCGGAGCGCAGCGAGTGCGGCTTCTATGCCCGACGGATCCTTGCCCGAACCCTGCGCGAGGTCGGCCTTGCCACCGCCCCGACCGTCGACGGCTCCGGCGAGCTGTTTGACCAAGTCGTTCGCCCGGAGGCCCAAGTCCTGGGCGGCCGGGTTGGCCGCGATCGCATAGGGCACGCTGCCGCCTTCACCCTCGGCGATCAATGCGACCACTGCCGGGTCCCTGCCGAGCTTGCCGCGGATGTCGCCGACCAAAGACCGCAGGTCGGCGGCCGACATCCCGGCCGACATCCGCTGCGCCACCAGACGGACGCTACCGATGCGCTGCGCACCGGCAGCGGCATTGACCGCGGCCGCCCGCGCCGTCGCCAGCCGGGTGCGTTCGATTTCCTTTTCCGCGGCTTTGAGTCTTTCGACCAGGTTCGCCACCCGGGCGGGCACCTCTTCGGAGGGCACCTTCAGTGTCGAGGCCAGCCCGGCCATCAGCGCACGCTCCTTGGCCAGATGGCGGAACGAGTCCAGCCCGACGTAGGCCTCCACCCGACGCACGCCGGAGCCGACCGACGATTCACCCAGGATCGTCACCGGGCCGATCTGCGCGGAGTTGTGCACATGCGTGCCACCACAGAGCTCCAGCGAGAACGGGCCACCGATCTCCACCACACGCACTTCGTCCGGGTAGGCCTCGCCGAACATGGCCATCGCACCCATCGCCTTGGCTTTCTCCAGCTGCTCGGTGAAGGTGTGTACTTCGAAGTCGGCCTGCACGGCCTCGTTGGTCACTTCCTCGACCTGCGTGCGCTGCTCGTCGGACAGCGGGCCCTGCCAGTTGAAGTCGAAGCGCAAGTACCCCGGACGATTCAGCGATCCGGCCTGAACAGCGTTGGGGCCCAACACCTGTCGCAGCGCAGCGTGCACCATGTGGGTACCCGAGTGCCCCTGGGTGGCACCCTTGCGCCAGGCCGGGTCCACGGCCGCCACCACAGTGTCACCCTCCACGAATTCGCCGGACTCGACGTTAACCCGATGCACCCAAAGGGTCTTGGCGATCTTCTGCACGTCGGTCACCGCGGCCCGGGCGCTCTCGCCCGCACCGGTGCCGCTGATGGTACCGGCGTCGGCAATCTGCCCGCCCGACTCGGCGTACAGCGGTGTGCGGTCCAACACGAGTTCGACGTGATCGGCTCCCGCTGACCCTGCCAACCCTTCTGCGCCGTGGGCTACTACCGGCACCCGCTTGCCGTCGACGAAGATGCCCAGGATCCGGGCCTCCGACGTCAACTCGGTGAAGCCGGTGAACTCGGTGGGCCCGGCATCGACCAGCTCGCGATACGCGGTCAGGTCGGCGTGAGCGTGTTTGCGCGCTGCGGCATCGGCTTTCGCGCGGCGACGCTGCTCGGCCATCAACTCCCGGAACCCGGCCTCGTCAACCTGCAGGCCGGCCTCGGTGGCCATCTCGAGGGTGAGCTCGATCGGGAATCCGTAGGTGTCGTGCAGGGTGAACGCATCCGATCCGGACAGCACGTGGGCGCCGGATGCCTTCGTGGCAGCGGCCACCTCGTCGAACAGCCGTGAACCGGACTGCAGCGTCCGGTTGAACGCGGTCTCCTCGGCCACCGCGATGCGCCTGATCCGGTCGAAATCGGTCACGAGTTCGGGATACGACGGGCCCATCGCGTCACGCACGGTGGCCGTCAGGTCGCCGACGATCGGACCCTCGACGCCCAGCAGCTTGGCCGAGCGGATCACCCGGCGCAGCAGCCGGCGCAGCACGTAGCCGCGCCCATCGTTGCCGGGGCTGACGCCGTCGCCGATCAGAATCGCCGCGGTGCGGCTGTGGTCGGCGATAATGCGGTAGCGCACATCGTCGTCGTGATTGCCGACGTCGTAGCCACGCGGCGCGCGCGCGGCCACCATGTCGATGACCGGGCGCAGCAGGTCGGTCTCGTAGACGTTGTGCACACCCTGCAGCAGCACCGCGACCCGCTCGACGCCCATGCCGGTGTCGATGTTCTTGCGCGGCAACGCACCCCTTATCTGGTAGTCCTCCTTGCTGGTGCCTTCGCCGCGCTCGTTCTGCATGAACACGAGGTTCCAGATCTCCATGTACCGCTCTTCGCTGGCCAGCGGACCGCCCTCGGGACCGTACTCCGGGCCGCGGTCGTAGTAGATCTCCGACGAGGGACCGCACGGCCCGGGAATGCCCATTGACCAGTAGTTGTCGGCCATGCCGCGGCGCTGGATGCGCTCGGCGGGCAACCCCGCGATTTCCGCCCACAGCTGCGCCGCTTCGTCGTCATCCAAATAGACTGTGGCCCATAGCCGTTCAGGATCGAATCCGTAACCACCCTCGGCAACGGAGCTGGTCAACAGGGTCCAGGCCAATTCGATGGCGCCGCGCTTGAAATAGTCGCCGAACGAGAAATTGCCGGCCATCTGAAAAAACGTGTTGTGCCGGGTGGTGATCCCGACTTCGTCGATGTCGGGCGTGCGGATGCATTTCTGGATGCTGGTCGCCGTCGCATACGGCGGGGTGCGCTGGCCCAGGAAGAACGGCACGAACTGGACCATGCCGGCGTTGACGAACAGCAGGTTGGGATCGTCGAGGATCACCGAGGCGCTTGGCACCTCGGTGTGACCCGCCTTCACGAAATGATCCAGGAACCTCTTCCTGATCTCATGTGTCTGCACTTCTCCGCTTCCTTTTGGCTCTTCCTGTCAGGCGACCTGCCCAGCCAATTTCCACCCTATTAGGGGGCCTATTCGACCGCATTACAGTACCGGTCCGGTTGCCCACGCCTGAACACTCAACGAACCGCACCGCGGGGCGGCGCCCGTTCACCCGTTGAGAAAACTCAACCGCACCGAGCGCCGCGGATTGTCCCGGTTGAGATCGACCAGCACCACGCTTTGCCAGGTGCCCAGCTGCGGTTCGCCGCCCTCTACTGGCAACGTGATCGACGGCGCAACGATGGCCGGCAGCACATGATCGGCGCCGTGACCATGCGAGCCATGCGCGTGCCGGTAGCGGTCGTCACGCGGCAACAGCCGTTCCAGGGTGTCGACGAGGTCGTCATCGGAACCCGCCCCGGTCTCGATGATCGCCACCCCCGCCGTCGCGTGCGGGACGAACACGTTGCAGAGACCGTCGCCGCACGGGAAGCAAAATGCGCGCACTGATTCGGTCAAATCCACGATGCAACGACGCGTGGTGTCCACCTGCAGCACATCGGTATGCATCGCACAAGCCTAAGAGGCGTGCTCCGTGACCTGCCATCTCAAGCGGTCCATCCTCAGCAAATGCACGGTTTAACCATCGCTAGCCCATTGCCACCGCTGATCCGGCGGAGGAGGGTGTTGGTTGAACCGGTGGCGCCACCGGGGCGCCGCCCCGAGAGGGAAGGGGTGAGCCGTGTACGCGCGCTCTACCACTATCCAGGCGCAACCATCGTCCATCGACGCCGGCGTTGCGCACGTCCGCGAAGCCGTGCTACCGCGAATTCAGGAGGTCGACGGATGCGTCGGCTTGTCATTGTTAGTCGACCGGGAGACCGGCCGGTGTATAGCGACCACCGCGTGGGAGACCGAGGACGCGATGCGCGCCAGCGCCGAGCCCACACGACCGGTTCGCGATCGAGTGGCCGGAGAGTTCGGCGCCGTCGGTAGCGCGACGGTCGACGATTGGGAAATCGCGGTGCTGCACCGTGATCACCGCGCTGGTGAAGGCGCCTGCGCGCGAGCGATCTGGGTCAAATTGCCGCCAGATCAACTCGACGCGGGCATCGAGTTCTACAAGATGTCCGTCCTGCCCGACCTCGAGGCACTCGACGGGTTCTGCAGCGCGAGCCTGCTGGTGGATCGTGCATCCGGGCGCGCGGTGACCTGCACATCCTTCGACAGCCTCGACGCGATGCAACGCAGCCGGGAACAGGCGACGGCCTTGAAGAACACGAAGATATTGGAAGTGGGCGCCGAGGAGCTCGACGACGGCGAGTTCGAGCTCCGACTCGCTCATCTGCGGGCGCCCGAGCTGGTCTGATCGATCGGAGCGGCGGTAGACCGGCCGACTGGCCGCCGGCCGGTACTGCCTTGCGCGAATCCCGAACAAGCGCAGCGGCGTTGCCCATTGCCATCGACAATCCGCCAGAGGAAGGTGATTGGTGGGACCGGTGGCGCCACCGGGGCGCTGTCCCCGACTAAGGAGGCCTTGTCTCGTGTATGCGCGCTCAACCACTATCGAGGCGCAACCGTCGTCCATCGACGCCGGGATCGCGCACGTTCGCGATGTAGTCATGCCGGCACTCCAAAAAGTCGACGGCTGTCTTGGTGTGTCGTTGCTGGTCGACCGCGGCTCCGGTCGTTGCATCGCGACCAGCTCGTGGGAGAACGAACAGGCGATGCGCGCGAGCGCCGATGGGATCCGACCGGTTCGCGATCAGGCGGCCCAGACGTTCGGCGGTAGCCCGACGGTCGACGAATGGGAGATCGCGGTTCTGCACCGCGACCACCCCTCCGGTCCGGGTGCCGGCGTGCGGGCCACCTGGCTCAAAGTGCGGCCCGACCAATTCGACCGGGCCATCGCGTTCTACCGGGAGTCGGTGCTGCCCGCGATCGAAGAGCTCGAAGGTTTCTGCAGCGCGAGCCTGATGATCGACCGCAACTCCTGGCGGGCGGTGTCGTCGTCGACGTTCGACAGCCTCGACGCGATGGAGCGCAACGGGGACCAGGCCCGGTCGCTACGTACCGCCAGGCTTCGCGACCTCGGCGCGGATCAATTCGACGTCGGCGAGTTCGAATTGGCAATCGCCCACCTGCGGGTGCCCGAGCTGATCTAGCCGCGTCGTCTTTGCTTCACCGAGATCGACGCTAGAGCAGCTTTTCGCGAAATTTCTTGCGCTGGCGTCGATCTCGGCGTAGCGCTATTACGGCAACGAGTCGCCGGGGAAACCGCGGCACGGGTGCACCTCGAAGGTGAACACCCCGGCTTGCACACCGGGATCGTCGCTCATGAGCGCGACGGTCTGATCGACCGTCCCGGTGAACACGCCGACTCCGCAGACGTCGGAGCCATCGGTGACCGGTAGCACCACCGCGAGCACGCCGGCGTCGCGTAGCCCGAAGTTGCGCCGGCCGTGCTCCCAGATGACCGCCGGCGCCGCGTCGTCGCTAAAGCTGGGGCCTCGTTTGAGGATGACAACGTTGTACTCCTTGGTGGCCGGTAACAAGGCATTCATCTCGTCGTCGGTGAAAGTTTTCATCGGCCGCCCTTCCGTGGATTGCTAACGGCGCCCGCCGAGCGTCACGCTGGTGTGGCGGCGGCCGTCGAACGTCACGCTAGCGTGACGACGGGCCGCCGTTCGCGATTAGCGCGGCGCGCGCCAGCGTTGCCTGGGCCATCTTCACGTGTGCGGCGTCGACCAGGACGCCGTTGACACCGACCGCGCCCAGCCCCTTCGCCTCGCCTTCGCGATAGGCGGCGACGTTGCGCTCCGCCAGCGCGATCTCCTCATCGGTGGGCGCGTACACCTTGTTGGCGACCGGGATCTGGGTCGGGTGGATCGCCCACTTGCCGGTGTATCCCATCAGCGACGCCCGTCGGGCGTCGCGCTCATAGCCGTCGAGATCGTGGTAGTCCGGATACGGCGCATCGATCGCGTCGATGCCCGCGATGCGCGCCGCGACGAGCACCTTGTTGCGGGCATAGGCCCAGAAGTCGCCGGGGTATTCGCCGAGCGGGTCGAAGTTGGTGTCCACCCGGGCACCCTGCGACAGCGAGAAGTCGCCGACACCGAAGATCAGCGCGTCCAGCCGCGGACTGGCCGTTGCGATCTCCTCGGCGTTGGCAAGTCCCTCGACCTCTTCGATGAGCACTTCGAGGCGGATCGGGCGGGACAGGCCGAGCTTGGCCTCCAGCTGGGTGAGCAGTACGTCGACCCACCAAACATCGCGCGCCCGTAGCGCTTTCGGGATGATGATGGTCTCGAGGTTCTCTCGGGCGTTGGTAACGACCTCGACGATGTCGTCGTGGCACCACTGGGTGTCGAGCCCGTTGATGCGGATGGCGCGAACCGTGTGCCCCCAGTCGAGCTCGTTGAGCGCCTTGACGGCCTTAGCGCGGGCCGCCTCCTTGTGCGCCGGCGCGGTGGCATCCTCGAGGTCGAGGAAGACGAGGTCGGCGTCCGACGCCGCGGCATGGGCGAACATGTGGTCGTTGGCTGCAGGCACGGCCAGTTCGGAGCGGCGCAGCAGGGATGTCATCGGGTTGTTCCTCTCACAGCACGCCGCGGGCATGCAGGTCGTTGATTTCGCCGCCGCGCAGGCCCAGCAGTTCGCCGTACACCTCGGCGTTGTGCGCACCGATCCGAGGGCCCAGATGCTCGACCCGGCCGCTGGCCGCCGAGAACCGCGGCACGGGCGCTTGGACCGTCATGGCACCGAGTTCGTCGTCGCCGACCTTGACGAAGACTTCGCGATGCGCCAGCTGTTCGTCGGCGACGAGGTCGGTGATGTCGTAGACCGGCGCCGCGGCCACTTCGGCGGCGTCGAAAATCTCCATCGCCTCGGCCAGCGTCTTGGTGGCCACCCAGTCGGCGACCACCTGGTCGACCTCGCGGGCCCGCGCCAGCCGCCGCTGGGGGTCGGAGAAGTCGGCGTCGTCGACCAGGTCGGCGCGTCCGATGGCCCGAAACACCCGCAGCGCCAGCTGTGGTGAGCTGCCCGACATCGCCAGCCAGCGGTCGTCGGCGGTGCGGTAGGTGTTACGCGGCGCCGAGATGTCCCAGCGGTTACCCGCCCGCGTCGGCACCAGCCCGAGTTGGTCGTAGCCCAGCAGCGTCTGTTCCAGCAGCCGCGCCAGCGGATCGATCAGGTTGATGTCGATCAGCTGGCCGGACGCCCCATGCACGTCGCGGTGGTAGAGCGCCATCATCACCGCGTAGGCGGCGTTCAGCGACGCCACCCCGTCGGCCAGCATGAACGGCGGCAGCGTGGGCGGTCCGTCGGCCTGGCCGGTGATGTTGGCGAAGCCGCTCATCGCCTCGCCGAGCGTCCCGAAGCCGGGCCGCTCGCTCTTCGGGCCGGTCAGCCCGTAGCCGGTGATGTGCAGCATGACGATTCGGTCGTTGACCGCACGCAGCGCCGGATAGTCCAGCCCCCACTTGCGCAGCGTCGCGGGCCGGGTGTTGACGATCAGCACGTCGGCGTGTTCGACGAGGCCGCGTAGCAGCGCCTGGCCTTCGGCGACGCGCATGTTCAGGGTGATCGAACGCTTGTTGCGCGACAACGACTTCCACATCAGCCCGACGCCGTCGATCTGGTTGCCCCAGGTGCGGATCGGGTCTCCGCCGTCGGGTTGCTCGATCTTGATGACGTCCGCGCCGAACTCGCCGAGGTAGGTGGCGGCCAGCGGTGCCGCGGCCAGCGTGGCGGCGTCGAGAACCCGGATGCCTTCGAGCATCATGCTCCGACGGGCGCACAAACCGGCCGTTGCAGGCCGAGGTGCTCGCGCAGGGTCGTGCCGTCATAGCCGGTGCGAAACAGGCCGCGCCGCTGCAGCTCCGGAACCACCATCCGCACCACGTCTTCGAACGCGCCGGGCAGATGTGTTGCGGCCAAGACGAACCCGTCGCAGGCGCCGCCGTCGAACCACTCCTCCATCTGATCGGCGACCTGCGTGCCGGTGCCGACGAACCGCGGGCCCTGCAGCAGCGTGGCGCGGTGGCCGGCCAGGTCGCGCAGCGTGATGGTGTCGCCGATGTGCGCGCGCAGGTTCTGCACCAGTCCGCGGATGCCAGACACCGATTCGATGAGCTCGTCGGTGATCGGGTCGTCGAGCTGGTGTTGGGAGAAGTCGTAGTTCATCAGCTCTGAGAGTAGGGTCAGCGACGCCATCGGGTGAACCAGGTCGCTGAGAAACACCTGTTCGCGCTGTTTGGCATGGTCCTCCGACTCCCCCACCACGGCGTAGGCCATCGGGCAGATCTTGACCGACTGCGGGTCGCGGCCGGCGGCGTCGATGCGCTCCTTCTGGTCGGCGTAATGACTGCGGGCCACCTCGATACCCGGATCGCCGGTGAAGATCAATTCGGCCCAGCGCGAAGCGAATTCACGCCCGCGACCGGATGAGCCGGCCTGGATGATCACCGGCCGACCCTGCGGGCCGCGCGGCACCGTCAACGGCCCGCGCACCGAGAAAAACTCCCCGTCGTGGTTGAGCTCGTGCACCTTCGTCGGGTCAGCGTAAATGCCTTCCACCCGGTCGTGCAGCACCGCGTCGTCTTCCCAGGTGTCCCACAGGCCGACGACGGCATCCATGAACTCCTCGGCCCGGTCGTAGCGTGCGTCATGGCTCAAATGCGTGTTCAGGCCGAAATTCTGGGCTTCGCTGTCGTTGACCGACGTGACGACGTTCCAGGCCGCGCGGCCACCCGACAGATGGTCCAGGGTGGAGAACGTCCGGGCCACGTGGTACGGCGGGTAGTAGGTGGTCGAGCCGGTCGCACCGAGACCGATGCGCGACGTCGCCTGCGCCAGCACGCCCAGCACGATGGACAGGTCCAGCTTCACCGGCCGTGCGCCGTATTTCACCGCGTCGGCGACCGAGCCGCCGTAAATACCGGGCATCGCCAGCCGGTCGTCGAAGAACATCAGATCGAAACAACCCTCTTCGAGCTGCCTGCCGATCTTGGCGTAGTACGAGGCGTCGAGGTAGCCGTGCTCGGTGGCGGGATGCCGCCACGAGCCCGCGTAGACCGAGGTGCTGCCTGCTTGCATGAAGGCGACGAGCGCCATTTGTCGTGTGGTCATCTCTAATGTGTAACATCTGATATATTAGATTTCAAGTGTTAGATTCACGATTGCCCTAAGGTCATCCGTATGCCCAACGACGTCGACATCGCCGGCACGGTGCGCGAGCGCGCTGCGCGCGAGCTGCGCGACCGCATTCTCACCGGCGCGCTGCCTGCCGGCACCCGGCTCGACCTCGACGCCATCACCAAGGAGTTCGCCACCAGCCGCACACCGGTACGCGAGGCGTTGCTCGAGTTGTCTTACGACGGACTGGTGCGCGTGGCGCCACGCAGCGGCGTCACGGTGATCGGCATCAGCCCCGAGGACGTGCTGGACAGTTTCACGATCGTGGGTGTGCTGACCGGGCAGGCCGCGGCATGGGCCGCGCGGCGGGTCACCCCGGACGACGTTGAGCGGCTACGCGCACTGGCGACCGACGTCGAGTCCCACTCCGGAGAGGGCGCCATCGTCGGCGCGAATTGGCAATTTCACCGGGCGATCCATCGCGCGGCCCATTCGCGGCGATTGATGGCGCAGATCCGCCAAGCCGTCCGCGTCGTGCCGTCGAACTTCTTGGCGATGTTCCCTGAGCACGAGCACCACGCGTTGGAGGATCACCAAGCGCTGGTGTCGGCGCTCGCCGACGGCGACGCCGAGAAAGCCCGCAGCATCGCCGAGCGCCATGTGCTCGACGCGGGTCACTCACTGGCCAGCCGGCTGGGGCAGGCGAGCGGCTAGCCGCGCTTGCGCCGGATGATCGCCCGCAGCCGCTCGAGTCGACCGGCCAGCTCGCGCTCCGCGCCGTGGCCGGTGGGGCGGTAGTAGTCCACGCCGACGAGCTCGTCCGGTGGATACTGTTGCGGCACAACACCGTCCGGGTCATCGTGCGGGTAGCTGTAGCCCTGCGCGTTGCCCAGCGCCGCCGCGCCCGAATAATGGCCGTCGCGCAGCTGCGGCGGCACCAGCCCGGCCTTCCCCGCTTCGATGTCGGCCATCGCCGCACCCAGCGCCGCGGTGACGGCGTTCGACTTGGGCGCGCTGGCCAGGTGCATCGTGGCGTGCGCCAGTGTCAACTGGGCTTCGGGCATCCCGATCAGTTGCACGGTCTGCGCCGCGGCGACGGCGGTCTGCAGCGCGGTGGGGTCGGCCATGCCGATGTCCTCGCTGGCCAAGATCATCAGCCGTCGCGCGATAAATCTCGGGTCCTCACCGGCGACCAACATTCTGGCCAGATAGTGCAATGCGGCGTCGACGTCGGAACCGCGCACGGACTTGATGAACGCGCTGATGACGTCGTAATGCTGATCGCCGTCGCGGTCGTAGCGGACCGCGGCCTTGTCCACGGACTGCTCGACGGCCTCGACGGTGACCTGCTCCCCCGCCTCGGCCGCGACCTCCAGCGCGGTCAGCGCACGTCGGGCGTCTCCGGCTCCGAGCCGCACCAGTAGCTCGACGGCGTCGGGCTCCGCGGCTTGCCCATTCAGCCCGCGGGGGTCGTCGATCGCGCGCTGCACCACTGTGCGGATGTCTTCGGCGCTCAGCGGCCGCAACTGCAGGATCAGCGACCGCGACAGCAGCGGGGCGACGACGGAGAACGAGGGATTCTCGGTGGTGGCCGCCACCAGCAGCACCACCCGGTTCTCTACCGCCGACAACAGCGCGTCCTGCTGAGTTTTGGAGAACCGGTGGACCTCGTCGATGAACAGCACGGTCTGCTCGCCGTGGGCGGCGGCGCGACGAGCCACGTCGATCACCGCGCGGACTTCTTTGACCCCGGCCGACAACGCCGACAGCGCCTCGAACCGCCGGCCGGTGGCTTGCGAAATCAGCGCGGCCAGCGTGGTCTTACCGCTGCCGGGCGGCCCGTAAAGGATGACCGACGCCACGCCCGAACCCTCGACAAGGCGCCGCAGCGGCGAGCCGGGTTGCAACAGGTGGTCCTGTCCGACCACCTCGTCCAGACTGGCCGGGCGCATCCGCACGGCCAACGGCGCAGCGGCCGAACCGCCCGGCGCGCGTCCGGTCAAGCCGGTCGGGTCGGGGACGTCGAACAGACCGTCGGACACGGTTTCAGGCATACCACGCCACCTCGACGCGACTCGCGATGTTCGGGTCGCAGCGGGGCCGCCGAATACTTGCTAAGTTCGCTGAGGCATACGGCAGAACTCCACCACACGAGGCAGGAGCGGCTATGAGCCGACCCCCAGAGCACCCCGGCGGCCCGAGCGATCCGTGGGGCGCTAACCCCAATCCCGGCAACTACCCACCGCCCGGCTACGGCCCGCCTCCAGGACCGCCTGCCGGGCCACCACCGGGCTATGGGCCACCTCCGGGACCGCCACCCGGCTATGGCCCACCTCCGGGGCCGCCGCCGGGGTACGGCCCGCCTCCACCCGGGTATGGTGGGCCGCCACCGCCGCCGCCCGGCTACGGGCCGCCGCCGGGCTACGGGCCGCCTCCCGGCTACGGGCCGCCGCCTGGGTACCCGTCCCAGCCCGGCTACCCACCGCCCCCGGGCCAGCATTTCAGCATCGGTGATGCGTTCCGGTGGGCCCGGAATAAGTTCGCCAAGAATCCTTTACCGCTGATCGCCGCGACCTTGGTGTACGGGTTGGTCGGAGTGATCCTGCACGCGCTGGTGTTCGTGTTGCTGGGCGGCGCCAACGCCAACACCACCGATGTCGGCGACGACTACGGCGCATCGTTTACGGCCAGTTTGGGCACCGCCGGCACTCTCGTGCTGTCGATCCTGTCGTTCGTCTACGGCATCTTCGTGCAAGCGGGCTTCTTGTCCGGTGCGCTCGACCTCGCCGACGGCAGGCCGGTCAGCGTCGGTTCCTTCTTCAAGCCGCGCAACTTCGGCAATGTCATCCTGGCCGGTGCGCTGCTCAGCGTGATCAGCGCGATCCTGGATTCGCTGTCGCTGCTCCCCGGCGCGATCTTCGCCCTGTTGGCGCTGGTGGCGATCGCCGTGTTCACCTTCTTCGCGCTGTTCACGATCGCCTTTGCAACCGATCACGGCCTGTCACCGATCGACGCGCTGAAGGCCAGCTTCACCACGGTCCGGTCGGACATCGGCAGTACGCTGCTGTCCTTCCTGGTGCAAGGCCTTTTGGTGCTGGCCGGCTTCTTCGTCTGCGGCGTCGGCATCCTCGTGGGCGGCCCGCTGGCGTTGCTGGTCCAGGTCTACACCTATCGCCGGCTTTCCGGTGGCCAGATCGCGCCGCTGACCCCCTGAGCCCGCGGGCTCCTCGCATCGACCCGCTGCGCCCGTCTTCGCCGCGGTTGCGATCGCCGCGGGTCACGGCTGCGTGACGAAGTCGATCAGCTCCTCTACCCGGCCGATCAGCGCTGCGTCGAGATCCGTCCAGTCGCGCACCCGGCCGCGGATGCGCCGCCATGCCGCGGCGACGTCGGCCGGGCCGGCGTGCGGCCAGCCCAGCGCCTGACATATCCCGTGTTTCCAGTCGGTGCCACGCGGCACAACCGGCCACTCTGACAGACCCAACCGGGCCGGTTTCACGGCCTGCCAGATGTCGACGAACGGATGCCCGACCACCAGCGTGTGCACGCCGCCCGGGCCGCGGCGTACCGCTTCGGCCAGTCGCGCTTCCTTTGACCCGGACACCAGGTGGTCGACGAGCACGCCGAGCCGTCGCTTGGGGCCCGGGCGGAATTGCTCGACGACGCCGACGAGATCGTCGACGCCACCGAGATATTCGACCACCACGCCCTCGATCCGCAGATCATCGCCCCACACCTGCTCGACGAGCTCGGCATCGTGGCGGCCCTCCACATAGATCCGCCCGGCACGGGCTACCTGGGCGCGGGTTCCGGTCACCGCCACCGAACCCGACGACGTGCGGGTGGCGCCGGTGGGTGACGGTCGTCGCGGCGCGGTCAGGATCACCGGTTTGCCGTCGACGAGATAGCCCGGTCCGATCGGGAACGGCTTAGTGCGGCCGCGTCGGTCCTCGAGCTCCATTCGGCCGTATTCGACACACACCACTGCCCCGACATAGCCCGTCTGCGCGTCCTCGACGACCATGCCGAGTTCTATTGGCAATTCAACCGAGCGGATCTTGCGCGCGCTGTGCGGGTCGCGGGCCAGCACGTCAGGGCCGTAGCGATCATCCACTCGAGCGATCCTAGGAAAGAGAACGTCCGAAACCCGGTTACGCCACTCGGTCGGCGTTGAATCGGGCTGTGCTGCGGCGGTGTGGCTGTTGTGATGGGATCAGCGGTTATGACCATCAAAGTTGCGCTGGAGCACCGCACCAGCTACACCTTTGACCGGCCGGTCCGGGTGTATCCGCACGTCGTGCGGCTGCGCCCGGCGCCCCACTCACGCACGCCCATCGAGGCCTACTCGCTGCGGATCGAGCCGGCTGACCACTTCATCAACTGGCAGCAGGACGCGCTGGGCAATTTCCTTGCAAGGCTGGTGTTTCCGAATCCCACCAGTCGGCTGACCATCACCGTCGGGCTGATCGCCGACCTCAAGGTGATCAACCCGTTCGACTTCTTCATCGAGGACTGGGCCGAGGTCTGGCCGCCCGGCGGCCTGACCTATCCGAAGGCGCTCGCCGACGACCTCGAACCGTACTTGCGGCCGGTCGACGAAGCCGGCGACGGCTCCGGGCCCGGTGAACTGGTCACCGAGTGGGTGCGGGACTTCTCGGTCCGGAATGGCACCCGGACCATCGACTTCCTGGTCGCGCTCAACCAGGCGATCAACGCCGACGTCGGCTACAGCCTGCGGATGGAGCCCGGCGTGCAGACGCCGGATGTCACGCTGCGGACCGGCATCGGCTCATGCCGTGACTCCGCGTGGCTGCTGGTGTCGATCCTGCGTCAGTTCGGATTGGCCGCCCGGTTCGTGTCCGGCTACCTGGTACAGCTGGCATCCGACGTCCAAGCGATCGATGGGCCGTCAGGGCCGGCCGCGGACTTCACCGACCTGCATGCATGGGCGGAGGTGTACATCCCCGGCGCGGGGTGGATCGGCCTGGACCCGACGTCGGGACTGTTCGCCGGCGAGGGCCACATCCCGCTGGCGGCCACGCCACACCCGGCGAGCGCGGCCCCGATCACCGGCGGCGTCGAACCGTGCGAATCGGTGCTGGAGTTCTCCAACACCGTCACCCGCGTCCACGAAGACCCCCGCGTCACGCGGCCCTACACCGACGAGGCCTGGCGGACGATCTGCGAGGTCGGACGCGACGTCGACGAGCGGCTCGCCGCCGGCGATGTTCGGCTCACCATCGGCGGCGAGCCGACTTTCGTATCGGTGGACAACCAGGTCGACGAGGAGTGGACCACAGCCGCCGACGGTCCGCACAAGCGCCGGCGGGCATCCGATCTAGCCGCCCGGCTGAAGGCGGCGTGGGCCCCGCAGGGGCTGATCCAGCGCGGCCAGGGCAGGTGGTATCCCGGCGAACCGTTGCCGCGCTGGCAGATTGCCCTGTACTGGCGGACCGACGGGCAGCCGCTGTGGACCGACAACACGCTGCTGGCCGACCCCTGGGGCAGTGACTCGAGTAGCCAACCCGCGGACCCCGCCGACAATGAGGCGGCCTACCAGCTGCTCGCCGGCATCGCCGACGGTCTGGGACTACCGCTTTCGCAGGTCCGGCCGGCCTTCGAGGACCCGCTGTCGCGGTTGGCGGCCAAGGTCCGGCAGCCCGAGGGCGACCCGGTGGCATCGGACGACGACCTGGCCGAGGACACCGTTGCCGGCCGGGCCGCACTGCTGGCACACCTCGACGAGCCCACCACGCCCGCGGCGGCGTTCGCGCTGCCGTTGCACCGCCGCGACGACGACCTCGGCTGGGCCAGCGCCGACTGGCGACTGCGCCGCGGCCGGATCGTGCTGCTGGACGGGGATTCGCCTGCGGGTCTGCGGCTGCCACTGGATTCGATCAGTTGGAAGCCGCCGCGGCCGTCCGCCGTCGCCGACCCGACAGCCGTCGGCGACGTGATAAGCCTGTCCGACGGCGAAACATTGCTGGAGGACCCGGATGACTCGGCGACCGCGCCGATCACCGCGATGGTCGCCGAGGTCCGCGACGGGCTGCTCTACGTGTTCCTGCCGCCCACCGAGGCGCTGGAGCACTTCGTCGACCTCATTGCCCGGCTCGAGGCCGCGGCCGCGAAAATCGGCTGCCCGGTGGTGATCGAAGGCTACGAACCGCCGCCGGACCCGCGGCTGACGTCGACGACGATCACCCCTGACCCCGGGGTGATCGAGGTCAACATCGCACCGACGGCCAGTTTCGCCGAGCAGCGCCAGCAGCTGGAGACCCTTTACGAGCAGGCCCGGCTGGCCCGCTTGTCCACGGAGTCGTTCGACGTCGACGGCACGCACGGCGGCACCGGCGGTGGTAACCACATCACCCTGGGCGGCATCAAGCCCGCGGACTCGCCGCTGCTGCGCCGCCCCGACCTGCTGGTCTCGCTGCTGACCTACTGGCAGCGCCACCCGTCGCTGTCCTACCTGTTCGCCGGCCGGTTCATCGGCACCACGTCGCAGGCGCCGCGAGTGGACGAGGGCCGCGCCGCGGCTCTCTACGAACTGGAGATCGCGTTCGCCGAAATCGCCCGGCTCGCGTCCTCCTCCAAGGACGGCGGCGCACAACCCTGGGTGACCGACCGCGCGCTGCGCCACCTGCTGACCGACATCACCGGCAATACTCATCGTGCCGAGTTCTGTATCGACAAGCTCTACAGCCCGGACAGCCCGCGCGGCCGGCTGGGCCTGTTGGAGTTACGCGGCTTCGAGATGCCGCCGCACCTGCGAATGGCGATGGTGCAGTCGCTGCTGGTGCGTTCGCTGGTGGCATGGTTCTGGGACGAGCCGCTGCGGGCTCCGCTGATCCGGCACGGCTCGAACTTGCACGGGCGATACCTGTTGCCGCACTTCCTCATTCATGACATCGCCGACGTCGCCGCCGACCTGCGCGCGCACGGCATCCCGTTCGAGACCAGCTGGCTGGATCCCTTCACCGAATTCCGCTTCCCACGCATCGGCACCGCGGTGTTCGACAGCGTAGAGATCGAGCTGCGCGGGGCGATCGAGCCGTGGAACACCCTCGGCGAGGAGGCGACCGCCACCGGCACCGCCCGCTACGTCGACTCGTCGGTCGAGCGCATCCAGGTCCGCATCATCGGCGCCGACCGCGACCGCTACCTGGTGACATGCAACGGCTATCCGATGCCGCTGCTGGCCACCGACAACCCCGACATCCACGTGGGTGGGGTGCGGTTTCGGGCCTGGCAGCCGCCCAGCGCTTTGCACCCGAGCATCACGGTTGACGGCCCGCTGCAGTTCGAGCTGGTGGACCTGGCCACCGGAACGTCGCGGGGCGGCTGCACCTACCACATCGCCCATCCCGGCGGCCGCTCCTACGACGAGCCCCCGGTGAACGCCGTCGAGGCCGAGTCTCGCCGCGCCCGCCGCTTCGAGGCCACCGGCTTCACCCCGGGCAAACTCGACCTGTCCGACATCCGGGAAAAGCAGGCCCGAATTTCCACCGACATCGGCGCGCCGGGCATCCTTGACCTGCGGCGCGTGCGTACCGTTCTGCGGTAATGGCATCGGCTGAAATGGCATTACCCTCCAGCGAGCCGTCGGCAGCTTTTCGCCACCGCTCCGACGTCGACCGGCTCCTGGCCGGCTATCGCGCCGCGCGGGCGCAGGAAACCCTGTTCGATCTGCGCACCCCCGGCTTAGCGGGCCCGGTCATCGGCTACGACGAGTTCGTCGACGCTGCGGGAAATGTGCGGCCCGCCTGGACCGAGCTCGCCGACGCTGTCGGGGAGCGCGGAAGGGCCGGGCTGAATCGGCTGCGCTCGGCGGTGCATCAACTGGTCGACAACGACGACATCACCTACACCGGAATCGAATCCGACACCCGGCCCGCAGTCGATGGCAACGGCGTCGAGCCCCGGCCCTGGCACCTGGACTCACTGCCGTTGCTGGTGGCCGCGGCGGACTGGGAAGTACTCGAGGCCGGGCTGCTCCAGCGGTCGCGCATGCTCAACGCCGTGCTCGCCGACCTGTACGGGCCCCGCCGCTCCCTCACCGAGGGCGTGCTACCGCCCCAACTGCTGTTCGCGCACCCCGGCTACGTGCGCGCCGCCGCCGGAATCGAGGTGCCGGGGAACCACCAACTCTTCATGCACGGCTGTGATGTCAGCCGGTTGCCGGGCGGCACCTTCCAGGTCAACGCCGACTGGACTCAGGCGCCTTCCGGAGCCGGCTATGCGCTGGCGGACCGACGGGTGGTCGCGCACGCGATGCCTGACCTTTACGAAAAGGTCGCGCCCCACCCGACGACGCCGTTCGCGCAGGCGCTGCGATTGGCGCTGATCGACGCGGCGCCCGACGGCGTCCAAGACCCGGTGGTGGTTGTGCTCAGCCCGGGCATTTACTCCGAAACTGCTTTCGATCAAGCGTATCTCGCGACGCTGCTGGGCTTTCCGATGGTGGAGAGCGCGGATCTGGTGGTACGCGACGGCAAGGTGTGGATGCGCTCGCTGGGCACGCTCAAACGCGTCGACGTGGTGTTCCGCCGCGTCGATGCGACCTACACCGACCCACTGGATCTTCGAGCCGATTCCAGGCTGGGCGTCGTCGGTTTGGTGGAGGCGCAACACCGCGGAACGGTGACCGTAGTCAACACGCTGGGCAGCGGGATCCTGGAAAGCCCTGGGCTGCTGCGGTTCTTGCCCGAGCTGGCCGAACGGTTGCTCGGCGAAGCACCGCTGCTGGCCACCGCGCCCAGCTACTGGGGCGGCTTCGACAGCGAACGCTCGCATCTGCTGGCGCGGCTATCGTCGCTGTTGATCAAGTCCACCGTCGGCGGGCAAACGTTTGTCGGGCCGACACTTTCGACGGCGCAGTTGGCCGCGCTGGCTGCCTGCATCACGGCTACGCCCTGGCAGTGGGTCGGCCAGGAGCTCCCACAATTCTCCTCGGCGCCAACCAACTATGTCGGTGAGTTCTCGTCGGCCGCCGTGGGGATGCGGTTGTTCACGGTCGCTCAGCGGGGCGGCTATGCGCCGATGATCGGCGGTCTGGGCTACGTGCTGGCCGCGGGACCGGCCGCGTACACGCTGAAAACCGTTGTAGCAAAAGATGTCTGGATCCGTCCCACGGAACGTGCGCTAGCCGAGGCGGTCACCGTCACCCTGCCGCCGCTCGAGCCGCCGGTGAAGATGGGTGCGGGGACTTTGGCGGTCAGCTCGCCACGGGTGTTGTCCGACCTGTTCTGGATGGGCCGTTACGGCGAACGCGCCGAGAATATGGCCCGGTTGCTGATCGTCGCGCGCCAGCGTTACTACGAATACCGGCACCGCCAGCACACCAAAGAAAGCGAGTGTGTGCCGGTCCTGATGGCCGCGCTGGACCGGATTACCGGTACCGGAATCGGGTCGGATGACCACGCCGAGGCCATCGCCATCGCACCCTCGACGTTGTGGTCGCTGACCATGGACCGCAGCCGGCCGGGGTCGCTGGTTCAGTCGGTCGACCGGCTGGCCCACGCCGCCAGGGCGGTCCGCGACCAGTTGTCCAACGACACCTGGGTGGTGCTGGCCGGCGTAGAGCGCACGCTCGCGCACCGGGCGGAGCCGCCGGATTCGCTCGTCGAGGCCGACACGGCGCTCGCCGCGGCCCAATCGCAGACGTTGGTCGGGATGCTGACGTTGGCCGGGGTGGCCGGGGAGTCGATGGTGCACGACGTCGGCTGGACGATGATGGACATCGGCAAGCGGATCGAGCGCGGACTTGGCCTGGCGGCCTTACTCGGTGCCACCCTGACCACCGTCCGCCCTGCCGCCGCTGAGCGAACGATCATCGAGTCGACCCTGGTGGCGTGCGAATCGGCGGTCATCTATCGCCGCCGCACGGTGGGCAAGGTCAGTGTCGCCGCCCTGGCCGAATTGATGCTCTTCGACGCGACGAACCCGCGGTCGTTGATGTATCAGCTGGAGCGACTACGGGTCGACCTCGGCGACCTGCCCGGCTCGTCGGGATCGTCGCGGCCGGAGCGAATGGTCACCGAGGTGAGCACCCTGCTGCGCCGGTCGGATCCCGCGGCACTGGAAGCGGTTTCCGCCGACCGACGCCGCGCCAAGCTGGCCGAGCTGCTGACTGCCGTGCATACCGCGTTGCGCGAACTGGCCGACGTGATCACCGCGACGCAGCTGGCACTGCCCGGCGGAATGCAACCGCTGTGGGGGCCCGACGAGCGTCGGGTGATGCCGTGACCGGTACTGCCGCGGCTACCCGCTGACCGCCGCGGGTTTGCCTGCCGCCGAGGTCACCTCGTCGATCACCGTGTGGATGAACTTCATCTTTTCCAGCACCGCGGTCGGCAGCACGAACGGGTACAGATCGTCGTGGCCCATCGACCGGTTCACCATGTTCAGCGACCACGAGAGCGGTAGCCACATGTCGATGATCGTCTGAAAAGCGCTGGGGCCCAGCGCCGGCCGGTCGAACGTAGCGGACGCCGCCGCCAGCCCGCACCAGGCCGACGTGTCGAGAGCGTCGCGGATGTGCAGGTAATGGGCGAACGTCTCAGCCCAGTCCTCGGCGGCGTGCATGGTCGCATACGATGACACGAACCGCTTCTTCCACCCCTCGGGCGCGCCCTCGCTGTAATGGCGGTCCAGCGCCTCCTGGTAGTCGGCGTCCGGATCACCGAACAACTCGCGGAACCGCGCGTCGTCGTCGCTGGACGGCGAGATCAGCCGATAGAAGTAGTAGTGCCCGACCTCGTGGCGGAAGTGTCCCAGCAGGGTGCGGTACGGCTCGTCCATCTCGACCCGCAACTGCTCGCGGTGCACGTCGTCGCCTTCCGCGAGATCTATTGTGATGACCCCGTTTTCGTGGCCGGTCAGCACCGTCTCGTGTGCGCTGGACAGCAGCCGGAAGGCCAGGCCGTAGTCGGGATCCTGATCGTGGCCGACAATCGGCAGTTTCAGCTCGTGCAGCTCGGCGACCAGCCGACGCTTGGCGGCTTCGGCTTGGGCGAACTCCGCGAGGCCGGCGGTGTCGGCGTCATTGGGCCGTTCGATAGTCAGCGCGCACGACACGCAGAGCAGGCGAGGTTGATTGATCGGGACCAGCCAGTTGCATTCGGCGACATGACGATTGGCGCACAGTTCGTGTTCACTGGCGCTGACGAAGCCAGCCTTGTCGGCGTCGTCGCCGGTGGTGATCACCAGCAGGGCCATCTCGTCCAGGGAGAAACCCAGAGTGCTCCCGCAGGCCAGGCACGCCGAGTTCTCGAACGTCAGACGTTGGCCGCAGTTGGGGCAGTGGAAATCACGCATACGGCTCGTCACCTTCGTAGGGCACGACGTCGACGGCGACGTGGATCACGCTCTTCTTGGAGTTGGTGTAGATGATCCCGCGCAGTGGCGGCACGTCGGCGTAGTCACGACCCCGCCCGACGACGATGTAGCGCTCGTCGACGATCTGGTTATTGGTGGGGTCTATCCCCAGCCACTCGAACCGCCCAGGCGGTTGCGGGGTCCAGACCGCGGCCCAGGCATGGGTTGCGTCGACACCGATCATTCGGTCCTTCCCCGGTGGTGGATTGGTGGCCAGGTATCCGGAAACGTAGCCAGCCGCCAACCCGTTGGCTCGCAGGCAGGCTATTGCCAGCCGAGCGAAGTCTTGACATACCCCTTCTCGGGCCATCAGAACCTCATTGACTCCGGTGGAGATCGTCGTCGAGCCGGCTCGGTAGGTGAAGTCGGTGTGGATCCGTGACGTGAGGTCGCGCAGGACGTCGATCAGTGGTCGTCCGGGCGCGAAGCTGGAAGTGGCGTACTCGCGTATCGCGTCGGTGATCTCGGGCGGATCCAGGTCCAGCGCGAACTCGGTGGCCAACGCGCCCTGCACTCCCACTGGGCGGGACTGCTCCCAGGGAGCCTGCGCCGGCCCGCTCCCCCAACGCTCGGGCGGAGACGGGTATACCTCCACGATCGACTCGCTGGTGATGGTCAGGGTCTGGTGCGGCTCGGTGACATGGAAATACGAGCTGATGTTGCCGTAGGTGTCACGGCTGGTTGAGCTGTCGGCGGGTGCAGGTGAGATCCGCAGTTCGTGGAAAAGGCAGCGCTGCCGGGCCAGGTCACGGGGGGTCAGGAAGCCCCGCCCGTAGGAGCTGGTCACCACGTGGGAGTAGCGGTATTCGGTGCGGTGGGTGATCCGGTAGCGAGCGCCCGGGCCCGGCGGGTGCTGATCCGGTGCGAGCGGCTCGTCGGGAAGCACGAGATCGGCCACAGCTGCAACACTAGCCAGCCCCGGGCCGCGGCGACGCCCGAACAAGTCTGCGCGGCGATCGGCGCGCTGGCCACGCGATATGGGAGCACAATGAGTCATGGCCACGTGGGACGACGTCGCCAGCATCATCGGTGAACTGCAGCTCACCGACGAGCGGTCACCGCACGAATGGCGGGTCGGCAAGAAGCTGATCGCCTGGGAGCGGCCGCTGCGAAAGTCCGATCGGGAAGCGTTGGCCGCCTTGGAGATTGAACCGCCCGCGGGCGATATCCTGGGCGTGCGGGTGGCCGATGAAGGCGTGAAATTCGCATTGATCGCCGACGAGCCGGGTGTGTATTTCACCACCCCGCACTTCGACGGCTATCCCGCGGTGCTGGTCAACCTGGCCGAGATCGACGAACTGGGGCTGCGTGAGCTGATTGTCGAGGCGTGGCTGACGCAGGCTCCGAAACGGCTCGTGCAGGAGTTTCTCGGCGAGGTCAACTGAAAGCCGGCGATGCGGGACGCGTCGACCCAATAGTCACAGTAGTAACTCTGATAACACTAGCAACTTTAGCCACTCTAGATAACTCAATCACAACTGCGTAACTCTAGTAACGTTAGAGTACTTAAGTATCAATTACACCAACCGGCACACTAATTTACTTCTATTAACTCCAGCAACTCAAAACGCCGGTGCATCAAAGATCTCATTAAACGCATAAAGTCCCACCCGTTGACAATTTTCACGCTGATTTGTTACACGTGTTAAATGAGTTATTTACGGGGAGCACTGAGTATGCAAGCGGTGTGCAAGTCGCTGGTGCTATCCGCCACGGTCGTCCTGGCGATATCGGTGTTCATTGATCCGACTACCGGGGTGGCATACGCGGAAGGCATGGACTGGGACGCCGTGGCGCAGTGTGAGTCGGGCGGCAGGTGGAACGCCGACACCGGAAACGGGTTCTACGGTGGTCTGCAATTCAAGCCGTCCACCTGGGCCGAAAACGGCGGCATCGGTAATCCGGCTAATGCGTCGCGCGACCAGCAGATCGCGGTCGCCAACCGGGTGCTGGCCACCCAGGGGCCCGAGGCTTGGCCCAAGTGCGGCGGCAACCAGGATCTGTTCCCGATCGAAGTGATCAACATCCTGCGGTCCGGGCACCCGATACGCAGCGGGCTGCACAAGCTGTGGTCGCTGTCGATCCCGCAGTAGCTCAATTCGCGGAGCCGGGCGACGTGATCGGCCCGTGATCGGCTGCTCCGGTCGATCGGGTTGCGAGGCCGCCGTCTCGCCGGCTAAGCCGCCGGTTGCAGCTCGAAAACGGGGATGACCCGGGTCGTCCTCGCCTGATACTCGGCGAAACCCGGTGCCGCCGCGGTGATCGTAGGGAACAGCTCGTCCCGTTCCTCGGCCGGCAATTCGCGGGCAGTCACGTCCGAGGATTCGTTACCGATCTCGACCTGCGCCGACGGGTTAGCGCGCAGATTATGCACCCAGGCCGGGTTGACGTCGGCGCCCGCATAAGACCCGATGATGAGCAGCTTGCCGTCGATACGGAAATAGGCCAGCGGCGAGACTCGCGGCTGACCGGATTTGGCGCCCGTCGTGGTCAACAGCAGCAGGGCGGCACCCTCGAATTGGCCGCCGACCTTGCCGTCGTTGGCCCGGAATTCGTCGGCGACGGTCTTGTTGAACGCTTTGAGCGTTTCGGGGTCCGGGATCGGTTGGGCCATTAGCGCTGCCTCCTCGTCGCTTCGCCCCGCATCGTCGCCGAGGCGGGCCATGTCCCGTCAACCTAGCGGGGTCGGCCTTCTATTCCGCCACGCATGTCCCCGAGATCGACGCCGGCGCCGAAAAACGCGACAAATCGTGCGCTAACGTCGATCTCGGTGCGACTCGGGCACGACGTCGATTCCCGACTCCTTGCGCTGTTGGGCGGTGATCGGCGCCGGAGCGTCTGTCAGCGGGTCGACGCCGCCGCCCGACTTCGGGAAAGCGATGACCTCGCGGATGGAATCCGTGCCGGCCAGCAGCGCGACGATCCGATCCCAGCCGAACGCGATCCCGCCGTGCGGCGGCGCACCGAAAGTGAACGCGTCCAACAAGAATCCGAACTTCTCCTGGGCCTCGGCCGCGCCGATACCCATCATCGCGAACACCCGTTCCTGAATGTCGCGGCGGTGGATACGAACCGATCCGCCGCCGATCTCGTTGCCGTTACAGACGATGTCGTAGGCGTCGGCCAGCGCGCTGCCCGGGTCGGTGTCGAAGGTGGCCTCCGAATCCGCTTTGGGCGCGGTGAACGCGTGATGCACCGCGGTCCACGCGCCGGTGCCCACCGCGACGTCACCGGCGGCGGTGGCCTCATCGGCCGGTTCGAAGAGCGGGAAGTCCACCACCCAGGTGAACGCCCATGCGTCCGGGTCGATCAAGTTGAGCCGGTGGGCGATCTCCACCCGGGCGGCGCCCAACAACGTGCGTGACGCCTTGGCCGGCCCCGCCGAAAAGAAGATGCAGTCACCGGGCTGGGCACCGACGTGTGCCGCCAGGCCGGCGCGTTCCGCGTCGGACAGGTTCTTGGCGACCGGCCCGCCCAACGTACCGTCGTCGCCAACCAGCACGTACGCCAGACCCTTGTGCCCGCGCTGCTTGGCCCAGTCCTGCCAGCCGTCCAGCGTGCGGCGCGGCTGCGACGCCCCTCCCGCCATCACCACCGCACCCACATACGGCGCCTGGAAGACCCGAAATGTGGTGTCTTTGAAGAAGTCTGCGCACTCGACCAGCTCAAGCCCGAATCGCAGGTCGGGCTTGTCCGAGCCGAACCGTCGCATCGCATCCGCATAGCTGATCCGCGGCAGCGGCAACGGCAAGTCGTACCCGATCAACACCCATAGCGCCTTGACCACCTGCTCGGAAATCGCAAGAACGTCGTCGGCTTCGACGAAGCTCATCTCCATGTCGAGCTGGGTGAATTCCGGCTGACGATCGGCCCGGAAATCCTCGTCGCGGTAGCACCGCGCGATCTGGTAGTAGCGCTCCATGCCGGCCACCATCAGCAGCTGCTTGAACAGCTGCGGGCTTTGCGGCAACGCGTAGAACGAGCCTGGCTGCAGCCGTGCCGGGACCAGAAAATCGCGGGCGCCTTCCGGTGTCGAGCGCGTCATCGTCGGGGTCTCGATCTCGACGAAGTCGTGCGCGGCCAGAACCGCACGCGCCGCGGCATTTACCTTGGAACGCAACCGAATTGCCCCGCCGGGGCCGTCGCGCCGCAGATCGAGGTAGCGATATTTGAGGCGGGTCTCCTCACCGGCGGGCTCGTCGAGCTGAAACGGCAGCGGCGCGCAGTCACCCAGCACGGTCAGCGACGTCGCGTTGACTTCGATCTCGCCGGTGGCGATCTCCGGGTTGGCGTTGCCCTCCGGCCGGATCTCGACGACACCCTCGACGGCGATGCAGAACTCGGCGCGCAGCCGGTGGGCCTGGGCCAGCACGTCGGCGGCGCGGAACACCACCTGCGACACCCCCGACGCGTCGCGCAGGTCGATGAAGATCACCCCGCCGTGATCGCGGCGATGCGCCACCCATCCGGCCAACGTGACCTTTTCACCGGCATCGGCGGCCCGCAACGAACCCGCGGTGTGACTGCGCAGCACAAACACTCCTCGTAAACGGTGGAAACGACAGCCCAGTCTAGAGGCGGTAATTTCAAGGATCACCATGGATGTCGTCGGAAAAGTGGCGATTGTCGGTCCCGGCGCCGTCGGTACGACGGCCGCCGCGTACCTATATGCGGCCGGCCACCCGGTTCTGATCTGCGGCCGGACACCGCGACCACGGATCGAACTGCGGCCCGACGACGCCGAGGCAATCGTGGTGCCCGGCCCGGTCTGCACCAACCCGGCCGAGATCACCGAACCGGTCGGCGTGGTTCTACTCGCGCTCAAAGCCACTCAGAACGACGACGCCGGTCGCTGGCTGGCGCGGTTGTGTGATGAGCACACGATCGTCGTCGTCCTGCAAAACGGCGTCGAGCAGGTCGAGCAAGTGCAGCCGCACTGCCCGTCGTCGACGGTGATCCCGGGCATCGTCTGGTATTCGGCCGAGACGCAGCCCGACGGCTGGGTGCGGCTGCGCAGCGAAGCCCGGCTGGCGCTGCCGACCGGGCCCGCCGCAACCACGTTCGCCGAATTGTGGCGCGGTGCCGGCGGCACCGCCGACTGCGACCCCGACTTCGTCACAGCGGCCTGGCGCAAGCTGCTACTCAACGCGGTGGCCGGTCTGATGGCGCTCACCGGGCGACGTGCCGGAGTGTTCCGCCGCGACGACCTGGCCGCTCTGGCCAGCCGCTACGCCGCCGAATGCCTGGCGGTCGCCCGCGCCGAGGGCGCAAAACTGGCCGACGACGCCGCCGACGGGACAGTCGAGATGTTCCGCCAAGCAGCCACGGACGTGAGCACCTCGATACTCGCCGACCGCGAGGCCGGCCGGCCCATGGAGTGGGACATCCGCAACGGGGTGATCATCCGGAAGGCGCGCGTGCACGGCATCGCGACGCCGATCAGCGACATCCTCGTGCCGTTATTTGCGGCGGCCAGCGACGGCCCGGGTTAGCCGGTCCGTCAGAACCCGCCGTATGCCAGATCGGCGATGAACTGAATCTGGTCGGGGAGAATAAGTTGGTCGATCGCTGACACGGCGTTGTCGAACTCTGTGAGCCCGTAGTCGGTCGAGGGCAGACCCTCGATCGTGGTCGCGAGGGCGGTGCCGTCGGTGTAGTAAGTTTGCGCTTCGGTCACGGATTCGGCGACGGTCGTCGGAGTCGCGAAGTCAAACCCGAAACCTCCTGTCGCGGTGGGGGTAAAGTCGCTGGCCAGAGCGTTGGGCACCGATGTGTCCGTGAGCACACCCACCGTTCCCACGTCGAGAATGTCGGGGACCCCAACCACATCGTCGTCCAAACCGATGAAGAGCTGTGTGAGACCAGCCGCTGTATCGCCGTCGGCGAAATCCGTGGACGAGGTCGAGATAGCGGTCGCAGCGGCGGTTCCCTCGGCTTGAATGTCGGCGATGACGGCGCTGAAATCGTCGTCGGCACGAGCGGTCGGCGCGACTGCAGCCGAGATCATTGCCGCGGCCGCAAAAACACCGGCTGCGGCGCTAAGGCCGACCAGCACGGCCCGCGATCTCTTCTGGCCCATGGGAGACTCCCATCTCTCGAAGGCCCAAAGATAACGTGCCACCTGAGAAAACCGGCAGCAAGCCGCCATGATTTTCTCAGAATATAACCTGTTGTTCGCGGCAGGAGGTCGCGATGCGGGTCAGCGAAGGCGCCGGTTAGACACGTTAGGAGTGCCCATAACGAAGATGTTGCCCTGCGAACGCATCAGCATGAGTTTTACCGAGACCGCGCCGTACAGGTTCACCAACAGCGTTGACCTCGCGATCACACCAGAGCAGCTGTTGACGCGCTCGCCGACGCGGAGGCCTGGCCCTGCTGGGCGAGTGTGATCGCTGAGTCCAGAGACTTGGATCAGTACAAACCTGCCCACGCCGAGCGACGTGCGGCGTCGGGATCGTCGACGATGACGTCGGACGCCGACCGAATGACGCGGGTCGCCCTCCGCGGTGTGTCGTAGCGGGGCCAGTCATCAGACCAGGGCTGACCGCCCGACCAGCCGACGGTGGCAAAGTCGAGCCAGCTCCGCTGCATCCGACGGCCCACCGCGGGCGGCAACCACCGGCCCAACGGGTGCACCCGTCGGCCCAGGCGAGAGTCGTAACTGTGCTGGATGTGCACGATCTCGCTGCCATGCGCTGCGCCCAGGCCCAGCGCCCGCAGCGTCCACGGCGCGTGGTCGAACCGATAGACATAGGTAGGCGCGTGCGCACTGTAGGCGTCAGCGAACGCCCATGCCGGTGCGACGAACATGGCGTCAGCGCCGATGGCTTCCAGCGCGCGGCGGCGTGGGTAGCCGGGATAGGCGGCCAGCACCCGCGCCCGCGCCTGCGGCGCCACCCGGGTGAAATAGCCATCGATATTTGCCGGCGTCGTCGGCAGCATCGGCGGCTTGTCCCTGGCAAACAGCGACGCCTCGTTCTTGTTGGTTCCGATGATCAGCGGGATCCGGGCCACCGTGCCCGCCCGCGCCGCCTCGATCGGATGCCGCGGCAGCAGATCGACCCCGTAGGTCAGCCCATGCGCCAGCGTCGGCGTCGTCGCGATACTCGCCAGCTGCAGCTCGCCGGCGGCCCGTCGCAACTGACGCTGCGGCAGTTCTTTCAGCTCTTCCGCAGCTACGCCGAGCCGGCTGAGGAACCGCTGCGCCTGCTCGGCTCGCGTCGCGGGATCGGCGATCAGCGGCAAGGCAGGGCTCTGCGCGATCGCCCGGCCGAACAGCCCGTCGGCGGCCGGACTGGCCAGTAGCGCCAATACCGAAGTGGCGCCAGCTGATTCACCGAACACGGTGACCCGATCCGGGTCACCGCCGAACGCGGCGATGTTTTGTCGCACCCAGGTCAACGCGGCGATCTGATCGCGTAGGCACAGATTATTTTCGAATCCCGCGCCGAGGCCGCCCAGCTCGAAACCACCGAAAACCCCCACCCGGTACGTCACGTTGACCACGACCACGTTGCCGTCGGCGGCCAGCCGCGACCCATCGTAGAACTGCAGCTGGCCGGCGCCGCTGAGAAAAGCTCCGCCGGGAATCCAGACCATCACCGGCACCGAGCCAGACACATCCGGTGACCACACCGTCACCGTCAGGCAGGCCTCGTCGCGAATCTTCGGGTCGTTGCGGTCGCCCGCGACCGACGAGCGGCTCTGCAGCGGCAGCGGCGCGTGCTCGACGGCGTCGCGCACACCCGTCCACGGCACAAGCGGCGACGGCGCGGCGAATCGACGCTGGCCGACGGGTTGCTGTGCATACGGCACGCCGCGCCACACCGCCACGCCGCCTGTGACGGTGCCGCGAAGATCACCGACCGTGGTGTGGGCGAGAGCAAGAACTTCGGCAACCGCGGGCACGCCTGAATCGTAATGTGCAAAGCTGATCTTGCCGGGCTGCGCGGCACGCCATAGACGCAACGGAGAGTGCGATGACCTTCAACGAGGGTATGCAGATCGACACCAGCACGACGTCGGCATCCGGCGGTGGCGGACGGGGAATCGCTATCGGCGGCGGACTGGGCGGACTGCTGTTCATCGTGGTGGCCCTGCTGCTCGGGGTCGATCCCGGCAAGGTGGCCACTCAGCTGCCGGCGAGCACCAGCCAGGACGCAGCACCCGGGTTCGATCTGAGCAAGTGCCGAACCGGCGCCGACGCCAACCAATACGTGCAGTGCCGTGTGGTGGCTACCGGCAACTCCGTCGACGCGGTATGGAAGCAGCTGATGCGGGGCTACACCCGCCCGCGCACGCGGCTGTTCAGCGGCCAGGTCAACACCGGCTGCGGACCGGCCAGCACCGAGGTCGGGCCGTTCTACTGCCCGGTGGATCAGACCGCCTACTTCGACACCGGCTTCTTCGACGTGCTGCGCACCCAATTCGGTTCCAGCGGTGGCCCGTTGGCGCAGGAGTACGTGGTGGCTCACGAATACGGTCACCACGTGCAGGATCTGCAGGGAACTCTCGGCCGCGCCCAGCAGGGCGCCCAAGGTGCCACCGGCGGCAGCGTGCGCACCGAGTTGCAGGCCGACTGCTACGCCGGGGTGTGGGCGCACTACGCCTCCACCGTCAAGCAGGAGAGCACCGGCGTGCCATACCTGGAACCGCTGAGCGACAAGGACATTGCCGATGCGCTGTCAGCGGCGTCATCGGTGGGCGACGACCGGATTCAGAAAGCCGCCACCGGGCGCACCAATCCCGAGTCGTGGACCCACGGCTCTTCTGAGCAGCGGCAGCACTGGTTCACCGTTGGCTATCAGACCGGTGACCCCAACCAGTGCGACACCTTCCGCGAACCCAGCCTCAACTAGCTCAGAACAGCGTCGGCGGGGACGCCTCGGCGACCCGCTGCGGCGGGGCGGCGTCGAATCGTCGGTGATCGCCGCCCAACCCGTACTTGGCGATCAGCGGTGCCGCGCGCGCCCGTAGCTTGTCTCGGTACGACGGCGGCAAATATGCTCCGCGCCGGTACAATTCGCGATATTGCCCGACCAGTTGCGGTTGGGTGCGCGCCAGCCAGGACATGAACCAGCCACGGGTCGATCCACGCAAATGCAGCCCGAACACCGTGACACCGGTGGCCCCGGCCAATGCGATCTGGCGCAGCAGACCATCGAGATGCTCGACGGAATCGGTCAGATACGGCAGCACCGGTGCCACCATCACGTGGCAGTCCAGGCCGGCGTCGCGAACCGCGGCGATCAGCCCGAGGCGAGACTGCGGGGTGGGCGTACCCGGCTCGACCTGCTTGTGCAGTTCGGGATCACCGACCGCGAGCGAGACTGCGAGGCTGACCGGCACCTGCTCGGCGGCGTCGGCGATCAGCGGCAGGTCACGCCGCAGCAGCGTGCCCTTCGTCAGAATCGACATCGGCGTGCCCGACCCCGCGAGTGCGCCGATGATCCCCGGCATCAACGCATAACGCCCCTCGGCGCGTTGATAGGGATCGGTGTTGGTGCCCAACGCTACGGTCTCGCGGCACCACGACCTTCGCCCCACCTCGCGGCGCAGCACGTCGGCGACGTTCGTCTTGACGACGATCTGGGTGTCGAAGTCGTTGCCGCAGTCCAGATCCAGGTATTCGTGAGTGGGCCGGGCGAAACAATAGCGGCACGCATGCGAACAACCGCGGTAGCCGTTGACCGTGTATTTAAAGGGCAGGACGGCAGCAGCGTCGGGAATTTTGTTCAGCGCGGACTTACACAGAACCTCGTGGAATGTGATGCCGTCGAACTGAGGCGTCCGCACGCTGCGGACGAAACCGATGCGTTCCAATCCGGGCAGGGCGCCGTCATCGACCTCGATGTTCTGGCTGTCCCACCGCACATCCTATTCGAACGCCTGTTCGACTGGTTTGTCAACCCTGCCGCTGCCTGCCGACGGCGACATTCGCCGACCCGCGCCTCGCCAATTTGCCTGCGGCCGCCAGGTTGTCATTTAAGCTGGTCCACCGTGGGGTCTCATTCTGACGATCCGGATAATAATAGGAACCTCAAGTGGGCGATGGGCGCGGTCGGCGCGGTCGCTGTGCTGGCGACGGTCGTCGCGGTGGTGTTGCTATTCGGCGGGGGTGGCTCGGGGTTGCCGAAAGGGGCTCAATCCGATAACGGCTCGGGCCAGGAAGGCGCGGCCGCGGTCGCTAGTGCCAAAGACACCGGGCCGGTCGCCGTGATCACCGAGGATCCCAGCTGCGCGGCGTGGACATCGATCAATAACGAGCTTGCGCACAGCGGCGATGGCCTCTGGAACCAGCGGGATCGATCGGTTCCGGCCTCGGCGTGGACGCCGAAGCTGCGTGCGCAATTCATCGCGGCGGCGCAGTCGATGCGCGGTGCCGCAGCGCAGGCGGTCGGCCTGGTCAAGCTGACGCCACATCGGGTGATGCGCGAGCTGTACCAGCAGTTCATCGCCTACGCGCGCGCGTACGCCGAACGCGTCCCCAAGTACACGCCGGCCGACAACAACCTGGCGGGTGCCGCGAACAGCGCGTCGTCTGCTTTGGGGTCAATCTGCGCTGCTATCAGCGATGGTCCCGCGGCTGCGCGCGGTCCGCTGGTGCCGCCTGCGGCGCCACCGTCGGACATCGCCCCGGTCGGTAATCCCGCTAACCCGCAGCCCTTCCTCACGACCACCAATCCTGTTTGCGATGACTGGAAGTCGGCGTTAGATCAGTTCGCCAAGGACACCGCCGCGTGGCAGAAGATGGATCCCAACATTCCCGCGATCTACTGGAATCGCGAGCAGAAGGCCGTCAACTATGGGGTTGCCCAGGTGATGAACTCGTATGCCGGCAAGCTGGAACAGCTTGGCCGGCAAAGCGATAACGCTCTCTGGCAGGATTTGGCCAACCTCTCCGCACAGTATCGCCGCGCATTCGTTGTGTCGCTGCCCACCTACACGCCAACCGATAACCACTTGGCCAACGCCGCTAACTACGCATCGACCACCATCCTCGGCGCGTGCGCCGCGGTGGGCATGTAGTCATCTGGCCCGATCCGACCGTAGCGCCACGGCGAACGCCTCTGGGAGAGTCCGCCGCGGCGTCACGCTCGGATCGGCTTGCTGGGGCCTATATCTCAGAACAGCGAGAAGACATCAACGACCCAGCCGCTGGCGTTGGGTGCCAGGTCGCCGGTCAGCAGCGACGTAATGTCCGCTACGGCGTTGGGGTCCAACGCCGAGGCGAAGTCGCCCAACGCTGTGCTCGGGTTCAGCAGAGAGCTGATGTCCCCAACCAGGTTGGAATCCGCGCTGGCACTGCCGTCGGCCGTCACTAACTCCCTGGCACGCTCCGTGATCTCGCGTGCGACCGTCTCGGTTGCCTCACGCTCCGTCTCGATTGTCCCGTTTTCGCTCAGTAGCCCTTGCGCCGACTCCACTTGCATGATTGCCGCCAGGGCGGATGCTGCTGGCCCGTAGGTGGGGCCACCGCCATCGTCACCGAGGTCATATCCGTTGAGGAATGCGTTCACGACTGTGGAGCCTGCATTCTCCAGATCAGTCACGGCCAGGGTGTCGTTGCCGTTTTGCAGCGCATTGACGATGTCCTGGCTGACCCCGGCGAACGCTTCCTCAGCGGCGTGCGGCGCGAGCAGTGGAGCCTGCACGAGCTCGCTAAACCACTGGGGGATGGAGTCGTCGCCTCCGACTCCGATGACGTTGGTTTGGTAGGCGTTGTCCGAACTCAGCACGTTCTCGACGTTGTTCGCGATTGACTGAGCGACGTCAAAGAATGCGTTGTCCAGAGGCCGGCTCACGCTCAGCGGCGTCTCGGTCAGGTACTGGGTGATGATCTGGTCCGCTTGGTAGACGTCCCCGGACGTCAGATCGCCGAGAGCCTTCGACAGCACGTCCGGCCCGTCTTGCAGGGCGCTCACCAGGTTGGTGGCGGATGTCTCCGCGCCCGTCGCCAGCTCATTCCCATAGTCCAGCTGGTTGGTGATGATCGCCGACAGGATCGGTGTGGGGTCACCGGTGAACTGCGAACCGATCGTCTCAAGGTTGGAGAGGGTGTTGGTGGACACGTCCGCCCAGGTCGCGGTCGGGAACTCCTGACCCTGGGCGAAGTCGCTGCTGAGATCGGCGCCGAGGGCGTCCACAGAAGCGAGCTGCACTGCGCGGGTCTGAATCTCCAGCGCCGGCGGTCCGAGCGGAGCGGCGGCGATAAAGCCGGCGCCCGCCACGACAACACCGGCGGTTACGTACGGACGAAGACCGAGCTCCATAGACATCTCCCTTTAACGGCGGCCGACCTCTGTCGAGTCACACCCCTGGACTCGCGTCGAATACTAGCTGAGAGCAGTCTGAGAACCATCCGAAAACACGAACTAAATTTCCCGAATTTTGGATGTCTTCGCCGAGTCGCTGGAGTGGGGCCTTTTGGCCGGATTGCCGGCTGTCAATCGTTGATGGTCAGCGGCAGCCAAACAGGCGGTGGACACTCGAACGGCAGTCCTGGCGGTTATCAGCGGCCGGATAGCCTGCTCAGCCGCCTGCGGGGCTAGCTACGCTGGCTACGCTTATGCCGGCGGTCCCCTTTACGGACCAATCGCGAAGCGGGTGGCAGCCTTTGGTGATGGCCGACTTTCGCCCGATCTCCGCTACTTAACCAAGTTCAATAGCGGCTGAGATTAGCCTGAGAATCGCCCCGTACTAAAACGCCAATGCATTGTGTTGCAGCGATGACGTCAAAATCCAGCTGACATGGATTGGCCGCGCCAGATCGAATAGTCAAGAGGCGCAACCGGTTTCGCCAATAGCGCAAGCAGCGCGATGCCTATGAAAAATATTGTGGCCCGCACACCGTTGGGTGCGCGGGCCACGGGGTTGGTGTTTGTCAGGCCCAGCTGGAGCCGACGGCGGAGTCGGTGGAGCTCATGTTGTTGCCGGCGTTTTGCACGCTTTGGCCGTGGGAGTTGGCTTGCTGGTAGATGACCTGGAAGTTGCGGCCCAGTTGGGTGATGAACTCCTGGCAGGCCACCGAACCCGAGCCGCCCCAGAAG
>NZ_DATMLH010000242.1:0-11275 GCF_035570115.1 Mycobacterium sp.
GGCATCATGCTGCTGGCCGCACACATCAGCCGGCACGGCACGCTGACCGAATGGCTCGACGCGTCCATCCTCGACGAATCCGACCCCACCAAACGCGACCCGGAACTGGATCTGTACAACCCGGACAACGCCAACCAACCGCCCTACAGCGCACAGTTCCTGGCCCGCTACCGGCAGGCTCAGATCGACCGCAACCGCCGCATCACCGCTTGGGTCAAGGACAAGCTCGGCGAACTGAAGGCTGCGGGCCGACCCGACGACGAGTTCGGCTTCGTCGTACACGGCACCATGGCCGACCCGCGCTGGCTCGACCCGACGGTCGATCCCAACGAACGACTTCCCAGAACGTGCTATCTAGGTGATCCTCAAGTGGTGAACATGAGCCCGGTCGGGCTGGCCCGCTTCTCGACGCTGCGCGGCTGGCTGTCGCAATGGAGTTACGACGACGCTCGCGGCGATGCGGTCAGCTGCGGGCCAGACATCGCAATCCCGGCGCTGGTGATTGGTAATCTGGCCGACGACGCCTGCACGCCCAGCCACACCCGCCGGCTGTTCGAAGCGATCGGCCATCCCGACAAGGAGATGCACGAAATCCCTGGCGCTACACACTATTACGCGGGGCCGGATCAACGAGACAAGCTGCGCCACGCCGTCGAGATCGTCACCGACTGGCTGATCCGACATGAATTCGCGAGGGCGGAATGACGACGGGGCCGCTAGACGGCATCCGGGTGCTCGAACTGGGCACGCTGATCGCCGGACCGTTCGCCGGCCGACTGCTCGGCGACATGGGCGCCGAGGTCATCAAGGTGGAACCACCGGGTGCACCGGATCCATTGCGGACCTGGGGGCAGGCCGAAGTCGACGGGCACCACGTTTTCTGGACGGTGCATGCGCGCAATAAAAAGGCAATCACGCTTGACCTGCGCCGGCCGCGCGGCCGCGAGCTCTTTCTTGATCTGGTCGAGAATTCCGACATCGTGGTGGAGAACTTCCGTGCGGGCACCCTGGAGAAGTGGAATCTGGGTTACGACGTTCTCAGCCAACGTAACTCGGGAATCATCCTGGTTCGGGTATCGGGGTACGGGCAGACCGGGCCCGACGCACACAAGGCCGGCTACGCCTCGGTGGCCGAAGCTGTGAGCGGCCTGCGCCACCTCAACGGTTTCCCCGGCGGGCCGCCACCCCGGTTGGCGCTGTCGCTGGGCGACACCCTGGCCGGCATGTTCGGCGCCCAAGGGGCGCTGGCCGCGCTGTACCGCCGCAGTATCACCGGGCACGGCCAGGTGGTCGATGTCGCATTGAACGAATCATGTTTGGCGGTACAGGAATCCACCATCCCCGATTACGACGCGGGGGGCGTGGTGCGCGGGCCGTCGGGCACCCGCCTGGAGGGCATTGCGCCGTCCAACATCTACCGCAGCGCCGACGGCTCCTGGGTGGTGATCGCGGCCAACCAAGACACGGTGTTCGCCCGGTTGTGCGAAGCGATGAGCCGCCCGGAACTGGCCACCGACGACCGGTTCGCCACCCATGTCGCCCGCGGCCGCAACCAAGACGAACTCGACAAGATCATCGGCGCATGGGCCGCCGAGCGGCAGCCCGGCGACATCATCGAAACCCTCAGCGCGGCCGGCGTGATCGCGGGGCCGATCAACACGGTCGCCGAAGTGGTCAACGACCCGCAGCTGCGGGCCCGCGACATGCTCGTCGAGCATTACGACGAACGACTCGCGCGGACGGTTTTGGGCCCAGGTGTCGTGCCCGTGCTCTCGGAGTCTCCGGGCCGTGTTCGCAATGCCGGCCCGGCGCGGCCCGGACAACACAACGATGACGTCTACATCGGGCTGCTCGGCAAGACCGCCGACGAGCTCGAAGACCTCAGGGCCGAGGAGGTCTTATGACCCGCACCGGCGACGATGCAGAGCGTAGCGATGAGGAGCAGCGGTGCAGATGACCCGCACCGGCGACGATGCAGAGCGTAGCGATGAGGAGGAGCGGTGCAGATGACCCATGTCGATATTCGCGAGGTGTCGCTGCGCGACGGGTTGCAGATCGAAAAGCCAATCCCGTTGTCGGCCAAGCTGGAACTGCTGGCAGCCGTGGCCGCTACCGGAGTGCGCGAGGTGGAGGCCACTGCGTTCGTCTCGCCGTCGAAGGTGCCGTCGATGGCCGACGCCGCCGAGCTTGCCGCCGAGCTGCGCAACTATCCCGACATCGAGTTCTCCGCCCTGGTGGCCAGCCCCAATGGTGCCAAGCGGGCCGTTGCCGCGGGGCTGCGGTCGATCGAATACGTCGTATCGACCAGCGACGCATTCAGCACGGCCAACGTCGGGCGCAGCAGCAAGGAGGCCACCGACCAGATCGTCGAGATCGTCGCTATTGCCCACGACAGCGACGTCACCGTCGAGGTCATCGTTGCCACCGCATGGGACTGCCCGTTCGAGGGACCCACGCCACCCCAGCGAGTCCTCGACATCGCCGCCACCGCGCGGGATCGAGGCGTCGACCGGTTTTCGATTGCCGACACCATCGGCACCACTACCCCGGGACGGGTGAGTTCGCTTATCGGACAACTACGTCCGGTCATCGGCGACTTGCCGCTGGGCGGACATTTCCACAACACCCGCGGCGCCGGACTGGCCAGCGCCTACGCCGCGGTCAGCTCCGGAATCACCCGGCTGGACGCATCCGTCGGCGGGCTGGGTGGCTGCCCGTTCGCGCCGGGCGCCACCGGCAATATCGCCACCGAGGACCTGGTGTACCTGCTGCGGGACAGCGACATCGACGTCGACGTCGACCTGCAGGCCGCCATTACCGCAGCTGAAGTAGCGAAATCGGTTGTCGGCCATGACTTGCCGGGTGCCCTGCTACGCGCCGGAGACCGGATCCGGACCTGATGCCGTCCCCGGACACCACGCGAACTCTGACCGCCAAGGGCCGACACACCCGGGCGGCCATCGAGCAGGCTGCCCGTAAACTGTTCGCTGAACGTGGCTTTCACGGCACCACGCTGGCCGACATCACGTCAGCCGCCGGAAAGTCGGCGGCGGTCTTTTACCGTTATTACGCCGACAAGGAGGACTTACTCGCCGCATTGGCGGAGTCCTTCCTGCACGACGTGGTGACGCCGTCCAGCTTGAGCCTGCACCTGCCGGAATCCCCGGATGACGACGCATTCTTCACCTCGGTGGTCACCGGCTACTGGAACATGTTCAAGCAAAACATCGGGATCATGATCGCAGTAGCGCAGTTGGCAGCGACCCAGCAGCGGTTTGCCGCCGTCCAGAACGAATTCCGGCGGTTCGGCATGGAAATCGTCGCCGCCTCGGTGCTACGGGCGCAGGAGCAGGGCTACGCATCCGAACTCAATCCCGAGCACATCGCCGCTGCCATCGCGTTGTTGTTCGAGAATTTCACCACCGTGTTTGTCACGCCGCCCGGTGCTGGGAACCTGGGCGTCGAGATCAGTGACGACGACGCGATCGCGACCTTGTCGACGGTCTGGAAGAAGACCCTTTACGGCACTTAAGGAGTCAACAGTGGATTTCACCTTGCCAGAACACCTTCCGGGGTTGCTCGCCGAGATGGATGCGTTCATCGAACGTGAGATCGCCCCGCTGCAGGCCGAGAACATGCAGTACTTCGACCAGCGTCGGGAGCATGCCCGCACCGATTGGGACCACGACGGCATCCCGACCCGGGAGTGGGAGGACCTGCTCTCCGAGATGCGCCGACGGGCCGACAAGGCCGGCTGGCTGCGCTACGGACTGCCGACGTCGCTTGGTGGCCGCGATGGCACCAATGTCGACATGGCGGTGATCCGGGAATATCTGGCGCACAAGGGCCTTGGCCTGCACAACGACTTGCAGAACGAGGCGTCGATCGTCGGGAACTTTCCACAGGTGATCATGATGGAACGCTTCGGCACCGCCGCGCAACGCGCCCAATGGTCCGAGGCGTTGATCACTGGGGAACGCTCGATGGCCTTCGGGCTCACCGAGCCGCAGCACGGCTCCGATGCCACCTGGTTGGAAACGCACGCCAAGCCCGACGGCGATGACTGGGTGATCAACGGCTCCAAGCGGTTCAATACCGGCGTACACCGCGCCACGGATGACTTGATCTTCGCCCGTACTTCCGGCGAGCCGGGACAAGCCCGCGGCATCACCGCATTCCTGGTGCCTACCGACGCGCCAGGATTCACCGTCCCGTATTACTGGTGGACGTTCAACATGCCCACCGATCACGGCGAAGTCGAGCTCAATGATGTGCGGGTGCCCGCCGACGCGGTACTCGGTGAGGTGGATCGCGGGCTGGAGGTTGCCCAAACGTTCCTGCACGAGAACCGAATTCGACAAGCGGCCAGCAGCCTGGGCGCAGCGCAATACTGCATCGATCGGGCCGCCGAATATGCCGGCGAACGTACGGTGTTCGGCAAGCCGCTGGCGGTCAACCAGGCCGTGCAGTGGCCGCTGGCCGAGTTGCAGACCGAGGCCCAGATGGTGCGACTGCTGGTGCAGTACGCGGCCTGGCACTTGGACCGCAACCACCACATGGAGGTGTCCGACAAAGTGTCGATGGCCAACTATCGCGCGAACCGACTGGTTTGCGACGCCGCCGACCGTGCCATGCAGATTTTCGGCGGCCTCGGCTACAGCCGTCATGAGCCGTTCGAGCACATCTACCGCCACCACCGCCGCTACCGGATCACCGAGGGCGCCGAGGAGATCCAAATCCGGCGGGTGGCGCAGCGGCTGTTCAAATTCGGCAGCAAGTGACGGTCATCAAAGATCCGGCCGCGTTAGCGCCAAAACTTGCCGCGGTGCTGGAAACAGCCTTCGGCGCTAGCACCACGATCGATAACCTGCACGCACTGACCGGCGGTGCCAGCAGAACCACCTGGGCGTTCGAGGCCGTCGCAAACGGCCAACGCCGCTCGCTGATCCTTCGCACCGGCCCACCTGACGACGTACACGCCGGCATGGAACTCGAGGCTCGCGCTCAAGCCGCCGCCGCTGTCGCCGGGGCGCCGGTCCCCCACATTTTGGTCGCCGATGATTCGGCTGGCGCACTTGGCAATCCGTTTCTGATTTGCGACGAAATCAAAGGCGAGACGATCGTCCGTCGCATTCAGCGCCAGCTGGACGCAGCGGGTCGGGCACGACTACTACTCCAATGCGCCCAAGCGCTGGCCGCCATTCACCGCGCCGACACGAACCTCTCGGGCGTGGACCGCGAGGATCAACTCGCCGAATGGCGCGGCCGACTGGACGCCATGGGCGACACCACCGCCACCTTCGAGTGGGCTTTCCGGTGGCTCGCCGCCCATCGTCCGGCGCCGTCGCCGTCGCGCCTGGTGCACGGCGACTACCGGATGGGCAACCTCATCGTCGCCGGGTCCGAACTGGCGGCCGTACTGGACTGGGAGCTGGTGCACATCGGTGAGGTCTACGAAGACCTGGCCTGGTTCTGTATCCGGGCCTGGCGGTTCGGTGCTCCTGCCGACCGCGCCGCCGGCGGCCTGGGCAACGTCGAGGATTTTCTTTGCGCCTACGAAGAGGCCGGGGGTGCCACGGTCGATCGGGTGGCCTTTCACTGGTGGTTGGTCCTCGCCACGCTGCGCTGGGGTGTGATCTGCCGCTACCAGGCCGAGCGCCACCTGAGCGGGCAGACCCGCTCGGTGGAGCTGGCCGCGATCGGCCGGCGAGTCTGCGAGACCGAGTGGGATCTGCTCACCCTGCTCGATAAGCCTGCACCTGATGCCAGTTAACCGCTTAAGATGCCGCTGTGATTACTCCTGATCAGGCGATCGACACCATCCGCGGGACTGGTGGGGCGCAACCCGGCTACCGGGCGTTGCACGCCAAGGGCAAGCTCTATCGCGGCACATTCACCGCCACGGACGAGGCCGCCCAACTCTCCCGTGCTGCGCACCTCAACGGTTCGGCCGTACCCGCGCTGATCCGGTTCTCCAACGGCTCAGGCAATCCGGCACAGCCAGACAATGCTCCCGGCGTGCGTGGGATGGCGGTGAAGTTCACCCTGCCGGACGGGTCCACGACCGACGTGTCAACGCAGACCGCAAAGCTGTTCCCGTCCGCCACCCCCGATGGCTTCATCGCCCTGTTACGTGCGATGCGCCCCGGCACTACCGCTCCGCTGCGCCTGGCCGGATACATCGCCACCCACCCGCGCTTCTTGGCCGTATTGCCCGTATTGCAGGCCGCGAACAAAGTGCCGGCGAGCTACGCCACCGTCGAGTACCACGGATTGCACGCCTTCCGCTGGGTCGCCGCCGACGGTGGCGCACGATTCGTGCGCTACCACCTGCTTCCGGCCGCGGGCGAGGAGTTCCTGGCGCCGCCTGTCGCGAAGACCAAGGGCGCGAACTTCTTGACCGAAGAACTCGACGAGCGCCTCGCGTCGGAACCGGTTCGGTTCGACTACCAAGTCCAGATCGCAGCGGACGGCGATTCGACCGTCGATCCATCCAAACCGTGGCACAGCACTCAAACCGTCACCGTGGGCACGCTGACCATCACCGGCATCGAGACGGAACGCGAGCATGGCGGCGACATCGTGGTATTCGACCCCATGCGCGTCACCGACGGGATCGAGCCCTCGAATGATCCGGTGCTGCGGTTCCGCACGCTTGCTTACTCCGCATCGGTGAAGCTGCGCACCGGGGTGGATCGCGGTCCCGAGGCGCCTGCGACCTGATGACGGCAGGGGCCGCTTCCAGCAACCCACTGCACGGCCGCCCCACTGCGGCTGAACTTGTCGCTGCGGTCGCCGAATTCCTCGAGACAGACGTCCGGGAGTCGACCGCCGGTCAGGTCAATTTCCATGCCCGCGTCGCGGCCAATGTGTTGCGCATCGTCGAGCGTGAGTTGCTCGCCGACTCGGCCGACGATGTCACGGATGCCCTGGCCGGCCTCGGTTTTGACGACGAAGCCCAGCTGGCCGCCGCTATTCGGGCGGGCGTCCTCGACGGTCGCAACGAACAGGTGCAACCGGCTCTGCGTGCATTGGTGAGGCACCGCCTATCGGTCGCGCATCCGGGTTACGAAAACGAATAGAAAGACTCCCAATGACCGCCACCGGCTCCGGCCACAGTCAGCACGTCATCGCCGAGGTGGCCGATCAGCTGTTCGCGGCGATCGAGCGAAGCGACGAGGCTACGCTGCGCCAGCTGTTCGATGACGACATCGCGGTATGGCGAGTGGGCGCCCGCCGCGACAACGACAAAGAGCGTGCGCTCAAGGTGCTGCGCTGGTTCATCGAAGTCAGCACCCAACGTCGCTACGAGATCCTGGACCGCCAGCTATTCGCTGGCGGATTCGTCCAGCAGCACATCCTGCACGCCACAGGCCGCAACGGCGGATTGATCGCCCTGCGGGTGTGCATCGTGATTAAGGTGGGGGTGAACGCCCTGATCAGCCGGATCGATGAGTACTTCGATCCTGCCGACCTCGCCCCGCTGATGAGCTGACCCGCAAGGGAGGAGCCGCGCAGATGGCCCGCGCCGGCGACGATGCAGAACGAAGCGATGAAGAGGAGCGGCGCAGATGACCACCGTGGAAACACTGCTGAGTGATCCTGATACCGCAGGGGTATGGAATCTCGTTCCGGACAAGTCCACGATCAGCTTCAAGATCAGGAATATGTGGGGCCTGATCAGCGTCAAAGGCCGGTTCACCGAGTTCGGCGGTGACGGCCAGATCACCGGCAAGGGCGCCATCTTCGGTCGCCTCGACATCCAGGTGGCGTCGTTGCGCACCGGAATCGGTAAACGCGACGAGCATCTGCGATCGGCCGATTTCTTCGACGCCGAGCACTTCCCGGAGATCAGCGTCGTCGTCACCGCCGTACAACCGACCTCCGGCAACGCTGCCGACCTACAGGCCACCTTCACCATTAAAGGAGTGACCGCCCCGGTGCCGCTGCCGGTGCGGATCATCCTGCTCGACGACGGCTCGGTGCGGGTCTCCGCGCAAACCGAGGTCGACAGGGCCCAGTTCGGCCTGGGATGGAACCGGCTCGGCATGGTCGGCGACCGGGCGACGGTTTCGGCCGACGCCTGTTTCGCGCGGGCGCCACGCTAGCCTTCGCCGGGCTGTGCGACCCACGCATCGTCGCTGGGCAGTAGCATCTGGACCGTGTCTGCCACCAGCCCTTTACGGGTCCTCGTGTACAGCGACAACGCCCAGACCCGACAGAACGTCATGCTGGCGCTGGGCAAACGGGTGCATCCGGAGCTGCCGGAGTTCAGCTACGTCGAAGTGGCCACCGGACCGGTCGTCATCCAACAGATGGACGCCGGAGACATCGATCTGGCCATCCTCGACGGCGAGGCGACCCCAGAAGGCGGCATGGGTATCGCGAAGCAGTTGAAAGACGAAATTGCGCAGGGACCGCCGATCGTGGTGCTGACCGGGCGGCGCGACGATGCCTGGTTGGCCCACTGGTCGCGCGCCGAGGCATCGGTTCCGCAGCCGATCGACCCGATCCGGCTCAGCCGTACGGTGCTCGAGTTGCTGCGCCCCGCCGTGCACTAGCCGATCCGCGTCTGCAGAGTCCCCGCGGGCACCGGCTGCTCAGCGCAGCCGGCTGAGGCCGCGAACCAATTGCCCGATCGGGTGAAATGTGTTGGTGTCCTTATTAACTCGGTAACCACCGATTGCCGGCCAACCGTTGCTCACGGCTACCGGCCGACCTCCCACCAGCCTGTGGTTGAGGTCACATCTAGACTGCTGAGCGCGGGGCCACACAAGATCGCTAGGCTGTGGTTGCGCTCACAGTCCGTCAGCCCACAGACAACTAGCGAGGGAGCGTCTTCCCGGCATGAATCTCTACCTACCCATCCTGGTGCTTGGGGGGATCGCCGCTGCTTTCGCCCTCGGCTCGGTCGCAATCGCGCAGATCACCGGCCCGAAGCGTTACAACCGCTCGAAGCTAGAGGCATACGAGTGCGGGATCGAGCCCAGCGACCAGCCGGCCAACGCGCCGCACGCGGGCAGCGGACAGCGGTTCCCGGTGAAGTACTACCTGACGGCGATGCTGTTCATCGTCTTCGACATTGAAATCGTGTTCCTGTACCCCTGGGCGGTCAGCTATGACCAGCTGGGGCTCTTCGCGCTGATCGAGATGGTGGTGTTCATGCTCACGGTCTTCGTGGCGTACGCCTACGTATGGCGCCGCGGCGGCCTGACTTGGGATTGAGGTAACGCGTGGGCATTGAAGAGAAAGTGCCAAGCGGTTTCTTGCTGACGACCGTCGAACAGCTGGCGGGCTATTTCCGCAAGAGCTCGTTGTGGCCGGCGACATTCGGATTGGCCTGCTGTGCCATCGAGATGATGGCCACCGCGGGCCCGCGGTTCGACATCGCGCGCTTTGGCATGGAGAGGTTTTCGGCGACACCACGGCAGGCCGATCTGATGATCGTGGCCGGTCGCGTCAGCCAGAAGATGGCGCCGGTGCTGCGTCAGATCTACGACCAGATGGCCGAGCCCAAATGGGTGCTGGCGATGGGCGTGTGCGCGTCGTCGGGCGGGATGTTCAACAACTATGCGATCGTCCAGGGCGTGGACCACGTCGTGCCGGTAGACATTTACCTGCCCGGCTGCCCGCCCCGTCCGGAGATGTTGTTGTACGCAATCCTGAAGCTGCACGACAAGATTCAGGAGATGCCGTTGGGCGTCAACCGCGAGCTGGCCATCGCCGAAGCCGAGCAGGCGGCGCTGGCCGCCCGGCCGACGATCGAGATGCACGGACTGCTGCGATGAGTTCACCGGAGCACGACCCGAAACGAGCAGCCGGCGAGGTCGGTGGCGCTCCTGTTGCCGCCGACCAATCCGACCCAGAGCTGATCGACGTTCGCCGAGGCATGTTCGGCATCCACGGCACTGGCGACACGTCGGGATACGGACGCCTGGTGCGTCAGGTCACGATCGACCCCGGCAGTCCCCGACCCTATGGCGGATACTTCGACGAGGTCGTCGATCGGTTGGCCGCGGCGCTGAAAGAAGCCGACAGCGTCGAATTCGATGACGCCGTAGAGAAAGTCGTGGTCTACCGCGACGAGCTGACTCTGCACGTGCGCCGTGAGCTACTGCCGCAGGTGGCCCGCCGGCTCCGTGACGACCCGGAGCTGCGCTTCGAACTGTGCCTGGGCGTCAACGGCGTGCACTACCCGCATGAAAGCGGACGTGAGCTGCACGCGGTGTATCCGCTGACCTCGATCACCCACGGGCGTCGCGTTCGAGTGGAAGTGGCTGCGCCGGACGGTGATCCGCATATTCCGTCGTTGTTCACGATCTATCCGACCAACGACTGGCACGAGCGCGAGACCTATGACTTCTTCGGCATCATCTTCGACGGCCACCCATCGTTGACCCGGATCGAGATGCCGGACGACTGGGAGGGACATCCGCAGCGCAAAGACTATCCACTCGGCGGCGTTCCGGTGGAGTACAAGGGCGCCCAGATCCCCCCGCCCGACGAGCGGAGGTCCTACAGCTGATGACCGAGACCGGCGCAGAAACCGTCATTGCCCTCGTCGGCCAGGACTGGGAGCAGATCGTTGAGGCGGCACGCAAAGGCGAACCCGGCGAACGAATCGTCGTCAACATGGGACCCCAGCACCCGTCCACCCACGGCGTGCTGCGGTTGATCCTGGAGATCGAAGGCGAGACGGTCATCGATGCGCGGTGCGGAATCGGCTACCTGCACACCGGGATCGAGAAGAACCTCGAATACCGGTACTGGACGCAGGGCGTGACGTTCGTAACCCGCATGGATTACCTGGCACCGTTTTTCAACGAAACCGCCTTCTGCCTCGGCGTCGAGAAGCTGCTCGGCATCACCGACGAGATCCCCGAACGCGTCAACGTGATCCGGGTGATGATGATGGAGCTCAACCGAATCTCCTCGCACCTGGTCGCCCTGGCGACCGGCGGCATGGAGTTGGGCGCGATGACGCCGATGTTCGTCGGCTTCCAGGGTCGCGAGATCATCCTCACGCTGTTCGAGTCGATCACCGGGCTGCGGATGAACAACTCCTACATCCGACCCGGCGGCGTCGCGCAGGACCTGCCACCCAACGCGCAGACCGAGATCGCCGAAGCCCTCACGAAGCTGAAGGTCTCGTTGCGCGACATGGGAGACCTGCTCAATGAGAGCGCTATCTGGAAAGCGCGCACCAAGGACGTCGGCTACCTGGACCTGACCGGTTGCATGGCCCTGGGAGTGACCGGGCCGTGCCTGCGATCCA
>NZ_DATMLH010000243.1:0-44391 GCF_035570115.1 Mycobacterium sp.
CAGGCAGTCGCTGGAACAGAGTCTCGCCAACCTGCAGGTGGTGCGCGCCAAGGATCCGTTCCGCAGGCTCAATCCATTGGCCTGGCCGCATGCCGTTGAGCCGACGGCGCTGGAACCCGCTGCGCCGGAACATGGTTGACACGCCAAATCCCGTATACCCCCACTGCTCTGGTGTTCGCTGATCTTCGGCGGAGCCCTGCTGATCATGCTCACCAGTTCTTTGCGGCTCCCGAGCAACCGCATTCACATCGTCCTGGTGAGCTCCGTCACCATCCTGCTTGGCTTGCTCTTATACCTCGTCTTCGAACTCGACCACCCCTTCGGCCCGATGGGCGTGACCCCAGAACCATTTGCCCACGCCGTTGCAGTCTTCGACTCGGTCGACCACGGCGCGTAAGCGCCAAAGTCTTACCGGAAATCCCTAGCACGACGGCGTACTCGGCCAGCTGTCATCTCGCGGCAGCCCATCGAGAATGCGCTGACAAATCGCGCCCAGCTGATGAGTCTGGTTTCGCGTCAACCGATCGAAGACGAACTCCCGCACGGTGTCGACGTGGGTGGGAGCGACTTGTTGCAGTCGTCGGCGTCCCGCGGCGGTCAACAGCGCCAGCGTGTAGCGGCCGTCCTCGGGGTCGGGCTGCCGCGACAGCCAGCCGCGCTTTTCCAGCCGGGCAACGGCTTGGGACAGTCGTGGCAGCGAGCTGCCTGAAGTCGTTGCGAGAACGCTCATCCGCAGCTTGGACTCCGGCGCCTCGGACAGTCGCGCCATGATCAGGTACTCGAAGTGGCTGATCCCGAACTCGCGTTCCAACTCAGCGCTCAGCAGTGGCTGCAGCCGCAGGATCATCGTCGACAGCTGCGCCCAAGTGCGTTGTTCGTCTGCGTCCAGCCACCGAGTCTCACGCGTTGTGCTCACACTCCCACTGTAACTTAATTGCTGAACCGGAAATATCCGCATGACTTAATTGTTTAACCCCGTATCGGCCAGCCGGCACAACAGGAAGAGGTCGAGCGATGAAGGCAGCGGCGGCGCAACGTCTACGCAGCCAGGTGGCCGCGACCGTATCCGTCGATCAGGTTGGCGATGCGGTTAGTACGCACAACGACGATGCGGGACGAATGGTCGTCGTGCGCTAGGCATCAGCGCAGCGGCTTCAACGCGCCGGCCCAGCTCTCCAGCTGGTCGAACAGCGTCGCGGCGGCGTCGTTGTGCAACGGCGCCGGAGTGAAGGCGGCGAAGTTCTCGAAGTCGGTGAACAAGGAGAACGACAGCTGCTGACGCACCGTCGCGATCTGCAGTTCGCCACACACCGCGCGCAGGTGCTCGATCGCCCGGGCGCCGCCGAGGGAACCGTAGGCGACGAAGCCGGCCGCCTTGTTGTTCCATTCGGCATAGACGTAGTCGATGGCGTTCTTGAGCACCCCGGACGTCGAGTGGTTGTACTCGGGTGTGACAAAAATGAACCCGTCATAACCAGCGATGGTCGCCGCCCACGCCTTGGTGTGGTCGTGCTGGTACTGACCGAATGACGGTGGCATCGGCTCGTCGAGGTGAGGGAGCGGGTGGTCGGCGAGATCAACGATCTCGTAACGTGCGCCGGACCGCCCCGAAGTCTGTCCCAGCACCCAATCCGCGACCGCCCTGGCGTGACGGCCCGGCCGCGTGCTGCCGACGATGATCCCAATTCTCACCTCAGTCATAACTGCCTCGTATTCGTCTTTGATTGCGGCACAGTCGATTCCCGGTGTGCGCACCCGCGTAGGGCGCATGCGAGCCTAGAAGATCATTACATGATATGTCAAGCATTTACCGGGGCGGGCACGCAACGGCCGGTGAACCCGACTGCGGCCTCGGGTCGGGTTTCGCAGCCCCAGTCGCCTAAGCAGACCCGAACGACGTAGCTCTCGGCGCGACGGGGCGTTTTACCTCCTCTGCGATCCCCAGACACGCACGTGGTGTAGATCACTAGGTTTCCCGGAATCGCAGATGCAACCGGCGACTTGTAGGGGGCAGGACCGTTACTTAAACAGTTAAGTGATGGACAACGGATCAGGAAAGAGGGACCAGCTCATGAGCACCGTTACACCCCTGGTAGCCAGGATGGGCACTCTGACCGTCCGAACGGCGCTGTCCACGATTTTCGCCGCGGTGGCCGTCATCGCGATCCTCACCGGCTCGTTCGCAAGCGCACCCTCAGCGAACGCCGCCGCCGACGACTCGTGTGCCGCCGTCGAAGTCGTGTTCGCCCGCGGAACGAATGAAGTACCCGGTGTGGGCGCGACCGGGCAAGCGCTCGTCGACGCGCTGAACGCCCGCCTGCCAGGCAAAACGGTCGACGTGTACGGAGTGAACTACCCGGCCTCGTTGGACTTCGGGCGAGCCGCCGACGGAATCGTCGACGCGAGCAACAGGATTGAGACGATCGCGGCCAGCTGCCCGACCACCAAGATCGTGCTCGGCGGTTACTCCCAGGGGGCCGCGGTAGCCGGTTACACCACCACCGACAGCGTTCCCGCCGGATTCGCCTTGCCGGCCGGTATCACCGGTCCGATGTCTCCCGCGATCGCCTCGCACGTCGCGGCGGTGGTTCTGTTCGGGACACCGGACACCTGGTTTATGAACCTGGTCGACCACAACGCGCCACCCATCGCCATCGGCCAGCTCTACTCGGCCAAAACCCTCCAACTGTGTGCAACCGGCGACCCGGTCTGCTTCCCTGGTGGCCTTGACCGAGCCGCGCACAGCTCATACAAGAACAACGGGATGGCCGACCAAGCAGCCGATTTCGTCGCCCGCCAGTTGGGCGTCCCGGCCCAGGTCGCTCCGGTGCAGCAGACGGCAGGCGAGGTTAGCGCCGACCAGCCGGCTCCAGCACCTGCGCCGGGCAACTAAACGACACCGTCGGCCAACGGCCGGCAGTGAGTCCCCAGGACCACTGCCGGCCGTTGGTCTATGCGCGTGGCGCCCAAAAAACCGAATGCCGGTACACACGACCGATCGCTCCAGGACCTCAATTGGTTGATGTATCATGTAAATCTGCTACCGTGGTGTCCGGTCGGCTGGCGGCGCGGACGTCGCGACCGCGAAGGTGACTCTTTAGCAGACGATGCGGCCAGAGCCATCACCAATCACCGCTGGCCGCCTGCGGAGCACAGTGGTCCGCCAGCGCCATGGCAAAGACCCGAGGAAGACCGTTCTATCAGCGGATCCCGGTCCGCTTGGCGGACCGCGCCCTTGCCCGACCAGACAGAGTCTGCATTAGATCACCAGAAAACCAACTGCTTTGGAGTCCGAGGTGCCAACGTGATCGGGTCGGGCTGCCCCTGCTCGTCCCCTTTTCAAAACCAGCGTCCCGCTCAGGGGACGCGGGGAGGACGCACATGAAACAGATGCTGGCGAAGTCAAGCTCGAAAAGTCTAGGTTTGATTCTTCTGTTGGTGATTTTGCTAGGTTGCGAGCGGGAAGCGCCACGTATCCGTCTTACCGACGGCGATTTCGTTGTCCAGGACCTCGGACACAGATGTCTGGATTTCGGCGCTGAGGCGGCGTGGAAGGTCGGCGGGCCGGTCTACATCTACAGCTGCAACGGCACAGTGGCACAGCAGGTCCGGGTGAAAGAGATCGATAGCGCCACGCACGACGTGCAGCTGATGGTGCAGTCGCAATTTTGCATCGGAGTGCGCGGCGGGCAAGTGCTGCTCGACGAACCGCTCGAATTGCAAGCTTGCGGAACGAACTCGCCAGCGCAGCGATTCGCACTGGATGGCGATGCGATCCTGGTGGGTCGTCAGTCCGCGGGCGAACGGGTTTCGCGCGAATACGTGATCGCGCCGCAGAAAGAATCGACGAACCTGGCAACGCCGCTGGTGGTGAGCACGCGCGTAGTGAACGACGCGGAATATTTCCGGTTCCAGCCGGTAAGCAATCCGGCGCTGAAGCCGACGTCCGGATTTGTGACGGTGAATTCAGAGGGAGAGCTGGAAAACGCGCTGGCGGCCGGCTGGGGAACGGTAATCGAGGTGGATGCAGCGCAACCCCTCGTCGTGAATGGGCCTTTTCCGAAGGTCATCCCCGCGGGACGAACCCTACGAGGTTATCGGAAATATCTTTCGCAAGGCCCGCAAATTATCGCTTGCACGGTAGAAAACACGGCGGCGTTTACAATTTCCGAGGACAATGTGCGTGTCACCGGCTTGCGTATGCACGGCCCACTAAACTCGAAGTGCAAGGACTCGCCACCCAGTGGGGACGCGATCGAGATCTTCCCGCAAGGCGACACGACGGCGACAACGTCCCCAGTGCTGGTGGACCACGTCGATTTCTCCTATTTCACTGATTCGGCGGTGGACACGCGAGGGCAAAACGAACACGACGCCGCGTGCCACACAACCCCGGTTCCGCCGTTTCCTCGAGATACGCCAGTGCGGGTGATCGGGAATTTGATGACTCACAGTGGTGGTTTCGGATCTGTCGTAGGAGGAGGCGCATTCGTTCTTGATCAGGCGAACGTGGCGTACGAATTGCACGCGCAGGCGATTTCGTCCGATCCCTGGGCATTGAGCGGTTATCTGGCTTACGACAATTTCATACTCAGCGACCAGCGGGCGAACGCATCGTTCGATATGCATGGGAGCGAACACCCAGGCCACTGGTATGGCGGCATCGCAGGGGACTACCACGACATCGGTTTCAACACCGCGTTACGCACCAATTATCAACCGGTCAGTCTTCGGGGCACTCCCTGCCGGTTTGTGGCGATCCATGAAAATGTCTTCATGCGAAGCCAATCCGCTGCCATCGAGAATCAGAGCACCGATGGAACCAAGGTCCACGTTTATGGCAACTCGTTCGGAGTTTCGAACCCGCTAGAATATCTTGCCAAAGGCGATTTCGACGGAGACGGAATCGACGATGTTTTCGTGGGAACCGGCGCGGGCTGGTATTACTCGTCGGGCGGGCAGGCGGAGTGGCGCTTTCTGAATCGCAAGACAGAGAAAGCGAACACCCTTCTTTTTGGGGACCTCGATGGCGACGGACGAACCGATGTGATCGCATTACACGGTCCGAACATCGACGTCTCCTGGGCGGGAATTTCGCCGTGGCAAACCATCAATACGACGGCATCGCCAATCTCAAACCTTGCTGTCGGTGACTTTGACGGCGATGGTAATGCAGACCTCTTTCTCGCGACGGGCACGCAATGGTTTTACGGTCCGGGTGGAAGGAACTGGAAGCTGATGGGTGATGACGTCCACCAGACCCCGGAACTTCTCTTTGGCGATTTTCAACACACGGGAAGGACCGAGGCTATTCGGGCGGACAACGGCAGATGGCTTGTGGCCGGACTGAATCAGGAGTGGACGGACATTGGAGCGACGCCGCCGGGCCTAAGCTCCGTCGATGGCTTGCGCGTGGCGGACTTCGCCGGAACGGGCTACGCGGACCTAATGCGGAGCGAACCGAGTACGGGCAACTGGGAGTTCACGGTTCCTGTCGGCGGTCCGAATTGGAAGACGCTGCGCGCATCGACTCAGCCGATTGCCGCGACGGTGATCGGACGATTTAACGGCGATCCCACATCGGACGTTCTGACATGGTCCGGCCGGGATTTTGTCTACTTTCCATCAGGCAAAGATCCGCAAGAGCCGCTGAGCAGGCAAGAGATGCAGTGAGAAGAGTCTGGCGGTCAGCGCGGGAGCGAATGTCAAAGCGGTGCAACGGATGCTCGGGCACGCCAAAGCTTCCATGACGATGGACGTGTACGCCGACCTATTCGACGAAGACCCGGACAGCGTTGCCGTCAAAAACTTGGAGCGTAGCGATCCGATCTGCTGCGTACCCACTGCGCTGCAGTTCCCTCTGTGGAGCTAAGGGGATTCGAACCCCAGACCTACTCGATGCGAACGAGACTATCTGGGCGTTTGTCACGCCAAGGTGTGTTGGCTGCGCAAGAAAACCGCTGGTCAAATCGTTGGGCGTGGCGGTTACCGGAACCCGCAAGAAACTCTGCTGCGTACCCGCTGCGGACCGGCTGCGGACCGCCAACTGACAGGACCCACGAGAATCAGGTGAGCGAGCGTCCACGCGACCACAAAGGTCCGGAGATAGCAGATTAAGGCGAGCCCTTTGGCAAGCCGTGACGGATACGGGGGCGGCCTGACGGTTTCCTGCCAAGACACACCAGCTGCCTAGTCAATTCCGAGATGTAATCACCGCCGACGTCGTGGGGCCTGCTCTTTCGGCACCGGTGTCAGCTTGCGGGCCAGCTCGTCGGCGACGTGATCGCATCAGCGGCCCATTTTGTTGGACTTATCCCAACGCTGGGAAAGTTGCTATCGGCCCTGGCAGGGTCCATTTGCCAGCCCCGTCGACCCAGGTGACTAGGATCTGCTGCCCGGTCTGAATGAACACGTCGGTGCGATTGGGCGGGCCGATTAGGTCGAACTGCGCCGACGCAGCCAGCCCATAACCGCCGCCCGACGTGCTCACGTTACCGATGACGGCGGGCCCCGCCCACTTGCCGGCTCCGTCGACCCAGGCGACCATCAGCTGACCCTCGTTCGACACGGCGAACACGTCAGTCTGATTAGGCACACCGAACTGCGCCGACGCGGCCAGCGCGGCCCGCTGTGGAAAGACCCCCGCGCCACCGATGCCCATCGGCGGGGCCCACTCGCCAGCCTCCTGGACCGCGGCGACCATCAGCTGACCCTCGGTCGACACGGCGAACACGTCAGTCTGATTAGGGACACCGAACTGCGCCGACGCGGCCACGGGGGCGCCCGCCGGAAAGACCCCCGTGCCACCGATGCCCATCGGACCGCCCCAAGTGAGTGCCCCGTCGACCCAGGCGACCATCAGCTGACCCTCGGTCGACACGGCGAACACGTCAGTCTGGTTGGGCAAGCCGAACTGCGCCGACGCGGCCAGCCCGGCCCAATATGGAAAGGCCACCACTGGATTACCGACGCCGGCGGGCCCTTCCCACTTGGGGGGAGCGGCGTGTTGCCCCTCACGCAGGATCTCCCCCTGGAACGAGCAGAGTTGCAACAGTCCCATGGGTTCAGCAGTGGCCGGGTCTTGTTGGTAAGTGGGTGAAAAGAAAAACGCATCGGTCTGCCCGTCCACACCGAACCGAGCCGACGCCGCAACACCGAGGATGATCATGATTTGTTCTCCTGTTCAGTGACCCGCTGGAGTCGAGCACTTGGCTACGGTTCGATGGTGAGCCAAAACCCTGCAACTGAGGCAAGTAGTCCACTACTCGTCATGTTTCGACGGTCACCGAGACACGCAGGAACCGCCAGGCCATGCCTCACGTCCAAACTGGTGTGGGTCGCCGCAGATAACCCCCAGTCGAGTACCACGAACGTCTTGTAGGCACTTTTCGCGCCGTACAGCAGCGCGAAGGTGGCCCTGTCGAGAGTGTCGTCGATCAGCGGTTCGGGCTTCGGCAGGTTCCGTAATGCTGATCGGGTGAGCACCTTGTCGGCGAGAACGGGGGTGTCGGGATGGTGATTGTTTATCGGTGGCTGCGCGTCGAGCGGCGGCTCGGGCGGTCCCGGATCATCCGCCGGCCAAGCTGGTTCGCCCCACGACATCTCGTGGTAGGTCATTAGTGGAGCTGCCTCTGTACCCAGGACCGCTCAGCGCGGAAGTTGTTGAGCTCTTGGACTTCCCGGGCGACCTTCGGCCAGTCCACGGCGCCAGCTATGGCCCGGCTGGCCTCCGCGCGCGCCTGTATGGAGCACGCCGAAGTCGTGGGAGCGGCGCTCGGTGCCGTTCCCGGCGGTCCTGGCCGACGAGCTGGCCGCGCTGATGGTGGGCAAGGGTCGCGACGATCTGGTGTTCACCGACATGCGTGGCGGGGTGCTGCGCAATTCGAACTGGCGGGCTCGGGTGTTTGAGCCAGCGGTGAAGAAGTGCCAGATGGCCGACGAGTCGTTTCCGTCGATAACCCGCACGACCTGCGGCACAGCGCGGCGAGCCTGGCGGTGTCGGCGGGCGCGAATGTCAAAGCGGTGCAACGGATGCTCGGGCACGCCAAAGCTTCCGATGACGTTGGAAGTGTACGCCGACCTGTTTGACGACGACGTTGCTGCCAATCTGAACCCAGCTATTCGTGCTGCGGTCCCACTGCGGTCCCTGTCCCGCTGACGGCGGCAGGTTTTGGGTTAAACCGCAGGTCAGGCTGGTGGAGCTAAGGGGATTCGAACCCCTGACCTACTCGATGCGAACGAGTCGCGCTACCAACTGCGCCATAGCCCCTGATCGCTAGCAGGCTACCAGTCGTGGTTGGCGTTGCCGAACCATTACTGCCCGGCGGCTCGCGGCAGATCCCGGTGCCAGCCGTAATCGCGCGCGTACGGCGCATAGTCGAGATGTTCGAAGACCGGATCTTCGTCATCGATCTCCAGAACCACGGCACCCGGGCGCCGCAGCCGCGACGGAACCACGTCGAACTCGCGGTCGTAGGCGTTCTCCACACCCAGGCGCGACCGCGCCATCCGCTGCACCCGGCGGCGGTGCACTCGCTCCTCGATCCGGGTCTGACGGCGCAGATATCCCAGGTAGAGCACCGTCACCGCGGAGATGCTGCCGCAGAACCACCACGCCGTTGGGGTCAGCAGGAATGCTGCCGCCGCCGATCCGACCAACATCAGCGCCATCACCATCAGCACCCGCTTACGGGAGGCGTATTTGCGGGCGATGCTCGCCGCGGCGGTCTCCGGGTCGTATCGATGCCGCCGCGAGAATGCGTGAGTGACGGTCGCCGACGGTTCCTCGGCGACCGGTATCCCCGATGTGTCGTCGATGTATTCGTATTGATCGGCGTCGTCGTCGACGTCGTCGGCATCCTCGGTGTCAAACTCTGCCTCGGCGTCGTCGCCATCCGCGGTCTCGTCCTCGACCGCCGACTCCGGCTGCTCCTCGACCGTGGGCAGCGCGTCTGCCACCACCGCGCTGTCGCCCGCCCGAAGCGTTTCAGCATCTTGACAGTCAAGCCGGGGCTCCTCGACGGACATCGCGGCTGCGGCCATGACGACGTCGACGCGCGCCAGCGGCACTTCCTCGGTGTCATCCGAGTCGAGGTCGTCCAGGTCGTCGTCGTGTTCGTCTTCCTCGGGCTGCCAGTCAGGGTCGCTGCGATGCCCTGCCGCTGGTCCCCCGCGTTTGAGCAGCCGGGCTGCGGCGTCGCTGTTGAGCACGCGGGTCGCCAAAGCCACGTCACTGGTGCGCCGCACCGCGTCGCGCTTACTGATCAGCATGGGAACCAGCACGAACAACCAGAGCACCACGAGCGATATCCACAACAATGATTGCGGGATGCTTGGCATGGTGACCTGCTCCTTTCCCCGCCAGGCTAGGCCGGCAGCCGGCGCATCCGGTCGAGGCGCGCCCAGGACAATTACACACCTGTAATTTGCTACTTACAAGCACCAACAGTCACAAATGTCACATTTGCAACACGAAGGTTCGCGTCACTACGCCCAGCTGGCGTGCCCGTCGCGCACCAGAGCCGACGTCACCGAGGCATAGACCTCTTCGGCCGTCAGACCCACCAAGAGGTGATCCCGCCAGTCCCCGTCGACCTGGAGGTAACGGCGCAGCAGCCCCTCCTCGCGGAATCCGACCTTTGCTAGCACTGCCCGGCTCGCGGCATTCTCCGGTCGCACGGTGGCTTCCACGCGATGCAACATGACCGGGCCGAAGCAGTGATCGAGGCCCAGTGCCAACGCACCGGTGGCGACCCCGCGACCGGTGACCGAGCTGGACACCCAGTAGCCGATCCAGGCCGACCGTAATGCCCCGTGCGTCACATTACCGATCGTCAGCTGCCCACAGAACTGGCCTTCCAGTTCGATCACATACGGCAACATGCGGCCTTTGCGGGCTTCTGAACGCAGACTCGAACACACCGCCGGCCAAGACGAAATTGTATGGCGCGCAGTCCAATCAGCCTCGGCGCTGGGCTCCCAGGGCTCCAGATGGGCTCGGTCGGCCAGCCGGGCGCGGCTCCACTGCGCGGCGTCGCGCATACGCACCGGACGCAGCCGGATCACACCGGCAGAAACCCGCAGCGGTCCCACGATCGTCGGCCAGCCGGGATGCTGGGAGCTGGAGCGCCACGAGTTCACGAGCAGCAGCCACCGTGTCGTTCAGCCACGCTGAGCCAGAAACGCCACGTCGACGACCTCGCCGGTGCGGATCTGCTCGGCCTCGCGGGGAACCACAACCAGACAGTTTGCCTCAGCCAGCGTCGCCAGCAGGTGCGACGAGGCGCCGGGCGCGCCGCCCAGCGCCTGCACCAGGTATTCGCCGGTGTCCTGGTCACGCATCAGCTGGCCCCGCAGAAAGCCTTTGCGGCCGGGCACCGAACTGATCGGTGAGAGCGTGCGGGCCTGCACTACCCGGCGCATCGGCTGCCGCTTGCCCAGCGATAACCGGATCAGCGGTCGGACCATCACCTCGAACACGACCAACGCACTGACAGGGTTGGCCGGCAACAGAAACGTCGGGACACCTTCGCGGCCCAGCTGCCCGAACCCCTGGACGGATCCCGGATGCATCGCAACCCGGGTGACTTCCATCTCGCCGAGTTCGGAGAGCACAGAGCGCACGGCCTCGGCCGCCGCGCCACCGACCGCGCCGGCGATCACCACGATCTCGGCACGGTTGAGCTGGCCCTCGACGACTTCACCGAGCTCTCCTGCGTCGTTGCTGACGATGCCGACACGGTTCACCTCGGCGCCCGCGTCCCGGCCGGCCGCCGCCAGGGCATAGGAGTTGACGTCGTAGACCTGTCCGTTGCCGGGAGTGCGCGAGATATCAACCAGCTCACCGCCCACCACGAGCACCGACACCCGCGGGCGCGGGTGGACCAAAACCCGCTCGCGGCCAACCGCGGCCAGTAGCCCGACCTGGGCGGCACCGATGATCGTCCCGGCCCGCACCGCCACGTCACCCGGCTGGACGTCGTCGCCGGTGCGCCGCACGTAGGCACCCGACCGCACGCCGCGCAGCACCCGCACCCGCGACTGCCCGCCATCCGTCCATCGCAGCGGCAAGACCGCATCCGCCAGCGTCGGCAGTGGGGCGCCGGTCTGCACTCGCACGGCCTGCCCCGGCTGCAGCCTGCTGGGTATGCGCGTGCCGGCTTCGACGTTGCCCATCACCGGCAAGGTGACTCCACCGGGCGCGGCCGGCGATTCCACCGCCTCGCCCGGGACCGCGCGCAGATGGTCGTCGCCGGTTTGATCGCTGGACGGATCGGACTCACCGACACCCAGCACGTCCACACTGCGTACCGCATAGCCGTCGATCGCGGCCTGATCAAAACCCGGCAGCGGACGCTCCGTCACAACTTCTTCGGCGCACATCAGCCCCTGCGCCTCGGCAATAGCAACGCGCACCGGTCTGGGCGCCACCGCAGCAGCCGACACCCGGGCTTGCTGCTCCTCCACCGAACGCACAGCGCGCCTTTCTGTCGTCGACGGGCGCCGCCGCTAGTCTTCGGCCAGGCCCAATCGAGTCACCAGCCACCGCCGCAATTCCGGGCCGTAATCGTCACGGTCCAATGCAAAGTCAACCGCAGCCTTGAGGTAGCCGCCCGGATTTCCCAAGTCGTGTCGGGAGCCACGATGCACCACAACGTGGACCGGATGCCCTTCGCGGATCAGCAGCGCGATCGCGTCGGTGAGCTGCATTTCACCGCCGGCGCCTCGATCAATGCGTTGCAACGCGTCGAAAATGGCGCGGTCGAGAATGTAGCGACCAGCCGCCGCGTACATCGACGGAGCGTCTTCCTGCTTCGGCTTTTCCACCATGCCGTTGACCTTCAGCACGTCCTCGTGCGCGCCGGGCACCGGCTCGACGTCGAAAACCCCGTATGCGCTTATCTCTTCGGGAGAAACCTCGATCGCACACAACACCGTGCCGCCCTGCTCGGCACGCACCTTCGCCATCGTCTCCAGCACGCCGGTCGGCAGCACCAGGTCGTCGGGCAACAACACCGCGACAGCATCCTCGTCGGCTGACAGCACCGGCTCCACGCAGCTGATGGCGTGTCCCAGTCCGAGCGGCTCGGCCTGCACGACCGATTCGACCTTGATCAGCTGTGGCGCACGACGCACCTTCGCCAGCATTGCCGCCTTGCCGCGCGCCTCCAGCGTGCCTTCGAGCACCAAGTCTTCGACGAAGTGTGCGACGACGCTGTCCTTGCCCTCGGAGGTGATGATCACCAGCCGCTCGGCGCCGGCCTCGGCGGCTTCGGCGGCGACCAATTCGATGCCGGGCGTGTCGACGACGGGCAACAGCTCTTTGGGCACGGTTTTGGTCGCGGGCAGGAAACGCGTACCCAACCCGGCCGCGGGCACGATCGCGGTGCGAGGCACCAGACCCTGTGAGCGTGACATCGTTCACACCATAATCGCAGCCTGCTGTCCAGTCGCTGTGGCGGGGTGTACGGCGCGGCTGTCATCGTTGACGGTATGGCGAAGACGGCTAAGGGCGCACTGCGCGAACGGCTGTTGGCGGCCCGCCGTTCGGTGCCCGACGAGATCGGGGCCGACGAGGCGCGGTCGTTGGCCGAACACCTCGAAGCGTTGGTGAGCAGCGCGAGCACCGTATGCGCCTATGTCCCGGTGGGCACCGAGCCGGGATCGATCGAGATGCTGGATGTGGTGCTGCGACGAGGTGGCCGCGTGCTGCTGCCGGTCGCGCGTACCACCGCCGACGACTCCCCGGTGGCGCTGCAGTGGGGTGAATACCGGCCGGGCCAACTGGTGGCCGCCCGCTTCGGATTGCTCGAACCGGCCCGGCCGTGGCTGCCGGCGACGACCCTGGCCGAGGCGAGCGTCGTGCTGGTTCCCGCGCTCGCCGTCGACCGGGCCGGCGTGCGTCTGGGCCGTGGCCGCGGTTTCTACGACCGCACGTTGGTGCACCGGGATCCGCGAGCGCGCCTGATCGCCGTGATCCGCGACGAGGAGCTGCTTGACGAATTGCCGTGTGAGCCGCACGACGTGTTGATGACGCATGCGCTGACTCCCCGACGCGGCCTGATCGAACTCGGCGACACCTAGCAGCCCCGCAGCACCCCTCGCATCGCGTCTTTCTCTCGGCCCGACGCCCACAGCTGGTAGTCGGTCTTGACCTCGACCTGACGGGCGACGAACGCGCAGCGAAATGCCACGTTCGGCGGCAACCATGAAGCGGCGTCGCGAAACGCCTTGTCGAAGTTGACCTGACCGGCGACAGCCAACAGATTGCGCGGATCGTTGGCGAAGTCGCGGCGGCGTTGGTCGTCCCAGCCGCGAGCGCCCTTGTACCAAGCATCGGACAGCGACACCACATGGTCGATCTGCACCGCGGGCGAGGTATCCGGGCCGCGCACGAAAACGATGGTCGCTCCGGTGTAGGGGTCGTGCAGGATGCCACTTTGCGCGAAGCAGGTCCCCGGCCGCACCTGCAGGTCGACCAGGTCGCGCCGCAGGATGTCGTCGCGGGTGTTGCAGCCGTTGTGCCCGAACTCCACGTTGACGTCGTCGCTCCAGGGCTCGCCGAACCGGGCGCGATTGAAGTCCTCGAAGCGATCCCACCCCTTGACGGGCAGCGCCTCGAGCTGCCGCCGGACCGTGTCGTAGGCCGGGGTGGCGGGCAACTCCTGCGGGGCGGGTTCCCGGCTTCGGACGTCGCGGACGTAGAGCCACCCGACACCGGCGGCGATCACGACGATGATCAGCAGCGCCAGCGTGTCCCTCCACCGGCCGCGCCGGGCGGGAATGACACGCGCCACATAGCGGTTCTAGCACTTGAGACTGTAGAGTGCTAACCGTTTAGACCATCACGGAGGTTTCTGTGCCGACTTACAGCTACGCATGCACCGAGTGCGGCAATCGCTTCGATGTGGTTCAGGCCTTCACCGACGACGCCCTGACCACATGCGAGCAGTGCTCGGGCCGGCTGCGCAAACTGTTCAACTCCGTTGGCGTGGTGTTCAAGGGCAGCGGTTTCTACCGCACGGACAGCCGTGAGGCGGCGAAAAGTTCGACCAATGGGTCGGCCAAGACGAGCTCGTCTTCGGGCACGGACGGTTCGAGTAGCAGCGAAAAGTCCGGCTCATCGGAAAAGCCGAGTACCTCTAGCGAGAAGTCGGACTCGGCAAGCTCGAAGTCAGCGACGGCCGCCGCCAGCTAGCCGGTTATCCACAAAGCGGCGTCCCGGCGGCCGCGCTCAGTACCCAGCCGCACTTACCGTTGCGGCGTGGGGGATTCCCTGAAATCACTGAATCCGTCGCTACCGGCCCGGATCTCACAGTGGTTGCGCCCGGACTGGTCGCGAACCCTACTGGCCCGGCGAATCGCCGCGGCCGGGCTCGTCGTCCTTGCCGGTGTTGCGGCCCTGCGGCCCAACCCCGACGGCGAGCGCGCCCAGGTAGTGGTGGCAGCCCGCGATCTCAGCCCGGGGGCTGCACTGACTGCCGACGATCTTCGGCTCGAAAAGCGTTTAACACCAACCATTCCCGACGGCTCACAATCCGACATCGACACTATCGTCGGTTCGACACTGGCCGGGCCGGCCCGGCGCGGTGAGGTGCTGACAGACGTCCGGTTGCTGGGCCGCCGGCTGGCCGAGTCGGCCGCGGGGCCAGACGCGCGGCTCGTGCCGGTCCATCCAGTGGACAGCGCACTCGCGGACCTGGTGCGACCCGGCGACGTCGTCGACATCGTCGCCGCGTCAGAGACCAGCTCCCAAGCGACCGCGAGGGTCGTTGCCACCGACGCGATCGTGGTCCTGGTCTCGGCGAAGCAGAAGGCTCAGGCCGCGACCAGCGAGCGCGTGGTCCTGGTGGCGCTACCGGCCGCCGCGGCCAATGCGGTGGCTGAAGCGGCATTGGCGCAAACGGTGACCCTCACCTTGCACTGAGTGTCTGGCCGGATAAAGAGCAAACTCGCGCACGGCCAGCCCGACTCGGCTAGTTTTTGCTTAGGCTCCAATTGCTTTGTGGCATACCCACTGCAGAAAGGACATCCCGATGTTGAAGGGTTTCAGGGAGTTTCTCTCACGCGGCAACGTCATCGACCTGTCTGTAGCGGTGGTGATCGGTACCGCGTTTACCGGTTTGGTCACCAAGTTCACTGAAAGCGTCATTCAGCCGCTGATAAACCGGATCGGTGCCGGCGGAAAGTCCAACGTCGGGCTCTTGAAAATCGATATCGGCGGCGGGCAATTCATCGACTTCAACGTCGCTATATCCGCCGCAATCAACTTCATACTGGTAGCGGCAGTGGTCTACTTCTTGGTCGTGCTGCCGTTCAACACGTTGCGCAAGCGTGGTGAGGTCAAGCAAGCGGAGGACACCGAACTCAGCCTGCTCACCCAGATCCGGGATCTGCTCGCCGAGTCGGAGGGCAGCTCATCCGCCCATCACTCCGCCAACGCCCCGGAGGGCGGCGTCATCGAGGACAAGTAGTTCCCGGCGGGCGGTTCAGCTGTGGTGCGGGGGCGCGTTGTCGCGCAGCCATTGCTCATGATCTTCGACATCGCGACTCGCGTCCGGATCACGCTCGTCCGCCGATGTCTGCGGTAGCACCTCGCGGTCGTCACCGGCTCGCATGGTCATGCCGGAGTCAAATCTCCAAGCTGGAGAGTTGGCCGATGATGCTGGTCGCCAACGGATTCAAAGTAGCCATGCCGTCGCGCACCGCGTATCGCGAACCGGCGAGGTTGACCACCAGGGTGCTTCCCGAGATGCCCGCCAAACCACGTGACAAGCCGGCGTCGATGATGCCCGACGACAAGCCTGACGCCCGGATGGCCTCGGAGATGCCGAGGAGTTCGCGATCGAGAATATCCAGGGTGGCTTCCGGGGTGACGTCGCGCGGCGTGACGCCGGTGCCGCCGACCGATACCACCAGATCCACTCCCCCGATCACCGCAGTGTTCAGTGCGTTGCGGATCTCCACCTCGTCGGCAGCGACGGCGACCACGCCGTCGACAACGAAGCCCGCTTCGGTGAGCAGTTCGGTGACCAGTGGCCCGCTGTGGTCCTCATCTCCGTGCGCGGTCCGGTCGTCGACGACCACGACGAGTGCCCTGCCGACCAACTCGGCGCTCTGTTCCATGGTTGCAACCGTATATCTGGGGTCCGACCGCGATGCAGCGACTCTCATCACTGCTGCGCCTTGCCCAGGGTGACCTGCACGGTCTTGCTGTCGCCCGATGGATCTCTATAAGTCAGCGTGACTTTGTCGCCAGGTGCCTTGGATCGCACGGCGGCGACCAAGGCGTCGGCGCTGTTGACTGTGCGGTCGTCGACCTTGGTGACCACGACGCCGCCCGGCAGGCCGGCGGCTGCCGCCGCACCATTCGGTACCACCTCGACGACTTTGGCGCCTGGTGTGCCCTTGTCGTTGGTGACCTGAACGCCCAGCGACGCATGCGCCGCCGTTCCGGTCTTGATCAACTCGTCGGCGATCCGCTTGGCCTGATCGACCGGGATCGCAAAGCCAAGTCCGATCGAACCGCTCTGCGCATCGGGCGAGTCACCGCCCAGTGTGGCGATCGCAGAGTTGACGCCGACCAGCTGCCCGCTCATGTTGACCAACGCGCCGCCGGAGTTACCAGGGTTGATCGCGGCGTCGGTCTGGATCGCATCGAGAACGGTGTTCTGGTTACCCGTCTCGCCGGTCGTGGACACCGGGCGGTTGAGTGAGCTGACGATGCCGGTGGTCACCGTGCCCTCCAGACCGAGCGGCGACCCGACGGCCATCACCGGCTGGCCGACGCGCAGGTTCGCTGATGAGCCGAGACTGATCGGTGTCAATCCTGAAATGCCTTGCACCCGAACCACTGCGATGTCAGTGGTGGGGTCTGCTCCCACCACGGTGAACTCTGCGGTGCGCCCGTCGGAGAACGTCACCGTGGTCTTCGGCTTTCCGTTGGGCCGTCCGCTGTCCGGCTCCCGGGGGCCACCTGACTCCGGGGGGGCAGCTGGGTCCGGCGGGCTGTCCGGCTCCTTGGGACTGCGCTCCCGCGGCGCAGCGGCGTGACCGGGATTAGCCGCAGTGGCGACGACGTGGTTGTTGGTCAAGATCAACCCGTCCGAGGACAAGATGATGCCCGAACCCTCCTCGGACTGACGACCGAGATCGGTCTCCAGCATGACCACACTGGGTACCACCTTGGCGGCGACCTGCTCGACAGTGCCTACCGGGGTGTTCCCGGCCGGCAGGCTTGGAGCCGCGCCCCCGAACGTCGATCCGTCGCTCGCGATGGAGAGATGACCGTTGTGGTCGACCACCGACGCCGCCGCACCGCCGATGCCGGCCGATACGACCGCGATCGCCAACGCACCGACGGCCAAAGCTCCTCCGCGCGATCGCTTTCGGGGTACGCCCAATTGTGCAGTCGGCGGGCCGCCGGCTGGGCCGGGCTGACCGCCGCCAAACGAGCCGTACGGCTGCTGCCGGTACTGCGGCTGCTGACCGTAACGCCAGTCGTAGTGCTGAGGATAGGTTTGCTGCTGTCCGTGACCGGAATAGCCTGGGGCCCCACGCTGATCGGACACCGGGCCGTACCCGGGCTGCTGCGGCGGTGGCGAATACCTCGGCTGATTCGTCATGTCGCTAGGTCACTCTTTCCTTCAACGGTCGGTTCAGACTCAAACAGTAACTGGAGAACTACCTTGCCTGCGTGGTCTGAGATTCGACTGAGACAACGTTCGCTGCGCCTGGAGAGTTCCCCGTTTTTCTCGAGGAATTAACATTCGCCGCAGCCGCCTCAGGAGTCGGGTACTGCAATGGCGGGATCGGCCGTCCGGGCAGCAACACATAGATCGACGTCCCCGGGGGCTGGCCACCTGGGACGGTGTCTTCGACGCGCAGCGCGCCGCCGTGATTGAGGACCACCTGTTTGACGATCGCCAGCCCAAGACCCGATCCGGGCATCGCCCGCGCCGCGGTCGAGCGGAAGAAGCGTTCGAACACCAGTGCCCGCTCCTGCGCCGGAATCCCCGGCCCGTGGTCGGACACCGCCAACTCGGCATGCGATGAGTCCAGCTGCCGGAGCCGGACACCCACCGTCTCCCCCGACGGACTCCACTTGGCCGCATTGTCCATCAGGTTGAGCACCGCACGCGACAGGCCGGCGGAGTCGCCGTATACCTGCCAGGGCTTCACGTCGACGTCGAACTCAATGTCGTTGCGGCGCCGCCGTACTCGCTCAAGGGAGCGGTCGACGATCTCGCTGACGTCGACGGGTTCGTGCACCACTTCGCCGGCATCGTCTCGGGTCAGGTCTACCAAATCGCCTACCAGCGTTGACAATTCCTCGATCTGCGCGATCACATCGGTCCGCAGATCGACCATCTCCTGTTCAGGCAGCGGCGGCGCACCCGGTTCCATCGCGGCCATCAGCAGCTCAACGTTGGTACGCAGCGAGGTCAGCGGGGTGCGCAGCTCGTGGCCGGCATCGGCGACCAGACGTGTCTGGCGTTCCCGAGATTCGGCCAAGGCTCGCAGCATCAAGTTGAATGCCTCGGTCAGCCGTGCCAATTCGTCGCTGCCGAACACCGGGATGGGCCGCAGGTCGTCGGTGCGGGCCACCCGCTCGGCCGCCTCGGTCAACCGGCCCACCGGACGGAGACCGGCCTGGGTGACCATCCCACCGGCAACCGCGGCCACAGCGACGCCGACCCCGCCGACGATGAGCAGTACCCAGCGAAGCTTCGTCATCACCGCGTCGGTCGGCGCCAAACTCTTGGAGATCAGCAGCGAGCTCCCGTTCGGCAAATGAACAGCCAGTACTCGCTGATCGGCCACCGTGCGCCGCGACATGAACAGGTCGCCGCGGATGACCGCCTTCTCCGCCGGTCCGACCGGCAGTGTCTGGCCCTCCTGGTTGGCCGTGAAGATCGATCGGCCGGGGTTCACCAGCATCGCGTTGACGTCCGAATAGGCGGTGCCCTCGATGGCTTTCGCGGGATCGGCCGCCAACGATCCGCTGGCAATCAACAGCTGCGCTCTGCTCTGCAGCTGGTTGTCGATGTCTTTGTAGAGTGCGGCGGAGATCACCGCGTACACGGCGACCGCCATCAGGATGACCACCATCGCCACCATTGACATCGCCAGCAGCATCACCCGCCACCGCAGCGACAACGAGGTGCTGGCTCGCAGCTGAGCTCGACTCCGCCGATGGAACAAGGGCATCAGGGCGGTGTTTCGCGAAGCACGTAACCCACCCCGCGCACGGTGTGGATCAATCGCGGCTCTCCATTTGCTTCGGTCTTGCGACGCAGGTATCCGACGTACACTTCCAGCGCGTTACCTGAGGTGGGAAAGTCGAAGCCCCACACCTCCTCGAGAATCCGGCTGCGGGTCAGCACCCGTCGCGGATTGGCGATCAACATCTCCAAAAGAGCGAATTCGGTGCGGGTGAGGCTGATCTGGCGTTCCCCGCGAGTGACTTCACGGGTCACCGAGTCGAGGGTGAGATCTCCGAACGTCATGGCCACGGACTCGGCGGAGTCTTCGATTCTGGTGCGGCGCAACAGCGCCCGCATACGGGCCAACAGCTCTTCAAGTGCGAACGGCTTCGGCAGATAGTCGTCGGCGCCGGCGTCGAGCCCAGCAACCCGTTCGGAGACCGTGTCGCGGGCGGTCAGCACCAGGATCGGCAGATCGTCACCCGTGCTGCGCAGCTGACGGCATACTTCCAGGCCGTCCAGCCTCGGCATCATGACGTCGAGAACCAGCCCATCGGGCCGGTCGGCGGCGATCATCTCAAGAGCCTCGACGCCGTCTTCCGCCAACGAGACCGAATAACCATTGAAGGAAAGCGAGCGGCGCAGCGACTCGCGCACCGCCCGATCGTCGTCAACGACAAGAATTCGCACGGCCACCAGTTTCATCCAATCGCCTGAGAGCGGCCTGAGAGGCGCGCGGGCTAATTGCCCAGCTCTTCGGCGGGCCGCAGCGCGGCCCGCGTCGTTGCCGGGCGGCAAGGCTCATGGCGAAAAAGTTAGCGGCGATCCAGGTTAATCAGTCCGAGGCGCGCCGCCTTGAGCAGCCGGCGCGGCACCTTGTGGTGCTGGCCGGCCACGGTCACACCGACAAGTTCGGGCTTGGCGGCCTTCCACTGCGCGCGCCGGCTCCGGGTGTTCGCGCGCGACATCCTGCGCTTTGGCACAGCCATAATGGGCCTTACTACTGGTAGGGGGGTCGCCGCGCAAGCATGCTCGACAGCGAAGTTGCTGTTGATAATAGTCGGTGACCTGCTGCGCACAAAAATCGGCACCCGGACCTGGCAGGCGCAGCCCCTATCACGAAGGACCATCCTTGACGTGACACCTGCGGTACCCGCTAACCTACCGGTTGGTTGGTGAGGTCCGGCTGAAGGCTGGAGGGAGGAGACAGGCATGGCTTCTTCGGGTGCTTCCTCTGCGCCGGTCCGGATTGGGAACTGCTCGGGTTTCTACGGTGACCGACTCGCCGCGATGCGCGAGATGCTGACCGGCGGCGAGCTGGATTACCTCACCGGTGACTACCTGGCCGAGTTGACCATGCTGATTCTTGGCCGCGACCGGATGAAACACCCTGATCGCGGCTACGCCAAGACCTTCCTGACCCAGCTCGAGGAGTGCCTGGGCCTGGCGCACGACCGCGGGGTGCGCATCGTCGCCAACGCCGGCGGCCTGAACCCCGCTGGCCTCGCCGACGCGGCGCGCGCCCTGGCGCAGCGCCTGGGTGTGCCGGCCCAGGTCGCCCACGTCGACGGTGACGACCTGGCGGCACGCGCCAAGGAACTGGGGCTGGGCGCGCCGCTGACAGCCAATGCCTACCTGGGAGCCTGGGGCATCGTCGACTGCCTCAACAGCGGCGCCGACGTCGTCGTCACCGGCCGGGTCACCGACGCGTCGGTGACCGTCGGGCCGGCGGCCGCACATTTCGGCTGGGACCGCACCGACTATCAGCAACTGGCCGGCGCCGTGGTCGCCGGCCACGTGATCGAATGCGGCATCCAAGCCACCGGCGGCAACTTCTCGTTTTTCACCGAAGTCCCGGATTTGACCTATGCCGGTTTCCCGCTGGCCGAGATCCACGCCGACGGCACGTCGGTGATCACCAAGCACCCGGGCACCGGCGGGTTGGTCAGCGTTGACACCGTCACCGCGCAACTGCTCTACGAGGTCGGCGGCGCTCGCTACGCCAATCCGGATGTCACGGCCCGGATGGACACCATCGAACTGTCCGCGGACGGCGCCGATCGGGTGAAGATCAGCGGGGTGGCCGGCGAACCGCCGCCGCCGACGCTGAAGGTCTCGCTGAACAGCATCGGCGGGTTCCGCAACGCGATGACGTTCGTGCTGACCGGCCTGGATATCGAAGAAAAGGCCGAGTTGGTACGTCGCCAATTGGAGGGTGCACTCACCGTCAAGCCCGCCGAGTTGGACTGGACCCTGGCCCGCACCGACCACGCCGACGCCGATACCGAAGAAGCGGCCAGCGCCCTGCTTCGCTGCGTGGTCCGCGACCCCGACCCTGCGAACGTCGGACGCCAGTTTTCTGCAGCCGCAGTGGAATTGGCACTCGCCAGTTATCCGGGCTTCACGGTCACCGCTCCGCCCGGCGACGGTCAGGTGTACGGGGTATTTACCCCCGGCTACGTCGACGCCGCCCGGGTGCCGCACATCGCAGTGCATGCCGATGGCACCCGCGTCGAGATTCCCTCTGCCACCGATACTCTCGAGCTCGCCCCGGCTGATCCGCTACCGCTGCCGGAGCCGTTGCCGGCTGCGCCGGTCCGCCGGGCGCCGCTGGGCCGGGTCGCGGCGGCCCGCAGCGGTGACAAGGGCGGCTCGGCCAACGTCGGAGTGTGGGTGCGCACCGAGGAGCAGTGGCGCTGGCTGGCCAACACCCTCACCGTCGAGACGCTCAAAGAGCTGCTACCCGAGACGGCCGACCTGCCGGTCACCCGTCACCTGCTACCCAACCTGCGCGCGCTGAATTTCGTCATCGAGGAGTTCCTCGGCCAGGGCGTTGCCTACCAGGCGCGATTCGACCCTCAGGCCAAGGGGCTGGGCGAATGGCTGCGTAGCCGCCATCTCGACATTCCGGAAGGGCTGCTGCCATGACTATCTGGGACACACCCGAGCGCGACCAGCTCCGCAAGACCACACGCTCATTCGCCGAGCGGGAGATCTTGCCGCATGTCGACGAGTGGGAGCGGATCGGTGAGTTGCCGCGCGACTTGCACCGGCGCGCGGGCGCGGCCGGATTGCTGGGGGCGAACTTCCCGGAGGCTGCCGGCGGCGGGGGCGGCGACGGCGCCGACGCGGTCATCATCTGCGAGGAGCTGCACGAGGCCGGTGTTCCCGGCGGCGTGTTCGCGTCGCTGTTCACCTGCGGCATCGCGGTGCCGCACATGATCGCGTCCGGCGACGCGCGGCTGATAGACAAGTTCGTCCGCCCGACGTTGGCCGGAGAGCTGATCGGCGCGTTGGCGATTACCGAGCCCGGCGGGGGGTCCGATGTCGGCCACTTGCGGACCACGGCGACGCGGGCCGGCGATGAGTACATCGTCAACGGCGCCAAGACCTACATCACCTCCGGGGTGCGTGCCGACTACGTCGTGACCGCGGTGCGCACCGGTGGACCCGGCGCGGGCGGGGTGTCGTTGCTGGCGGTCGAGAAGGGCACGCCGGGATTTGAGGTCACCCGCAAGCTGGACAAGATGGGTTGGCGATCCTCGGACACGGCGGAGCTGTCCTACACCGACGCGGCCGTGCCGGCGGCCAACCTGATCGGCGCGGAGAACAGCGGCTTCGCCCAGATCGCACAGGCCTTCGTCTCCGAGCGCATTGCCCTTGCTGCGCAGGCGTATTCGAGCGCCCAGCGGTGCCTGGACATCACCGCGCAGTGGTGCCGCGACCGGGAGACGTTCGGCCGTCCGCTGATCTCCCGGCAGGCCGTGCAGAACACGCTCGCCGAGATGGCCCGTCGCATCGATGTCGCTCGCGTCTACGGGCGCAATGTGGTGGAGCGCCAACTGGTCGGCGACACCAACCTCATCGCCCCGGTGTGTTTCGCCAAGAACACCGCCGTCGAGGCCGGCGAGTGGGTGGCCAACCAAGCCGTTCAGCTGTTCGGTGGCATGGGGTACATGTCCGAATCCGAAGTCGAACGCCAGTACCGCGACATGCGGATCATCGGAATCGGGGGCGGCACAACCGAAATCCTCACCTCGCTGGCCGCCAAGACGCTCGGGTATCAGTCATGACCACCCTGCGATCCACGCTCGACCCGAAGGGCGACGCCTATTCCGACGCGGCGTCGGCGGCGAGCACCCGACTCGTCGAAATCGAGGCCGAGCTCGCCAAAGCGCTCGGCGGTGGCGGCCCCAAGTACGTCGAACGTCACCACGCCCGCGGCAAGTTGACCGCCCGCGAACGCATCGAACTTCTCGTCGACCCCGACTCCCCTTTCCTGGAGTTGTGCCCGCTGGCGGCCTGGGGCAGCGAATTCCAGGTAGGCGCCAGCCTGGTCACCGGGATCGGCCCCGTCAACGGGGTGGAATGCATGATCGTCGCCAATGACCCGACGGTCAAAGGTGGCACGAGCAATCCATGGACATTGCGAAAGATTCTGCGGGCCAACCAGATCGCATTCGAAAACCGGCTGCCCGTGATCTCGCTGGTCGAGTCCGGCGGCGCGGATCTGCCGACGCAGAAGCAAGTGTTCGTGCCGGGCGGCCAAATGTTCCGTGACCTGACCCGCCTGTCTGCGGCCGGGATTCCCACCATCGCATTGGTGTTCGGTAACTCCACGGCGGGCGGGGCATACGTACCCGGGATGTCCGACCACGTCGTGATGATCAAAGAACGCTCGAAGGTCTTTCTGGCCGGCCCACCGCTGGTGAAGATGGCCACCGGCGAAGAGTCCGACGACGAGTCGCTGGGCGGCGCCGAAATGCACTCCCGCATCTCGGGTTTGGGCGACTACTTCGCCGTCGACGAACTCGACGCCATCCGCATCGGGCGTCGCATCGTCGCGCGGCTGAACTGGGCCAAACAGGGACCCGCACCCGCACCGGTCGTCGAGCCGCTGTTCGACGCCGAGGAACTGATCGGCATCGTGCCATCCGATTTGCGCATCCCGTTCGATCCCCGGGAAGTAATCGCCCGCATCGTCGACGGCTCCGAGTTCGACGAATTCAAGGCGCTGTACGGCTCGTCGCTGGTCACCGGCTGGGCCCGGCTGCACGGCTACCCGCTGGGCATTCTGGCCAACGCGCGCGGGGTGTTGTTCAGCGAGGAGTCGCAAAAGGCCACCCAGTTCATCCAGCTGGCCAACCGCTCCAACACGCCACTGTTGTTCTTGCACAACACCACCGGATACATGGTGGGCAAGGACTACGAAGAGGGCGGCATGATCAAGCACGGATCAATGATGATCAACGCCGTCTCCAATTCCACAGTCCCGCACGTGTCGTTGCTGATCGGCGCGTCGTACGGCGCCGGCCACTACGGCATGTGCGGCCGCGCGTACGACCCGCGGTTCCTGTTCGCCTGGCCGAGCGCCAAGGCCGCCGTGATGGGCGGCGCCCAGCTGGCCGGGGTGTTGTCGATCGTGAGCCGGGCCGCCGCCCAGGCACGCGGCCAGCAAGTCGACGAGGAAGCCGACGCGGCGATGCGGGCCGCTGTCGAAGGCCAGATCGAGGCCGAGTCGCTACCCATGGTGTTGTCCGGGATGCTCTATGACGACGGGGTGATCGATCCGCGCGACACCCGCACCGTACTGGGAATGTGTTTGTCCGCCATAGCCAATGGCCCGATCAAAGGGACGTCGAACTTCGGCGTCTTCCGGATGTGAGCTGATGGGAATCACTCGAGTTCTGGTTGCCAACCGCGGCGAGATCGCCCGACGGGTGTTCGCGACCTGCCGTCGTCTCGGACTGGGAACCGTCGCCGTCTACACCGATCCTGACGCCGCAGCCCCGCACGTCGTCGAGGCCGACGCCCGGGTGCGGCTGCCGCGGACCAATGACTACCTCAACGCCGAGAAGATCATCGCCGCGGCCCGCGCGGCCGGCGCCGACGCGGTGCACCCCGGCTACGGATTCCTCTCGGAAAACGCCGAGTTCGCGGCGGCGGTGCAAAGCGCGGGCCTGATTTGGGTTGGACCGCCGGTAGACGCGGTGCGGGCGATGGGCTCCAAGATCGAGTCCAAGAAGATGATGGCCGCCGCCGGTGTGCCGGTGCTCGACGAACTCGACCCCGACACGGTCACCGAAGGCCAGCTGCCGGTGCTGGTCAAGGCCTCCGCGGGCGGTGGCGGTCGCGGGATGCGGGTGGTACGCGAATTATCGGCTCTGCCTGGTGAAGTCGCCGCGGCGCGGCGTGAGGCCCAGTCTGCATTCGGCGACCCGACGGTCTTCTGTGAGCGCTACCTGCCCACCGGCCACCACGTCGAGGTCCAGGTGCTCGCCGATAGCCACGGAACCGTGTGGGCCGTCGGCGAACGGGAATGCTCGATCCAGCGCCGCCACCAGAAGATCATCGAGGAAGCCCCGTCCCCCCTGGTCGAGCGCACACCGGGAATGCGCGCCAAACTTTTCGAGGCGGCCCGGCTGGCTGCCGCGGCGATCGGCTACACCGGCGCCGGGACGGTGGAGTTCCTCGCCGACGACGCCGGCGGGTTCTTCTTCCTCGAAATGAACACCCGGCTACAGGTCGAGCATCCGGTCACCGAGGAGACCACCGGACTTGACCTCGTCGAGCTGCAGCTCGCCGTGGCCGACGGCGGTCGGCTCGACGCCGAACCGCCAACCGCGCAAGGGCATTCGATTGAGGCCCGGCTGTATGCCGAAGACCCCGCCCGAGGCTGGCAGCCGCAGGCGGGCGTGGTGCACACGTTCGACGTGCCGGTCGTTCGGTCCGAGTTCTCGTCACTGGGCGGGCGAACCGGCATTCGGTTGGATTCGGGCATCGACCCCAATGCCGGTGGGTACGCGGTGTCGATTCACTACGACCCGATGCTGGCCAAGGTGATCTCGTACGCCCCCACACGGCCGCAAGCTGCGCTGGTGCTCGCCGACGCGCTGGCCAGAACTCACCTACACGGCCTGCGCACCAATCGTGACCTGCTGGTCAATGTGCTGCGTCATCCGGCATTCCTCGACGGCGCCACCGACACAGCCTTTTTCGACACTCACGGGCTGGCTGAGCTGTCGGCTCCGCTGGCCGATGATGCGACGATCCGATTGTCGGCGATCGCCGCCGCGCTCGCCGACGCGGCACACAATCGCGTCACCGCCACCGTCCTCGGCTCGATTCCCAGTGGTTGGCGCAACCTTGCGTCGGGATACCAGGTGAAGGCCTACCGCGACGAGGCCGACCGCGAACACAGAGTCGAATACCGCTTCACCAGAACGGGATTGGTGCTGGCTGATGACGAGCCGACCCGACTGGTCTCGGTGACGCCGGTCGAGGTCGTGTTGGCCGACGGCGACGGTGTGGCGTGCAGTTTCGCAATCGCGCGCTACGGTCCAGACATGTATGTCGACTCGGCGCGCGGCCCGGTGCACCTGGTCGCGCTGCCTCGCTTCCCCGAGCCGGGATCGGCGGTAGAAAAGGGTTCGCTGGTAGCGCCCATGCCCGGCAACGTCATCCGGCTTGGCGCCGCGGTCGGCGATGCCGTCACAGCCGGCCAGCCGCTGATCTGGCTGGAAGCGATGAAGATGGAGCACACCATCACCGCCCCGACCGACGGTGCGCTCGTCGAGCTCAACGTCAACACAGGCCAGCAAGTCGAAGTGGGCGCCATTCTGGCAAGGGTGGAGTCGCCCGAAAGCGTTCAAGAAGGAGATCCGCAATGACCGACAGCAGCTTCATCGAAAACGAAGAGCGCCAAGCGCTGCGCAAGTCCGTAGCCGCGTGGGCGTCCAAATACGGCAGCGAGTACTACCTGAAGAAGGCCCGTGCACACGAGCATACCGACGAATTGTGGCAGGAGGCAGGCAAACTCGGCTTCCTCGGAGTGAATCTTCCCGAGGAGTACGGCGGTGGCGGGGCCGGGATGTACGAGTTGTCGCTGGTGATGGAGGAGATGGCGGCCGCGGGTAGCGCGCTGCTGCTGATGGTGGTGTCACCCGCCATCAACGGCACGATCATCAGCAAGTTCGGCACCGAAGAACAGAAGCAGCGCTGGATTCCCGGCATCGCTGACGGTTCACTGACGATGGCATTCGCGATTACCGAGCCGGATGCCGGATCCAACTCGCACAAAATCACCACCACCGCCCGTCGTGACGGCGGGGACTGGATCCTCAAGGGCCAGAAGGTCTACATCTCCGGCATCGACCAGGCGCAGGCGGTGCTGGTGGTTGCGCGGGCCCATAAAGACACAGGAGCCAAGTCCGATTCGCTGCGACCGGCGCTGTTCGTCGTACCGACCGATGCCCCCGGCCTTAGCTACACCCCGATCGAGATGGAGCTGATCAGCCCCGAGCGCCAGTTCCAGGTGTTCCTCGATGACGTACGGCTGCCAGGCGAAGCCCTCGTCGGCGCCGAAGATGCCGCCATCGCACAGCTTTTCGCCGGACTGAATCCTGAGCGCATCATGGGCGCGGCCAGCGCCGTCGGCATGGGACGGTTCGCGCTCGAACGGGCCGCGGACTACGTCAAGACCCGCCAGGTGTGGTCTACCCCGATCGGTGCGCACCAGGGCCTGTCGCATCCGTTGGCGCAGTGTCACATTGAGGTCGAACTCGCCAAGCTGATGATGCAGAAGGCTGCGACGCTCTACGACAGCGGCGACGACATGGGTGCGGCCGAGGCCGCCAACATGGCTAAATACGCTGCCGCCGAAGCGGCGACGCGCTCTGTCGACCAGGCCGTGCAGTCCATGGGCGGCAACGGTCTGACCAAGGAGTACGGCGTCGCCGCCATGCTGGCCTCCGCGCGACTGGGCCGGATCGCCCCGGTGAGCCGGGAGATGGTGCTCAATTTTGTGGCGCAGACGTCGCTGGGCCTGCCCCGGTCCTACTGATGGACAGGCTCGTCGAGTACGCGGTCGAGGGGCACATCGCGCGGCTGACGCTGAACTCACCGCACAATCGCAACGCGCTGTCCACCACGCTGGTCAGCCAGCTTCATCAGGGCCTGCGCGATGCGGCCGCCGATCCCGCGGTGCGGGCCGTCGTGCTCGGCCACACCGGGAACACCTTCTGCGCAGGGGCCGACCTGTCGGAAGGCTCGGCGGCAACGGGTGCGGATCCGGGCGAGATGGCCGCCGAGCGGGCACGCGAAATGGCCGCACTGCTGCGCGCGATCGTCGAGTCGCCGCTGACGGTGATCGTCGCCGTCGACGGCCACGTCCGTGCGGGCGGGATGGGCCTGGTCGGCGCGGGCGACATCGCGGTCGCCGGGCCGCGCAGCACCTTCGCGTTGACCGAGGCCCGGATCGGCGTCGCGCCGGCGATCATCTCGCTGACCCTGCTGCCGAAGATGTCCGCCCGCGCCGCCGCCCGCTACTACCTGACCGGCGAGACGTTCGACGCCGCCACGGCGGCCGCGATCGGGCTGATCACCATGGCCGCCGATGACGTCGGCGCCGCGGTGGCGTCGCTCGTCGCCGACATCGGGCGCGCCTCACCGCAGGGGTTGGCCGCGTCCAAGGCGCTGACTACCGCGGCCATCCTGGACGGCTTCGACCGCGACGCCGAGCGGCTCAGCGCCGAATCGGCGCGACTGTTCGTCTCCGACGAAGCACACGAGGGCATGCTCGCGTTCCTGCAGAAACGCCCACCACGCTGGGCCCCCCAACAAGGTGGGCACACAGTTTAGCGAAGTTGCCTTGCCGCAAAATCTGTTCGACGTACGCTCGTAAGTGATGAGCAAGAAGGCGCAGCGGGGCGTGCATGATGAGCGGGACGCGCCGACGCGTGCCGCGGATACCGATCGCATTCAGGTCGCCCAGTTGCTCACCGACGCCGCCGCTCAGGGTCGCCTGCAGATGAGCGACTACGAAGACCGACTCACCAGGGCATACGCGGCGCGGACCTATGCGGAGTTAGATAGCCTGCGGTCCGACCTGATTGGGTCGTCGGTCAGCGCCCCTGGGGGCGGCGCGGGCAAGCCCGCTCCGTCGATGCTGCTGCTGGCGATCATGAGTGCGTTCGAGCGGCGCGGCAGGTGGAACGTGCCCAAGAAGTTGACGACGTTCGCGCTGTGGGGTGGCGGGGTGATAGACCTCCGCTACGCCGACTTCACCTCCACCGAGGTCGACATCCACGCGTGCTCAATTATGGGCGGGCAAACAATCTTGCTACCGCCCGAAGTCAACGTCGAGATCCACGGCCACGGGGTGATGGGCGGATTCGACCACCATGTCACGGGCGAGGGCACGCCGGGCGCGCCGACCGTGCGGATCCGCGGTTTCTCGCTGTGGGGCGGTGTCGGCATCAAGCGGAAGAACCGCAAGACCCCATAGTCAACGACGTCTGCGCCGCGATCGCAGATAGTCGCCCACCACCGCTGCGCCCAGCCCGTCGAGATCGGGCACCACGACCCGCCCCTCGACCCGCCGCGCTACCTGATCGATGAAGCGGGCCAGCCCGGGATCACTGCCCAACCGGAAGATGGTCACCTGCGCGCCCAGCCGCGCCATGTCGTCGAAGCCGCGCACGGTGTGCGCGATGGTCCTCGGATGCGGCGGGTAATCAAAGAAGACGGACGTGCCGTCTCCGTCGAAGTCCTCGAGGTGGGCGGTCGGCTCACCGTCGGTGACCACCAGCAGGACGGGCTGCGCGTTCGGGTGCCGACGCAGATGCCGTCCGGCCAACGCCAGCGCGTGATGTAGGTTGGTGCCCTGCTCGTACACCCCTTCCAAACCCATCAGCTCCGCGCTGGTAATCGTCCGCGCGTAGCGGCCAAACGCGATGATCTGCAACGCATCCGAACGAAACCGGGTGCGCACCAAATGGTCGAGCGCCAGCGCGGTTCGCTTCATCGGCAGCCAGCGGTTCTCCATCACCATCGAGAACGAGGTATCCACCAGCAGCGCCACCGCGGCCTGGGTGCGAGTCTCGGTCTCGGAGACCTCGACGTCGTCGACGGTGATGTGAATGGCCGAGCTCGGGCCGCCGAGAGTTGCGGTTCCGGCTTGCCTGAGCACCGCGTTGGTCAGCGTGCGGGTGACGTTCCACGGCTCGGTGTCACCGAACTGCCAGGGCCGGGTGGCGCCGGTCAGCTCGCCGGCAGCGCCGGCGCGCCGGTGATCGCGTTCACCGCGACGACCGGAAAGCTGTTGCGCCACGTCACGCAACGCCGTTTCGCCCAGCCTTCGCATCGCCATCGGTGACAACCGCCACTGGCCGTCCGAGCTCCGGTCCAGGAACCCTTGATTGACCAGCGCGCGCTCGAGCTCGGCGAGCGTTTTGGCGTCGATGGCGGCCTGATCACCGAGCTGGCGCGCCAACGCGTCGAGGTCGACGTCGTCCATGGTCGCTCCGGGATAACTCTGCGACAGCTGCTCGGCCAATTGCTCCAGCTCGCCGATATCGGCCAGCGCCTGGGCACCCGCACCCATGCCCAGCGGGTTGTCGCCGGAGAACTGCGCCGACCCCTCCCAGTCCTCGCCGGGCCGGGCTGCCTGTAAGTGCGCGTCGAGTCGACCCAACGCCTGCATCAGCGCCGGTGAACCGAATGCCTGCTGCGCCAACGCATCCAACTCGGCACGCTGGTCCGCACTCAGGCTGTTGCGGAACCGCTGGGCGGCGGCGGCCCGCTTGGCCAGGGAGTCCAGCAGCTCATCGACATTGCGGGGATTCTCCGGGAAGAACTCGCCATGCTTGTCCATGAATTCTTCAAAGTCCGCACTCGTGTCCTCGCCGCGAGCGTGTTTGTCCAACAGGTCGTTCAGGTCGTCGAGCATCTCGCCGACCCGCTGACGGTCCTCGTCGGTGGCGCCCTCGAGCGCCTGTTTCATGCCGGCAAAGCGCTGATCGAGCATCTCCCGCCCGAGCAAATCCTTGATCTGCTCGTATTTTTCCCGCGCCTCGCTGCTGCGCCAGTCGTAGTCGGAAAGCTCCTGCACGGCTTTGGCCGGCGACGGCGAGAGCGCGTCCAGTTGCAGCTCCCCGAACCGCGCATCGTCGTCCAGAGCCCGCGCCAGTTCCTTGCGCTCAGCCAGCACCGCCTCATCGAGGAGTTTTTTGATCTCTTGCAAAGTCCCATCTAAGTTGTTGCGCTGCAAGAGCTCTCGTCGCCGGCGATTAGCCTCGGCGGCAAGCCGATCGGCTCCGGGCATGTTCTTGGTGCCACGGCGCAGCAGCTCGGAGAGCGCCCGGCGCGGCGAGGTGCCGCCCATCACGTCCTGACCGATCTGCTCGAGGGCCTCGCGTAGGTCCACCGGCGGTGCCAGCGGGTCGGGCCCGCCGGTGTACGCCGAATACCGCGACGAGTGACGGCTAGCCATAGACGGTCTCGCCTTCCCCGGACACCTTGTCCACGCGCTTGGCCAAATACAGCGCCTCCAAGGCCAATTCGAGCGCGGCCGCGCGTTCACCCTCGGATTCCGCCCCCAGCCGCTTGGCGACAGCCTCAACGACGGGCAGCTCCGGCAGCGCCGCCAGCACATCCTTTGCCGAGACCCGTTCACCCGTCGTCACCGCGGAACCGCCTTCCACCGCGGCCACCAGCGGACCGACGTCGAGGCCACCGAGCGCTCTGGATGCGGTGTCGGCGGTGGCGCGACGCAGCAGGTGTTCCAGGACGGCCTGCTCGCGTCCCTCCTCCCCGGACTCGAACTCCAACTTGCCGCGCAACACGTCGATAACGGTTCCCAGGTCGACGACCCGCGCCACCGGATCGGTCTCGCCCAGCACCGCGCCGCGATGCCGCGCGGCGGCGGCAACCGTCTCGGCCGCCGCGATCGCGAAGCGCGCCGAAACCCCAGATCGCTGATCGACCGAGTTGGATTCCCGAAGGTAGCGCGCGAACCGGGCGATTACCTGGATCAGATGGTCGGGCACCTGTGCGCTCAGATGTGCCTCCTGGAGAATCACTCCGACCTCGGCGTCGAGTTCCAGCGGGTAGTGCGTGCGGATCTCGGCGCCGAACCGGTCTTTGAGCGGGGTGATGATGCGACCGCGGTTGGTGTAGTCCTCGGGGTTGGCGCTGGCGACCACCAAGACGTCCAGCGGCAACCGCAGGGTGTAGCCGCGCACCTGAATGTCGCGCTCCTCCATCACGTTGAGCATCGACACCTGGATGCGCTCGGCCAGGTCGGGCAATTCGTTGACCGCGACGACGCCGCGGTGCGCCCGCGGGATCAGGCCGTACGCAATCGTCTCGGGGTCTCCCAGGCTGCGGCCCTCGGCGACCTTGATCGGGTCGATGTCGCCCACCAGGTCGGCGACGCTGGTGTCGGGGGTGGCCAGCTTCTCGGTGTAGCGCTCGCTGCGGTGCTTCCACTCCACCGGCAGATCATCGCCGAGCGTGGCGGCCCGCCGGATCGACGCGGGGGTGATCGGCGAGTAGGGATGCTCGCCGAGTTCGGCGCCCCCGATCACCGGGGTCCACTCGTCGAGCAGGCCGACCAGTGCCCGTAGCAACCGGGTCTTACCCTGTCCGCGCTCACCGAGTAGCACAAAGTCGTGGCCCGCGATCAGCGCCCGCTCCAGTTGTGGTAGCACGGTGTCGTCGAAGCCCAGGATTCCCGGCCAGACGTCGTCACCCTCGGCCAGCCCGGTCAGCAGGTTTTCCCGGATTTCCTGTTTGACTCCCCGTTCACGGTGACCGGCGGCACGCAGTTCGCCGACGGTGCGGGGCAAGTGGTTCGGTGCGGTCACCACTCCACGCTACGACGGTCCGCCGCCTGACGTCATGTGACGTCTTATCTACCGCGCACACCGCCCCGGGTCGGACCGGCTACGAACGACCCCTCTGACACGCGAAGGTCGGGCAACCGAATCGATTGCCCGACCTTTCTACGGTCAATTCGAGGACCGACTAGCTCAAAGTGGCGGTGGCCTTCTCGTCGCCCTCTTTCCAGGTGACGGTGCCGTGCTCGAATGTCGACTTGTAGGTGCCGTCGGGTTCCTTCACCTCGTCCGAGGTCGGGTAACCCAACTTGCCCTGCGAAGCCTGGTTGTCATTCCACGTGTCGCGGATCTTGCCCCACACGAAGTAGACGGGCTGCCCATTCCGATAGATCAGGACGCCATCATCGAACTGCTGGTAGACACCACTGTTGTCCAAGGTGGGTTTCTGGTTGTCGTACGGCGCGCCCAGCTCTTTCTTTTGATCGTCGGTGAGGGTGTCCCACTTCGCCAGAATGGGTCCCTCGACCGTGTACTCCGTGCCGTTTTTCCCGGCGATCTGGGTCGAGGTCGGTGCCGCCGCGCTCGTCGACGGCTCCGCGGCAGCCGATGATGTCATTGCGGACGCCGAGGATGACGATGCAGAACTTGAGGCTTGACTGGAGTTGGTCTCTTTGTGGCAACCCACGCCGACCAACGCGAACACCGCAATTCCGATCGAGAACGACGCTGTTCTTTTGGTTATCGCGCGCATTTCTTCCTCTCGAATACTTTTCGAATCGCTCAGGACTCGCCGCCTGGACGCGCCCAATATTCGAGCCTATTCCGATCCGATCTTGTTCGGAACAGATTCGGGACGACCCGCGACAGAATTGCAACGCTTTGCTTAACGGTCGGCCGTCGTTCAGGCGCGCGAGTGGCCTAGGCAACGATCGCCGCGAGCCGATGCCAAGCTCACAGTCGGCGACGCCCAACTACCCGATACCCTCAGTATCGTGAACTCATCCGACTGGCCCGATCGACCCGAGACGTCGCACTTCGGGCCTGCCTGCTGGCAGTCCAGCCTGCTCGCCCTGTTGTCGGCGATCTTCGTGCGCCCGGTGCTGGCCACCTTGACGATCATCGGCCTGGTCGTGAACCGTTTGCGCCCCGAGGCGATGCAGCGAGCCCGCCTCGATGTGATCGACAAGCCGCTGCGGGTGATCCCCGCACTGCCGGGCACCGAAGTCACCCCGGTCGCGCTGCCGCATTGCACGGCCGAGTGGGTGGTCGCCCCGGCGGTCGGCGACTCCGACCGGGTGATCGTCTACTTCCACGGCTCGGCGCTGGTGACCCTCGGGCTGAATTCGCACCGCCGGTTCGTCAGCAAGTTGTCCGCGGTGACCGGGGCGCAGGTGTTCAACGTCGGCTACCGGCTGGCGCCCCAGGTCAGCATCGAAGAAGCCGTCTCCGACGGGCTAGACGCCTACCGTTACGTGCTGTCCCGCGGGTTCGCCGCGGACCGTATCGTGCTGGCCGGGGATTCGGCGGGCGGTCTGATGGCCGCCGACACCGCGCTCGCCGTCCGCGACGCCGGGTTGCCGGTGCCGGCTGGGCAGGCGCTGCTCTCGCCGCTGACCTCGGCCGACATGGGCTTGAAGTATCGGGCCCTCAAAGACCACCGGGACGCGCTGTTTCCGTTCATGACGGTGAAGTTCATCTACGACGTGTTCGCCACCGTCAACGGCACCCGCCCGCCGCCGTTGATGCCGCCGGAGGCGGACTTGCATGGCCTCGGCCCGTTCCTGCTTCAGGTCGGCACCCACGAGATGCTGCTGAACGACACCTTCGCGCTGGCCGAGCGGCTGCGAGTTGACAGCGTGCCGGCGTGGGTGCAGGTGTGGCACAAGGCCATGCATATGTTTCAGCTCAGCTTCGACGTGAACCCGGATGCCCGCCGCGCCGTCGACGAAGTTGCCGCGTTCATCCGCCACGTGACGACCGCCCGCGACGAGGCCAGCGCTTAGCTTTCTGGACGGTCAGTGGGCGAAGTGGCGCGCGCCGGTCAGGTACAGCGTCACCCCGGCCTTGGCCGCCGCGGCGGTCACCTCGTCGTCGCGCACCGAGCCGCCAGGATGCACGATCGCCGTGACGCCCCCGGCGGCCAGCGTCTCCAGGCCGTCGGGGAAGGGGAAGAACGCATCGGAGGCCGCGACCGCACCACGGACCCGGTCGCCACCGCGCTCCACCGCCAGCCGCGCCGCGTCGACCCGATTGACCTGGCCCATGCCGATGCCGATGGTGGCGCAACCGGCGGCGATCACGATCGCGTTGGACTTCACCGCCCGACAGGTTCGCCAGGCGAAGGCGAGATCGGCCAGCGTGGCCGGTGCCGCCGGCGCACCGGCCACCAGGGTCCAGTTCGCCGGATTGTCGCCGTGCGCATCGATACGATCGCGTTCCTGCATCAACAGGCCGCCGCTGATCTCCCGCCGCTCGCTGGTGTCACCGAGCGGCTCGGATGCCACCAGCACCCGGATGTTCTTCTTGCCCGCCAGCACGTCGACGGCGCCCGGCGCATAGGCGGGCGCCACGATCACCTCGGTGAAAATCGTGCTCACGTATTCGGCCATTTCGACGCTCACCTCGGTGTTGGCCGCGATCACTCCGCCGAATGCGCTCAGCGGATCGCATTCATGGGCCTTGCGGTGGGCGTCGGCGACCGACACTGACGAGATCGCGATCCCACATGGGTTGGCGTGTTTGATGATCGCCACACACGTCTGTTCGTGGTCGAAGGCCGCCCGCCAGGCCGCGTCGGCGTCAGCGAAGTTGTTGTAGGACATCTCTTTTCCGTGCAACTGCTCGGCCTGCGCCAAGCCGGGCCAGGCGCCGGGATCGGTGTACAGCGCCGCCTTTTGGTGCGGGTTTTCGCCGTAGCGCAGCAGTGCCGAGCGGTGCCACGTGCCCGCGAACCATTCCGGGAAGGCCATCGTCGGCTGCTCGGGAGCCAGCGTCGAACCCATCCAGCCCGCGACCGCGACGTCGTACTCGGCGGTGTGCCGAAAAGCCAATGCCGCCAGCCTCTTCCGCTCGGCAAGTGTGAATCCCCCGCTTTGCACTGCGGCCAGCACGCCGTCATAGCCGAGCGGGTCCACCACCACCGCGACGCTCGGATGGTTCTTCGCGGCCGCCCGCACCATCGACGGTCCGCCGATGTCGATCTGCTCGATGCATTCGTCGACACTCGCGCCGGAGTCCACCGTTTCGCTGAACGGGTAAAGGTTGACCACTACCAGCTCGAACGCCGCGATCCCGAGTCGCTCGAGCGCCGCGGCATGCTCGGGTTTGCGCAAGTCGGCCAACAAGCCGGCGTGCACATGTGGATGCAATGTCTTGACCCGGCCGTCGAGCACCTCCGGAAAACCCGTTACGTCTTCCACCGGAGTTACCGGGATTCCCTTATCAGCAATGGTTTTCGCGGTCGAGCCGGTTGAGACGATGTCGACACCGGCCGCATGCAGCCCGCTGGCGAGTTCGACGAGCCCGGTCTTGTCGTACACGCTGATCAGTGCGCGACGTATCGGCCTTCTCGCTGAATCCCGGGAATCCTCCCGGTCGACCGCATTTTCTAGGCTCATCCGATCGTTGCCTTTCGTCCGTTCCAGGTCATGCCGCCGATCGCCACCGCGGCCACCACATCTACCAAGAGTCGCCGCTCGGTGACCTTGATGCGCTCGTGCAGGGTCTCTTCGTCGTCGTCGTCGAGCACCGCGATGGGTTGTTGGGCCAGTATCGGGCCGGTGTCGGTGCCCGCGTCCACCAGGTGCACGGTGCAGCCGGTGACCTTCACACCGTAAGCCAGAGCTTCGGCCACACCGTGCGCACCGGGAAACGCCGGCAGCAGCGTCGGGTGAGTGTTGAGGATACGGCCGCAAAATTGTGAAAGGAACTTCTGCCCAAGGATTTTCATGAAGCCAGCCGATACGACGAGGTCGGGTGAATGCGCTGCGGCGGCTTCGGTGAGCGCGGCGTCCCAGGCAGCGCGGTCGGGATGGTCGGGCACCCGCACCGTGAAGGTCGGTAGCGAGGCCGCGGCGGCGATTTCGACGGCCCGGCAGTCGCGGTCCACGCCGACCGCGACCACCCGGGCCGGATAGTCACCGACGGCGGCATCCAGCAACGAGGCCAGCAGCGAACCGGTACCCGACGCCAAGACCACCAATCGTGCCGGTGCGCTGGGAGGCACGCGGAACGGTTGCTGCACAGGGCGAGCCTAACCGGACCCGTCCGGAGACGGCTGATCCGCGGCCGGCTCGGCGGCTTGCTCGGTCGCGGACGAATCGTCAGCTTCGACGACGACGCCGGGATCGTCGCCGTCAGACTCGTCGACCGGGTCGGTCGAGGGAATCGGCTCGGGCGCCACCGGAGGCTGCGCCGCCCGGGCCGGTTTACGCTTCCGCGGCGGGTATCTGACGCCGCCGGCCATCACGACGGTGATTGCACCGACGACGGCGAACCAGAGAAACACCGCGAACCCGAAAGTGCCCTGGTCAGTCCCGACGTCGCCGAAGTTGCCCAACTGCCCGCCGGCGGCATAACCGAGTAGCGCCATCGTCAGCGCCGCCACCGAGGCCGCGACCAACAACTTCGCCATCGCCGTATGGATCGGCAGCGGCCGGCGCGCGCACTGCTGTCCAACCGCCACCCCCGACGACGCGCCGATGATGAGCAGCGCAACCCAGGCCGGCCCCAGCGGCGGGTTGGGGGCCGCGGCCAGCACCGGCAGCGCGGGGATATCGCCGCCGAAGACGGTGAACGAGCTGAACGTCGCAAAACCCAGATGAGCGCTGGATCCCACTGCGATCGCCGCAGTGCCCACGATGACGTTGGGCACATAGAGCACCGACAGCACGGTCAGGCTGAACTGACCGAAAATCGAATTGGTGATCGCGTACAGCTCCTGCATGGTCCCCCAATGCACCACCAGCGAGGCTGCCGTGACCATGCCGGACAGCCCCAGTAGCGCCAGCACGCCGGCCATCGCGGCCCGTAACGAATCGACCACCCAATCCGGCAGCAGTGACGTCCCCAGAACCCGGCGGCCGACTCGAGAGCCGACACCGATCGACGCACCGATGGCATGGACGACCAGCACACTCATGAACGCCCGCAACGCGCTGGGCGTCTGCAGTTCGGTGATTACCGATGCCGCGTCGTGAATGACCGCCAGCGAGATGGCGGAGATCAGCAGCGGTCCGCCCAGTGCCGAGGCCACGATCCAGCGGATGACGAACCAGGAAGCCGTGGCGGGGGTGGCCTGCGCGGTGGTGCGTGCGGTGCCCCACACCATCAAGAGGACCGGCAGCAGCGGCATCACGCCCAGTTCGCGACCGCCGATCGAGATCGGCACCTGATGCACGCCCAGCCACATACTGGCGATCGCACCCAACGCGCCGGTCATGTCGCTGTTGGCGATCAGCAACTGCAGCAGCGTCACCGCCGCGATGACCACCAACGCCACCAGCGCGGGGCCGAAGGCAACCCGCAGTAGGTCACGGGCCTGACGGGCGCCCGCCGCTCGACTGTCCTGCACCCGCGTCACGCTTCGAGCACGTTACCGACTAGGTCCCCTCGCTGGCGACGCGGCGCGCCCGAGTGCGCACGGTTAGGACGGTGCCGGGCCCGATGGCGACGACGGCGCCTGCGGCTGCTGACCCTGGCCATACGAGTGCTGACCCTGGCCGGAACCGGCGTGGTTTGCGGAGTTGCCCTGACCCGGTCCGCCGGAACCGGAGGACGGCGGCGGGCTGAAGCTGGGGAAACCCGTCGGCGGGGTGGGCGATCCTTGTTGTTGTCCCTGCTGCGATCCGGACTGCGGAGCCGGGATGGGTCCGGATTGCGGGCCGACCGCGCTGAAACCGCCGGTCGACGGCCCCGACGGGTAGCCGCCGTATTGGGCCCCGTAGCCGGACTGCTGAGGTGACTGCTGCTGGTAGGGAGACTGCTGACCGTAGTAGCCGCCGTACTGCCCGTAGTACTGGTCGTATTTGGGCCGCGGTGCCGGCGGGGTGATGACGCCGGCATCGAGCAACAGGGCGGTGACCGCAAGCAGAGCCTGGACCACCCCGGAGCCCAGGGCGAACCACAGCGCCCAGCCTCGACCGGATGCGCCGATCGTGTCCTCGATCAGCAATAGCGCGCCCAGTACGGCGACCGCCGCCACCACCGCGGCGTAGTTCTTGGCCTTGGGCAACACGCTGACCCCGGCCAGCAGCGCCGCCAGCAGTCCCAGGTCGATCGGCAAGGTGCTGCCGCTCTCGACGAGTTCGTCGCCGTTGGGAAGAATGCGGGTGATCATCGGGCCGTAACTCAGCAGATAGCTCGCCAAACCGAGCGCCAGTACCCCGATGCTCAGGTAGACCTTCAGATTGCTTTCACCGTCATCGGATTTCGTGAACGAGGGTGTGGAGGAGGCCCCGTAGCCCCCGTGCGACTGCGCGGGCGGATATCCGGGACTGCCGGGCGAGTAGGTCATGGCTTCTCCTGTGCCTTCCAGTGCTGTTGCGGCGCTACTGTCGTGCGGCGCTGGTCCTCCAGGCGGCCGCTGCTCGCGACGCTACCTCAGACCGCTCTGTGAACGCCGTGACGACTAGCGCGGGCGTTTGCGACGCGTGCCGATCAACCACGCTAGCGCACGTTGAGCAGTAGGCGGCGCACACCTCAAGACCATGCCGGGGCCCCGCCCTTGCCCGCAAGATTGGAACACGTTCTAATTCAGTGCATGGATTACGGGCTCGTGCTGTTCACCAGCGATCGCGGTATCACCCCGGCGGCAGCTGCCACCCTCGCCGACGATCACGGCTTTCACACCTTCTACGTGCCTGAACACACGCACATTCCGGTCAAGCGCCAAGCCGCCCACCCGACGACGGGTGATGCGTCGCTGCCGGACGACCGCTACATGCGCACGCTGGACCCGTGGGTCAGCCTCGGCGCGGCCTGCGCGGTCACCTCGCGGGTGCGGCTGTCCACCGCGGTCGCGTTGCCGGTTGAGCATGATCCGATCACGTTGGCGAAATCTATCGCGACCCTCGATCACCTATCCGGTGGGCGAGTCAGCCTCGGTGTCGGGTTCGGCTGGAATACCGATGAACTCGCCGACCACGGCGTGCCGCCCGGCCGGCGCCGCACCATGCTGCGTGAGTACATCGAGGCGATGCGGGCGTTGTGGACCGAGGAGGAAGCTTCCTACGACGGCGAATTCGTCAAATTCGGGCCCAGCTGGGCGTGGCCCAAGCCGATCCAGCCGCATATCCCGGTGCTGGTGGGCGCCGCAGGCAACGAGAAGAACTTCAAGTGGATCGCGCGCAGCGCCGACGGCTGGATAACGACTCCCCGCGATTTCGACATCGACGAGCCGGTGAAGTTGCTGCAGGACACCTGGGCAGCCGCCGGTCGGGAAGGCGCGCCGCAGATCGTGGCGCTGGATTTCAAGCCGGTGCCCGAGAAATTGGCGCACTGGGCCGAATTGGGGGTCACCGAGGTGCTGTTCGGACTGCCCGACAAGTCGACGGACGAGGTCGCGGCCTATGTGGAACGCCTGGCCGGCAAACTGGCCGCCGCCGTATGAGCCGGCACTTCCCCTATCGCTACGATCTCCGCCTGGCCCCGATATGGCTGCCGTTTCGGGCGTGGCCCGGCCCCCAGGGTGTGACCGTGACCGACGACGGCCGTCTGGTCGCCCGCTACGGGCCATTCCACGTCGACGCGCCGCTGTCGCTCGTAGAAGGCGCGCACGTCACCGGTCCGTTCCGATGGTGGACCGCGGTCGGCGCCCGGCTGTCGGTTGTCGACGACGGACTCACGTTCGGCACCAACGCCTCTGAAGGCGTATGCATCCACTTCGAGCCGCGAATCCATCGCGTGCTCGGCCTGCGTGATCACTCGGCGCTCACCGTGACCGTCGCGGACACCCAAGGGTTGGTGGCTGCGATCACGAGCGCCGTCTAGTCAGCCGAGCGCGCAGCGGTTTCCGTAGTCGAACGAACGCACGACGACGGACCGTCCCAGCGGGTCGCCGTCGGTGAGCAGCCCGATCAACTCGTCGTCTTCGGTGGTCGCAAGGAACCGGCTGCCGTCGGCGTCCAGCCGGCCGATGACGATCCCGGTAGGCCGACCGCCGTCGCGCCGGACCGTGTAGGTCTCGACGGTGCCCGGGCCGTCGGCCTGCTCCGTCACCGCCACGGCGGGCGCCTGGCCGATCTGCTCCTGCAGTTGCGCGCTGCGGTCCGGTCTCCACTCGGCAGCTGTGGTCGAGTAGACCCCGACCGAGTACTTGCTCAAGATGCCGCCGTTGGCGCCGACGAGACCGAATTGTCCTGGCGCGCTTCGGCACTTGGCGATCGTCTCGGCAACGCCGTGCATTGAATAGTTGTTGCCGGCGCCGCCGAAGAACGGCAGGCCACCGGTCAGCGTCAGCCCGCGAGGGTCGTCCGGCGCGATTCCCATACCGTCGCAGATGTTGAAGACCGGCACCGGAAAGCAGCTGTAGAGATCGAAAGTGTCGATGTCGTCGATGCCGACGCCGGCGACCGAGAGCGCTTCGCGCACCGCCATCACCGCCGACGGGGCCTGGCCGAGATCCGGCCGATCCAGCAGGCTCTGCTCTTCGAGATCGGCGTGCCCGTGCAGATAGACCCAATTGTCTTCGGGCACACCAAGCTTGCGTGCAGCTTCGACGGACATCAGCAATGCCGCGGCGCCCTGGTTCACCTGATCACGAGCGACCAGCAGCCGAGGATACGGCTCGGAAATCATCCGGTTGCGCTCGGTGACGGTGATCAGTTCCTCGACGCTACGTTCGACCGGCGCGGCGGCGAACGGGTTCTCGGCCGCCACCTTGGTGAACGGAGCGAACAGCTCGCCCATCCGCCGTAGGTAATCGGCGGGCCCGAGTCCAGTTCTGGCCCGCCGGGCATTCTCCAGCAGCCCGTATTGGGTGGGCGCATCGACAAGCCCATGGATGACCGTGTAGCGGCTGATAAGTCCGTCCAGGCCGTGGCCGCGGTCTTCCAGCGAACCGTCAACGGCCTCGGAGAAGTCCGGCCGATTATCGGACCCGGCGAAGTAGCGATTGGTCGAGGTCGCGTCGGAACCGAAGACCATCGCAACCTCGGACCGGCCGGCGGCGATCTCGCCGGCCAGTTCGGTGATCAGGTGCTGGGGGCCTTGGCCGCCAACGACTTCCAAGATGACGCGGGCGGGATCCGCGCCGATCCGGTTGGCCACCGACCGCGGGTAGTTGTTCGACTTGCCCAGCACCGCCTTGGCCGGCCCGGAGATCTCGAATTGCCGGACGCCGGCGATGGTGTCGATCGACGCGGCCACCTTGGCGGCGTCGGCGCCACAGTCATCTAGCGCGGCGCGAGCACCGCCTGCTGCCAGTTCGACGGCCGACATTCCTTGGTAGTACGCGTCGTCGATGCGCTCCGCGGCCTGCCCGACACCAACGACGACGGGAGTCCGCGGGTTGAGGCTCACCAGCGCCTACAGGCTCTGCAGGATGTTCCGCGCCAGCGCAGCGGTTTCCGACGGGGTCTTGCCGACCTTGACCCCGGCCGCTTCCAGGGCCTCTTTCTTCGCGGCGGCGGTGCCCGACGATCCGGACACGATGGCGCCGGCATGACCCATCGTCTTGCCTTCCGGCGCAGTGAATCCCGCAACGTAGCCGACGACCGGCTTGGACACGTTGGCCTTGATGTAGTCGGCCGCACGCTCCTCGGCGTCACCACCGATCTCACCGATCATCACGATGAGCTTGGTGTCGGGGTCCTTCTCGAACGCCTCGATCGCGTCGATGTGGGTGGTGCCGATCACCGGGTCGCCGCCGATACCGATCGACGTCGAGAATCCGAAATCGCGCAGCTCGTACATCATTTGGTAGGTCAGCGTGCCGGACTTGGACACCAGGCCGACGGGACCGGATCCGCTGATGTTGGCCGGGGTGATGCCTGCCAGCGCCTCGCCTGGCGTGATGATGCCGGGACAGTTCGGCCCGATGATGCGCGTCTTCTTGCCCTTGTCGACGTTGTACGCCCAGGCATACGCGCTGTCCTGCACCGGAATTCCCTCAGTGATGACCACTAGCAACGGGATTTCGGCGTCGATGGCTTCGATGATGGCGTCCTTGGCGAATTTCGGCGGCACAAAGACGACCGACACGTTGGCGCCGGTTTCCTTCATCGCCTCGGCGACGGTGCCGAATACCGGAAGCTCGACGTCCTTGCCGGCGGCATCCACATGCGAAACGGTGGTTCCCGCCTTGCGGGCGTTGACACCGCCCACCAACTGGGTGCCCGCCTTGAGCATGAGCGCGGTGTGCTTGGTGCCCTCACCGCCGGTAATGCCCTGGACGATGACCTTGGAGTCTGCGTTAAGGAAAATTGACATGGGTCATTGATCCTTTTCTATTTGTTCGCCAGCTCGGCGGCTTTGTCGGCGCCGGCGTCCATCGTGTCGGCCTGGACTACCAGCGGATGGCTGGCTTGGGCCAGGATGCGTCGGCCTTCGTCGACGTTGTTGCCGTCCAGCCGCACCACGAGCGGCTTGTTGGCCTCGTCGCCGAGCATGTTGAGCGCGGTCACGATTCCGTTGGCGACCGCGTCACACGAGGTGATGCCGCCGAACACGTTCACGAACACGCTCTTGACCTGCTTATCGTTCAGGATGACGTCCAACCCGGCCGCCATCACCTCGGCCGAGGCGCCGCCGCCGATGTCGAGAAAGTTGGCGGGCTTGACCCCGCCGTGCTTCTCGCCGGCATAGGCCACCACGTCCAGCGTCGACATCACCAATCCGGCGCCGTTGCCGATGATCCCGACCTGACCGTCGAGCTTGACGTAGTTCAGGTCGTGCTCCTTGGCCTTGAGCTCCAGCGGGTCAGTGGCGTCGCGGTCCTCGAACTCGGCATGGCCGGGCTGCCGGAAGTCGGCGTTCCCGTCGAGCGTCACCTTGCCGTCCAGCGCCAGGATCCGGTTGTCGGGCGTACGCACGAGTGGGTTGACCTCGACCAAGGTGGCGTCCTCGCCGACGAAGACCTCCCACAGCTTGGCGATGGTGATCGCCGCGGCGTCGAGCACCTCGGCCGGCAGGTGACCCTGCTCGGCGATCGAACGGGCGAACGCGAGATCGACACCCTTCACGGCGTCCACCGGAACCTTGGCCAGCCGCTCCGGCTTGGTCGCCGCAACCTCCTCGATCTCCATGCCGCCCTCCACCGAGCACATCGCCAGGTAGGTGCGGTTGGCCCGGTCGAGCAGGAAGGAGATGTAGTACTCCTCGGCGATGTCGCTGGCCTCGGCCACCAGCAGCTTCTTGACGATGTGGCCCTTGATGTCGAGGCCGAGAATGTTCTTGGCGTGCTCGTAAGCGTCCTCGGGGGTGGCGGCGTACTTGACGCCACCGGCCTTGCCCCGGCCGCCGACCTTGACCTGCGCCTTGACCATCACCGGGCGACCGATCTCTTCGGCGATGGCCTTGGCCCCGTCAGCGGTGTCGGTAACCCGGCCGGGCGTCGTCGGAACATTGTG
>NZ_DATMLH010000244.1:0-49170 GCF_035570115.1 Mycobacterium sp.
ACCAGATCATCGGTCAGCAATGCCTGCGCAGCCACCGCGGCGATGTCGGTTTCGACGATCGGCGCGGCCGACGCCGCGGCGTACGGCCCGCCGACGACGTCACCGGCGCGAACCTGCGCCGACCACATGCCGACAAAATTCGACGCAAACACCGCGGGCCGCAGACTCACCCAGTCCAGGCCGGAGTCGACGGCGAGCTGCTCGACCTCCTTGTTGCGGTCACCGCGAAACCGCGACGGTTGGCGCGAGAAGTCATCGTCGGCGTTGATAGCCGACAACGCAACCAGCTTGGTGACCCCGCTGCGCCGCGCGAGCGCAACCACGTCGGCGAGGTCGCCGCCTAGCGCACGGGAATTGAGGAACACCGCCGACGCGCCGGGTAACGCGTCGACGGCCGAGTACACCGCCTCGACACCGTCGGGAAATCCGGCGGCCTCGGGTGTGCGGGTGACCGCCCGCACCGGCGCACCAGCGGCGGCTAGTTCCGAAACAAGCGGGCGGCCGACATTGCCGGTCGCTCCGGTCACGACGATCGTCACGATGGTCTCCTTCGCAAAAGATGCTTTTCATCTATGACGGGCCAGAAGATGGGAAAGTTACTCACCGCACCGCGTAACTTTTTGGCCGACCAGATCGTCGTGAATGAATGAGCCAACCGCAGTCAGCGAAAGACCGGATCACCGAGGCCTGGCGTCGGCATCGCCCGTACCTGGTCAACCTCGCCTATCAGATGGTGGGCGACGTCGGCGAAGCCGAAGACGTTGCGCAGGAGGCGTTTCTGCGGCTCTCTCGCACCGATCCCGACGAGATCGATGATGTCCGCGCCTGGCTGACGGTGGTGGCCGGCCGGCTCTGCCTGGACCAGGTGCGTTCCGCGCGCGCCCGATACGAGCGACCCGGCGACATCAGCCCAGAGGTTGCCGCGCTCAACCAGTCCGGTCGGTTGGACCCGGCTGACCAGATCACCCTCGACGACGAGGTGCGCACGGCGCTGCTGGAGGTGCTGCGCAGGCTGAGTCCTGGCGAGCGGGTGTCGTTTGTGTTGCATGACGTGTTCGCGGTTCCCTTCGACGCGATTGCCGAGACGGTGGGCCGCCCGGTCGGCACCTGCCGTCAGCTGGCACGGCGGGCGCGGGCGAAATTCGCACTGGCGCAGCCGAAGCCGGGCGACGTAGCGGTGGCCGAGCATCAGCTCGTCACCGAGAAATTCATCACCGCCTGCGCCAACGGCGATCTGCAGGCCTTGGCCGCGGTATTGGACCCGACGGTATGGGGCGTCGGGACGGTGCTCCTCGAGCCGGCCCCGCCACCCCAGATCAACCATGGCCCGCACGATGTCGCCGTCAATCTGCTGCGCTACCTGGGGCCGGGTGTGACGATCGTCAGCGGTCCTGCGGGCCAGCCGGTGCTGTTGGCCTTCGCCGACCGGCGGCTTTTCGCCGTGGTCGTGCTGACCATCCGCGGAGACCTGGTCACCAAGATCGAAGCCACCGCGGACCCGTCGGCCCGAGCGCAATGATCAGGGTTGTTCCGGCTTTTCGTCTGGGCGTGCCGCGAAGAATCCCGCCACTGATGCGGCGATACGCAGGAATGTCCGTCGCGTCGCGCGAGCCATCTCGCCCCTCACGTCGATGACGCCGCCGGGCCGCAGGTGCGGGTCGAAGGGCACCTCCACCACGATCTGGCCGCGGTTGAGGAACTGATTCGCCAGAACCGAGCGGGTCTGCTTATCAGAATGCCCGTCGGAATCGTTGAGAACCACCACGGTGTGCTGAAGCAGGGCGGTGCGGCCGTGTGCCGCCAGCCATTCCATCGTCTGCGCGGCCGCGGAAGCCCCGTCTGCCCATGGCGACGACACCACGATCAGCGCATCGAGATCACTCAGCGCCTCCTGGGTGACCGGCGCGTCCATGGTCGAACCGCAGTCGACGATCGAGATCGTGAAGTGACGGTCGAGCCGCGACGTCGCTTCGCGATAAAGCGCGGCATCAAGCACGCGGCGCGGCCCGGCCGTCGGTTCTCCGGCCAGCACGTACAGACCCGCCGAGTTGCTGCCGACGCGCGAGGTGACATCGGCGAACGACTGAAGATTCCGATCGGACGTCAGTTCCCAATACGAGCCACTGATCCGCGGGTCGATCCTGCTGCCAAGCCGACCGAACGCGGTGTCGGCGTCGACCGCCACCACGCGGTCCTGCCGGCGCAACTCAGCGAAGATCGACCCGACGCAGGCGGCGATGGTGGTTTTCCCGACGCCGCCCTTGCCCAGCACGCCCACTTTGAAGCTGCCGTGAAGTGCGGCGACAATGGTGGCCTCATCCGTGGTTTCTTGCTTTTCCTGGGTCGATGGCCCGGGGTTGATCAGGCCGAAAGTCGCTTTGTGAACGATGCGGCGCCAGCCGTACTGGGGGCTGGGGCGCCGCGGTTTGGGCGCAACCGGCGAGATGTCGATGCCGCCCCATCCCGGCGGCTGAGGTGCAGGGCCGGGACGCGGCGGCGCGGTCCACGGCGGCGGCACCGCTCTTGGATCGTTGGCCTGCGGGCGTGGCGGTGGCCCCGCCGGGCCGGGGCGCTGCACAGGCGCTAGCCGGCCCCGCAGGAAATCGTCATGGTTGTTCATCGTCAACTCGAAATCGCAGTCTCGTTAGGTCAGGCGGTCAGCGGCTCGGATGTCCAGTATTCACGCAAGCTGGCGATCCGATCGCCGTCGCATTCCAGGATGGCGACCTCGCGCATGCGCTTGCGGTGTCCCTTGACGACGTCGTCGAACCGCGCCTCCCACTCGGCGATGGCGGTCGTGCCGTCGAGATAGAGGCTGAGCAACTCGGCGGAGATGTTGGCCTGTTCCTTGACGACCTTGGTCTGCCAGTACTCCCGTATGCCGTGGTGGCCGCGGATAGGCTGCTCCAGCACCCGTTCGTGGTAAGTCGCGGACGGGGTGAAGATCGTGAGGATCAGATCGGGGTCCTGCGTCGTCCATGCGCGGATGTAGATGTCGATGAGCCTGCGTGCGTCCTCTTTGGCCAAGCTCATGGATTCTCCGTTAGCTGCTCGAGCGGAATCGGTGCATCGAAGGGGCTACGCCCGACAATGGCATCGTAGATGCGCCGCGGCTCACCCAGCACCACGGTGTTCAGGTCGACACCTTCAGCCGACTGCGGTTCGACGCGGACCCATCGCCATCGTTCGGCAACGACCTGACTGTCACTGAGGAACCCGGTGTAGTAACCGTCGAGCATCGTTTCACCGGGCAGCACCGCAAAGTGCAGCGAACCGTAGAAGTAGCTGTCGTTGATATTGCGCCAGCGCCCGATCAAGTGCCTGCCGAACAGACCCGCCTCGATCTCGTTCGGGAAACCGGACGCGTGTGCTTCGGCGCGCGGTTCGGGCGGGTAATTCCTCGCCGTTACAGCGTTATTCGTGACAGTGATGGTCGACAGGTCCACATGATGTTTGGTGCTGTCGAACACATAGCCGGTAACCCACAGGCCCGCCAACTGGGCGGGTTCGACCGCCGGCGCGATTGACGCGAACAGCGCTTCGTTCGTAGTGGCGGCCTGCTGAGGATCGATGTGGCCGAACAGTTCTCGCGCTGTCCAGCCTGGGAACATCCGCTCCAGCACCAGGCAGTGATAGCCGCGCGGGAGATTCTGAATGTGGCCACCCACCCAGCGATAGTATTGCGCCTTCGTCGGCGCCGACGCATGCCGGGGCAGGTCCAATTCCTTTGCGCGCCGCTCATATTCGACCACGAATTCCGAGTACTCGTGCAGGTGCCGCTGCTGCAGCAGTGACTTCAGCGCGATGGTCACAAGAAGAGGCTAAGGCAAAAAGAGACCAAACGAGACTCGATTAGCGCAAAACGATATCGCCAGGTGGCTGCGGCGCGACTCGGCCCCGACGCACTGTGGGGTGAACTGGCCGCCACCTATGGAAGTTGGCACGTCCACCTATAGAAAGGCCAACAGGGAGGCAGAATGATCAGATCCCTGGCCGAGGTCTTGTCGCCGGAAGCCGTCGTCGGCGCCTGCGTCGACGATCCGGACCGCTGGATAACGACCATCGATGAACAGGCGAAGGCCGCATGCCTTAATTGCCCGCGGCGCTGGTTGTGCGCGCGGGAGGCCTGCGAGATGCCCCGCGCCGAGGGGATGTGGGCCGGCGTCCTCATTCCCGAAGCGGGGCGCGGGCGCACCCACGCGCTTCGCCGGCTGCGTTCACTGGCCGAGCGGGGTGGCTATCCCGTCCGCCAGCCGGCGTGGCGATCGTCCTGAAGGCGGTGGGCTTGCGGGCACTGGCGGCGCAAAAATCCGGGCAATGTCTTCGGCAAAGTTGTCCGGCCCCGGGCGCGGACGGGGTCGCAGAACCTGAAGTTGCTCTCCGAAGCGACCCGTAGATCGGCGCTGCCATGACTAATGGCGAGCTGAATCACCTGGCCTGGCGTGATTCCGGGCGAACCGCCCGGTCGATTTCGTGTCTTTGACCACTTTCACAGCAAACTGTCGCCGCGAGTCACGCGGACGCACGCCCGGGGCTGCCCGCCCAGCAAACGCCGTTCGGCGGGTCCAAACGCGCAGCGACACATACTGACCCGGCAAACCCGCCAACCGGTGCCGCCGCAGCGAAGCGGCGCCCCCGATCGACGGGTTAGTATTGGTCAAGTTGGCATGTCAGGCGGGTTTTGTCATATCGTTTTACGACTTGTCGAGACCGGGTACAGGGCCACCGTTCAGCGCTGCACGGATGCATCCCCAACCGGATCAACCGCCGCCAGGCGACCAGCGTATCGACAAGACCGATGGGGCCTAGCCCGCAAGCCTTCCGGGCGCGGCGCCAACGGAGTGATTGATGAATTCTGCGGCAGAAAGTTCTGGTGGAGGGTCAGGTGAGAATGGCGCCCAACCGCGTCGGGCTCTACAACCCCGCATTCGAGCACGACTCATGCGGTGTGGCCATGGTCGTGGACATGCACGGCCGCCGCAGCCGCGACATCGTGGACAAGGCGATCACCGCGCTGCTCAACCTCGAGCATCGCGGCGCACAAGGCGCCGAGCCGCATAGTGGTGACGGCGCCGGCATTCTGATCCAGGTCCCCGATCACTTCTTGCGGTCGATTGTGGACTTCGAGTTGCCCGAAGCCGGTAGTTACGCCACCGGCATCGCATTTTTGCCGCAATCGTCCAAAGAGGCGGCTGCGGCGTGTGCCGCGGTGGAGAAGATCGTCGAGGCCGAGGGTCTGCAGGTGCTCGGCTGGCGCGACGTGCCGACCGACGACTCGTCGCTGGGCGCGCTGTCGCGTGACGCGATGCCCACCTTCCGTCAGCTCTTCATCGCCGGCGCCGGCGGCATGGAATTGGAGCGCCGGGCCTACGTCATCCGCAAGCGTGCCGAGCATGAACTCGGCACCAAGGGCCCGGGCCAGGACGGTCCGGGTCGCGAAACCGTCTATTTCCCAAGCCTTTCCGGGCAGACCTTCGTCTACAAAGGCATGCTGACCACCCCGCAGCTCAAGGCGTTCTACCTCGATCTGCAAGACGACCGGCTGACCAGCGCGCTGGGCATCGTGCACTCTCGGTTTTCGACGAACACCTTCCCGTCCTGGCCGCTGGCGCACCCGTTCCGCCGCATCGCCCACAACGGCGAGATCAACACCGTCACCGGTAACGAGAACTGGATGCGGGCCCGCGAGGCGTTGATCAAGACCGATGTCTTCGGCTCCTACGACGACGTCGACAAGCTGTTCCCGATCTGCACCCCGGGCGCTTCGGACACCGCGCGGTTCGACGAGGCGCTGGAACTGCTGCACCTGGGTGGGCGCAGCCTGGCCCACGCGGTGCTGATGATGATCCCCGAAGCGTGGGAGCGTCACGAGTCGATGGATCCGGCCCGGCGGGCGTTCTACCAGTACCACTCTTCGCTGATGGAGCCGTGGGACGGCCCCGCGTCGATGACGTTCACGGACGGCACCATCATCGGCGCGGTGCTCGACCGTAACGGCCTACGCCCGTCCCGGATCTGGGTAACCGCCGACGGCCTGGTGGTGATGGCTTCCGAGGCCGGCGTGCTAGACCTCGACCCGTCGACGGTGGTCCGGCGGATGCGGTTGCAGCCCGGCCGGATGTTCCTGGTCGACACCGCGCAGGGCCGCATCGTCTCCGATGAGGAGATCAAGGCCGAGCTGGCCGCCGAACAGCCCTATCAGGAGTGGCTGGACAACGGGTTGATTCCACTGGATGAGCTGCCGCAGGGCGACTACGTGCGGATGCTGCACCATCGGGTCGTCTTGCGCCAGCTGGTTTTCGGCTACACCTACGAGGAGCTCAACCTGCTGGTGGCGCCGATGGTGCGGACCGGCGCCGAGCCGATCGGGTCGATGGGAACCGATACGCCGGTAGCGGTGCTCTCTCAGCGGCCGCGGATGCTGTTCGACTACTTCCAGCAATTGTTCGCACAGGTGACCAACCCACCGCTGGACGCGATCCGCGAAGAAGTGGTGACCAGCCTGCAGGGCACCACCGGCGGGGAGGGCGATCTGCTCAACCCGAACGAGAATTCCTGTCGCCAGATCTCGTTGTTGCAGCCGATTCTGCGCAACCACGAACTGGCCAAGCTGATTAACCTCGACCCGGACGTCGAGGTCAACGGCCGTCGGCACGGTATGCGGTCCAAGGTGATTCGCTGTCTGTACCCGGTTGCCGAGAACGGCGCCGGACTGAAGGCGGCGCTCGACGAGGTGCGTGCGCAGACCTCGGCGGCGATCGCGGAGGGCGCGCGGATCATCATCCTGTCCGATCGGGAATCCGACGAGAAGATGGCCCCGATCCCGTCGGTGCTGGCGGTCTCCGCGGTGCACCACCACCTGGTTCGCGAACGCAGCCGTACCAAAGTCGGGCTGGTGGTCGAGTCGGGCGACGCCCGCGAGGTGCACCACATGGCCGCGCTGATCGGCTTCGGCGCAGCGGCGGTGAACCCGTACATGGCGTTCGAGTCGATCGAGGTCATGCTGGACCGCGGCGTGCTCCAGGGCCTCGACCGCGAGACGGCGCTTAAGAACTACATCAAGGCCGCCGGCAAGGGTGTGCTGAAAGTGATGTCCAAGATGGGCATCTCGACGTTGGCGTCCTACACCGGGGCCCAGCTGTTTCAGGCCGTGGGCGTGTCCGAGGAGATTCTCGACGAGTACTTCACCGGATTGACCTGCCCCACCGGCGGAATCACCCTCGCCGACATCGCCGCTGATGTCGCGGCCCGCCACGCGCTGGCTTTCCTGGATCGACCCGACGAACGCGCACACCGCGAACTCGAGGTGGGCGGCGAATACCAGTGGCGCCGTGAAGGTGAGTACCACCTGTTCAACCCGGAGACCGTGTTCAAGCTGCAGCACTCCACCCGCACCGGCCAGTACAAGGTCTTCAAGGATTACAGCCGGCTGGTCGACGACCAGAGCGAGCGGATGGCATCGCTGCGCGGGCTGCTGAAGTTCCGCGAGGGGGTCCGCCCGCCGATCCCGCTCGATGAGGTCGAGCCGGCCAGTGAGATCGTCAAACGCTTTGCCACCGGCGCGATGAGCTACGGCTCGATCTCCGCCGAGGCGCACGAGACGCTGGCCATCGCGATGAACCGGCTGGGCGGCCGGTCGAACTGCGGTGAAGGCGGCGAGGCCGTGAGCCGTTTCGAGCGTGACCCCAATGGGGATTGGCGCCGAAGCGCCATCAAGCAGGTCGCGTCGGCCAGGTTCGGCGTTACCTCGCACTACCTGACCAACTGCTCTGACATCCAGATCAAGATGGCGCAGGGCGCTAAACCCGGTGAAGGCGGCCAACTTCCGGGCAACAAGGTGTATCCCTGGATTGCCGAGGTGCGGCACTCCACACCAGGCGTTGGGTTGATCTCACCACCTCCACATCACGACATCTACTCGATCGAGGATCTGGCCCAGCTGATCCACGACCTGAAGAACGCCAACCCGTCGGCGCGTATCCACGTCAAGCTGGTCTCCGAAAATGGTGTTGGCACAGTGGCTGCCGGCGTCTCGAAGGCCCATGCCGACGTCGTGTTGATCTCCGGGCACGACGGTGGCACCGGCGCCACGCCGTTGACGTCGATGAAGCACGCCGGAGCGCCGTGGGAGCTCGGGCTGGCCGAAACCCAGCAGACGTTGCTACTCAACGGGTTGCGCGACCGGATTGTGGTCCAGGTCGATGGCCAGCTCAAAACCGGCCGTGACGTGATGATCGCGGCGCTGCTCGGCGCGGAGGAGTTCGGCTTCGCCACCGCTCCGCTGGTGGTGTCCGGCTGCGTGATGATGCGGGTGTGCCACCTGGACACTTGCCCGGTCGGGGTGGCCACCCAGAACCCGGTGCTGCGGGAGCGGTTCAGCGGCAAACCGGAGTTCGTGGAGAACTTCTTCCTGTTCGTCGCCGAAGAGGTCCGCGAGTACTTGGCGCAGCTCGGTTTCCGCACCCTCAACGAGGCTGTGGGCCAAGTCGGGTCGCTGGACACCACCTTGGCCCGCGCGCATTGGAAGGCGCACAAACTCGATCTGACACCGGTGCTGCTCGAACCGGAATCGGCGTTCATGAACCAGGATTTGTACTGCAGTTCCAAGCAGGACCATGGGCTGGACAAGGCGCTGGATCAACAATTGATCGTGATGAGCCGCGAGGCACTCGACTCCGGCAAACCCGTCCGATTTTCCACCACGATCGCCAACGTCAACCGAACCGTTGGCACCATGCTCGGCCATGAGGTGACGAAAGCCTATGGCGGCGAAGGGTTGCCGGATGGCACCATCGACATCACTTTCGACGGTTCGGCGGGCAACAGCTTTGGCGCGTTCTTACCCACGGGCATCACGCTGCGGGTGTACGGCGATGCCAACGACTACGTGGGCAAGGGATTGTCCGGGGGTCGGATCGTGGTGCGCCCATCCGACAACGTGCCGTCGGACTATGTCGCCGAGGACAACATCGTCGGCGGCAACGTTATCCTGTTCGGCGCCACCAGCGGCCAGGCATTCCTGCGAGGAGTGGTCGGTGAGCGGTTCGCCGTGCGCAACTCGGGCGCCCACGCGGTGGTCGAAGGCGTCGGCGATCACGGCTGCGAGTATATGACCGGCGGCCGGGTCGTGATTCTGGGTCAAACGGGCCGCAACTTCGCGGCGGGGATGTCCGGCGGCATCGCCTATGTCTACGACCCCGACGACACGTTGTCGGAAAACCTCAATTCGGAGATGGTGGAACTGGAGGCGCTCGACGATGATGACCTGGCCTGGCTGCACGGGATGGTTCAGGCGCACGTCGACGCCACCGACTCCGCGGTCGGTCAGCACATCTTGAACGACTGGACGGACGGACAGCGCCGCTTCGCCAAGGTGATGCCCCGCGATTACAAGCGGGTGCTGGAGGCGGTCGCCGAGGCCGAGCGCAGCGGCGCCGACCCCGACCAAGCGATCATGGCGGCCGCCAGTGCCTGATCCGAAGGGCTTTCTGAAGTACACCCATCGCGAAACGCCGAAACGCCGACCAGTGTCACTGCGGCTGCGCGACTGGCATGAGGTTTACGAGGACTTCCCGCACGAGACGCTGCAGCACCAGGCGACTCGTTGTATGGACTGCGGGATTCCGTTCTGCCACAATGGCTGTCCGCTGGGTAACCTGATACCGGAATGGAATGACCTGGTCCGCACCGGTCGTTGGCGCGACGCGATCGAACGCCTGCATGCGACCAATAACTTTCCGGACTTCACCGGCCGGCTCTGCCCAGCGCCGTGTGAATCATCGTGTGTGCTCGGGATCAACCAGGATCCGGTGACAATCAAGCAGATTGAGCTGGAGACCATCGACAACGCCTTCGATGAAGGCTGGGTGGTGCCGCTGCCACCGGATCAGCTCACCGGCAAGACGGTGGCGGTGGTGGGCTCCGGCCCGGCCGGTCTGGCCGCGGCGCAGCAACTGACCCGGGCCGGACACAAGGTCACGGTGTTCGAGCGCGCCGACCGCATCGGCGGACTGCTGCGCTATGGCATTCCCGAGTTCAAGATGGAAAAGCGCCATCTGGAACGGCGGTTGGACCAGATGCGGGCCGAAGGCACCGAATTCCGTGCCGGTGTCAATGTCGGTGTCGACATCACCGCCGAGCAGTTGCGCGCCGAGTTCGATGCGGTGGTGCTGGCCGGCGGCGCGACCGCGTCGCGGGATCTGCCGATCACCGGCCGCGAGCTCGACGGTATCCACCAGGCGATGGAATACCTGCCCTGGTCCAACCGGGTGCAAGAGGGCGACGATGTGCTTGGCCCAGACGGCGAGCCACCGATCACCGCAAAGGGCAAGAAGGTCATCATCATCGGCGGCGGCGACACCGGCGCCGACTGCCTGGGCACCGCGCACCGTCAGGGTGCGGCCAGCGTGCACCAATTCGAGATCATGCCGCGCCCGCCGGACACCCGCGCCCCGTCCACGCCGTGGCCGACCTACGAGCTGATGTTCCGGGTGTCCTCGGCGCACGAGGAAGGCGGGGAGCGGATGTTCTCGGTCAACACCGAGGAATTCGTCGGCCGTGACGGCCATGTCACCGCGCTGAAAGTGCACGAGGTGACGATGCAGGACGGCAAGTTCGTCAAGACCGAGGACACCGACTTCGAAATCGAAGCCGATCTGGTGTTGTTGGCAATGGGATTCGTCGGGCCGGAGCAGCCGGGACTGCTGACCGACTTGGGGGTTGAGTTCACCGATCGCGGTAATGTCGCGCGCGGCAATAGCTTCGAAACCTCGGTGCCCGGGGTCTTCGTTGCGGGCGACATGGGCCGAGGCCAATCGTTGATCGTTTGGGCAATCGCCGAGGGCCGCGCGGCCGCGGCGGGCGCGGACCGATTCCTGATGGGTGAAACCGCTCTGCCTGCGCCCATCGGGCCGACCGCGGCCCCGCAACGCTAGTCACATCTGCCCCATCGGCAACATTTGATAAATTTTCCGGCGCGTCTTACACTGTTTGCCAGCTATAGGGTGTCTAATTGCTCGATATAGGGCGCCGCGGGGGCGTGGTGCTCGACCACGTTGATCAATCGCAGGAGTGAGCACCGTGTATATCAATCCGATGAGCCGGTCGCGGGTCGGCCGAATCGCCTGGTTATGGTTCCGACACCCAGTTAAGTGCCGGGAATTCCCGGCCAAGCACGAGCGCCTAGTAACCGCGGAAGAGTTGTTGCGCTTCGGCGTGTGAGCGCCACCTCCGTCGGGCTGCTGATTAAGCCGGGCGTTTGCTAAACGTCATCGACTCGTTATGATCCCCGACACGGAGATCTGGAGATTGCTGACAAGGGGTTAGGTGGTCAGCCCCGAGTCTCGGATCGCCTCGGCCAGCGGCTCGAGCACTGCCGGGTCGTGCGGCGGCGCGATGTACACGATGCCGAGGTCCAGGCCTTCGGCGGCCAGGCCGGCCGCATCCTCGACGACCTTCGCGTAGTTGCGATCTGGTTTCAGGCGAAGGTGGGCTGACAGCCGGATCTCCTTGGGATCGCGCCCGATGTCGGCACAGTGTGAGGCCAGCACGTCGCGCTTGTGGGCGAACTGCTCGGGAGTGCCGCCGACGAAATTCCAGTGCTGCGCGTAACGGGCGGTGATCCGCAGCGTGCGCTTCTCGCCGCTGCCGCCGATGCAGATCGGAGGGTGCGGGTGCTGCGGTCCTTTGGGCTCGTTGCGGGCGTCTTTGAGCTGGTAGTACTTGCCGTCGAAGTTGGTGGTCGGCTGGCTCAGCAGGCTGGTCAGCACCTCGCAGGCCTCTTCGAATCGGTCGAAACGTTCCTTGATGCTGCCCAGCTCGATGCCGTAGGCGCCGGATTCCTCCTCATTCCACCCGGCGCCGATGCCCAGCTCCAGCCGGCCGTTCGAGACGACGTCAAGGGCGGCAGCCATATTGGCCAGTACCGCGGGGTGACGGTAGTGGATGCCGGTCACCAGGGTGCCCAGCCGCAGTCGAGTGGTGGCCTGGGCCAGCGCGGTGAGGGTGGTCCAGCCCTCCAGGCACGGGCCGGTCGAGTTTCCGAAAATCGGGTAGAAGTGATCGAACGTCCACCCGGATTCGAAGACGTCGATGTCGTCGGCTTCCTTCCAGACGGCGAGCATCCGTGCCCAGGTGGTGTCTTGCGGGGAGGTTTTGAACGCGAATCGCATCACATCGACATTAGCCGGGTGTCCGAAACCCGCAGCTAGCTAGACTCGGCCGAGCAATGAACTGGCATCTGGGCATCGACACCAAAATCACCCTGCTGGCAGCCGGATTGATATTCCTGCTGGCGCTGGTCCTCGGTGTCTGGAAGTACCGCCAGATCATGGTGGCGCCGGATCACCGCGCGCATCCCTATGTCGACATCGCGCATCGCGCGGCCCTGCTCTACTCGTTCGCGACGCTGCTGCTCGCGGCGTTCGTGGAGCTGAGCGCCTGGCCGACCTGGGTAAACCTGACCGCGGCGGCAGTGGTGGTGTTCTTTTTCGTTGCCGCTATCGGCGTTTATATTGTCCACGGTGCCCTCCGCGACACCACCAACCAGTTCGAACACCCCACCCGAGGTTCGCAGGTGTCGATGGTGTTGCTCATCGTCGGTGAGATCGGCGGCTTCGGGGTGTTGCTTGCCGGTTTCATCGCCGGCCAACTGGTGACGTAAACCTTCGTCTGACGGGCACACTGAAGCCATGGATCCGGTGGTCGCGCTGCGACAGATCGCCTACTACAAGGACCGGGCGCGTGAGGACTCTCGCCGCGTGATGGCCTACCGCAACGCCGCCGACATCGTCGAACGTCTTGACGACGCGGAGCGGGAGCGCCACGGTCAGGCCAACAGCTGGCAGTCGCTGCCGGGTATCGGGCCGAAGACGGCGAAGGTGATCGACCAGGCCTGGTCCGGGCGGGAGCCCGACCTGCTGGTCGAATTGAGCGCTGCCGCTGAGGATCTCGGCGGTGGTGAAATTCGTGCGGCGCTGCGCGGCGACCTGCATCTGCATTCGAACTGGTCGGACGGTTCGGCAAATATCGAGGAGATGATGGCCACCGCGGCGGCGTTGGGCCACGAGTACTGCGCGCTGACCGACCACTCGCCGCGGCTGACCATCGCCAACGGGCTGTCACCTGAGCGGCTGCGCAAACAGCTCGACGTGATCGAGCAACTACGCGACCGGTTCGCGCCGATGCGGATCCTTACCGGCATCGAGGTGGACATTCTCGACGACGGCAGCCTGGACCAGGAGCCCGATCTGCTGGAGCGCCTCGACGTCGTGGTGGCCAGCGTGCACTCGAAGCTGTCGATGGATTCCGACGCGATGACCCGCCGGATGGTGCGCGCGGTCAGCAACGGCCACGCCGACGTGCTGGGCCATTGCACGGGCCGACTGGTCGCCGGGAACCGCGGAATCCGCCCGGAGTCGAAGTTCGACGCCGAAGTGGTGTTCACCGCCTGTCGCGATCACGGCACCGCCGTCGAAATCAACTCCCGACCCGAACGTCGCGACCCGCCAAGCCGGCTGCTGAACCTCGCTTTAGAGATCGGGTGCGTGTTCAGCATCGACACCGACGCGCACGCACCGGGTCAACTCGACTTTCTCGGCTACGGCGCGCAGCGGGCGTTGGACGCAGGCGTGCCGGTTGACCGGATCGTCAACACCTGGCCGGTCGACAAGCTGCTGGCTTGGACGGGTTAGCCGGGTCAGCCCGGAGCCACCAGGGACATCAATTCGGTTCCGTCATCGGACAACTGCACCAGCGTGGTGTTGATCCGCCATACGGCGCGGAATGAGCCGACGGCCGATTTGAGCGTCCACAGGGTGTCGCAGGTTTTGAGATCCATCGCGGTCGTGACGAGGCCGACGTTGGGATTGCCGTCCTCCAACACGCCGACCGCGCCATCGCTGCCGATGTAGCCGATCATGTCGGTGTCGCACGCCTTGCCTTCGGCGCCGGTCTGCAAGTCGTACTGCTGCCAGCGTTTTTTGATGCCGTCGACGGACACCTGCACGAAGAATCTGTTTCCCACCAGACGCGAATACTGGGGGGTGTCACCGGTTGCTTCAAGGAGCTGTCCGCCGTCGGGGGTGTACACCGCCCAGTGATCCGGCCCCGTCAACAACCGAACGATCGGCAGGTCCGGGCTACCGATCTTCGCCATTAACAGATCGCCGTGGATGCTGTGCCGGCTGGTCCGTTTGGCCGTGTCGTCGAAAAACTGTACCCGCGTGGACCTTTCGCTGTCGGCGATCTCAGCAGCGAACCCACCGGGGTAGACCGCAGTCTGCTGCTGCTGCGCGCCGGCGTCCAATTCCGGCGTGATCACTGCGCCGTCCTTGAGTGAAAAGACCTCCTCAGCGTCCGATCCTCGGCCCGGCGTTGTTTGACTGGCGATCGGCAGTGGCGCCACGTCACGGTTGCCGAGATATTTCTGGTCGACCGATCCGCGACCGGGAACGAACCAGGTCGTCTCGGCGTGTGGCCCCACGCCGTAGACGCCCTGCTGCTCCGTTTCGGCGACCGCGTAGATGCCGACCTGGTGGACTGTGAGCGTCGCCGGATCAACGCGAAGATCGGTCGGGCCGGCGTAGGACACTCTGCCGGTGGCCGCGTCGATCACCCATGCGGTGACGTCATGCACATCGTGCCGCAGGCACAACACCGCGTTGGGGCCGTTGACAAAGCAAGCGGGCGCGCGCGCCTCGGAACTCAGCGGCACCGGCGCAAAAAGGCGCCGACCGTCGCGCATGCCGATCCCGACCAGCCACCACTGGGTGTCCGGTGCCCCGGGACTGCCCGCCACGAAGTAGGCCTGATCACCGAGGTTCCCGACGAACGGTCTGGACGAGAACGGATCCGACTGCGTGGCGATTCTGCTTTGGCCGGGTAAACCCAGCTCCGCGAAACCGCTTCTCCAGCCGGGCACGGGCTGCGCGCGCATCGACGACGCCAGAAACGTCTGGGCCGGCGGCTGCCAAACGGGGCGCGAGTGGGTGGGGTTAGCGCGCGTCCGCCACACGATGAGAAGCGTCGCAGCGACAACCACAACGGCGACCACGACGAGCGAAGCCACTATCACCGGCCGACGCCGGCGTGGATGAGGCGTCGTCGTAGTTGCCGTATAGCCAACGGGATCTCCGGTGCGCAGTCAGTCCGGAAGATGCGGCATCTCCACGCCAGGGTCGCGGCCGACCAGCACGCCGCGGGTGAGCGCCGACTTCCCGTAGCGGCGACGCACCCGGTCGACAGCCGCGTCGACGGCCCCGACGTCCTTGGGCTGTCCTTGCGCCGCGCTGAAGGGCAGCAACAGCTGCTCGGCGCCGCTGCGGTCGATCTCCGAGACCGCGAACCCGACCAAGGTCAGACCCCGCTCGGCGATCAGCGGCGCGGCGGTTGCGACCAGTTGCCGCGCTGTGGCAAGGATGGTTTGCGTCGATGAGGTGGCCCACGGCAACGTGTGCGACCGGGTGGCCCGGCCGAAGTCGTTGAACCGCAACCGCAATGTCACCGTTCGACCGGTCCGCCCGGCCGCCCGCATTCGCCCGGTGATCCGGTCGACCAGGCCGATCACGACCGCGTCGACCTGGGCGGGTGACATGGTGTTGCCCGCGCGGCCAAGCGCACGCTGAGCGCCCACCGAGCGCCGGCGAGCGCCCGTCGAGACCCGACGGGGATCGACGTTGCGGGACAGCGCATACAGCCGGCCGCTCATCGCCCCGCCCACCAGCGAGGCGAGCATCGACTCACTGAGCTCGGCCACGTCGGCAACCGTTTCGATGCCGTGGACGTGCAGCTTGTCGGCGGTTACCGCCCCGACGCCCCACAGCCGGCGCACCGGGAGCGGATGCAGGAAGGCGAGCTCTCGTCCGGGCGGAACCAGCAGCAGGCCATCGGGTTTGGCTTCCTGGCTGGCGACCTTGGCGAGGAACTTCGTCCGCGCGATGCCGACGGTGATGGGTAGGCCGACGCGGTCGCGTACTTCGCGGCGCAGCCGGTCCGCGATTTGGACCGGTGTGCCGGAGACCCGACGCAGCCCGCCGACGTCGAGGAACGCCTCATCCACCGAAATCGGCTCCACCAGCGGGGTGGTGTGGCGGAAAACCTCGAAAACCGCGTCACTGGCCTGCGAGTAGGCGGCCATCCTGGGCGGGACCACCGCGGCGTGCGAGCACAACCGCCGAGCCTGTGCGCCCCCCATCGCGGTGCGCACACCGTAGGCCTTGGCTTCGTAGCTGGCCGCCAGCACCACCCCGCCGCCGACGATCACCGGCCGGCCGCGCAGGGTTGGGTCGTCGCGCTGTTCGACCGACGCGTAGAACGAGTCGAGATCCGCGTGGAGAATGCTTGCCTCGGTGCGCACGAACATATGTTCGCATCGAGCGGTGACTTCTAGCCAGGCGGTCCGTAGATGCTGCTGACCCATATATGGGCCAGGGTGTCGACGACGCGGTCCTCAACGACCGCCGGCTGTTCAGCGGACAGGGTCGCCATCATGGTGCGCTCATTCATTTGGTTCAGCGACGTCGCGAGGTCCGCTGCCGGGATCGTCTCCGGTGCGGCGCCCCGCGCTCGTTCGGCGATGATCATGGCCTCCGTGTGGTCGATCCACTTCTGCATGAAGCCCGACCACACGGCGCGGAACTCCGAGCTGGTGGCCAGCGCCTCCGTGCCAGCTCGGGCCACCGCACGGTGCGAGTCGAACGCGGTGAAAAACGCTTTGATGCCATTTCGCCACACCCGACGTGGATCCATTGGCAGGCGTTGCGCTGCGCCGTCGAACTCCGCGTCGGCACGGGCGATCATGGGCTCGAGCAGCGACAGCAGGACCGCTTCCTTGGACTTGAAATAGAAGTAGAACGTGGGCCTCGAAAGGCCGGCGCCCTTGGCCAGGTCGTCGACGGAGATGTCGGCAAATGAGCGCTCTTCGAGCAACCGCTCGGCAGTCGCAAGGATCGCCTGCTCACGGTCGTCGCCCGACGGGCGTGCCGAGCGACGCCCTCTCGAGGTGCGGGTGGAGCTGACGGTAGCCACGACCGCTACTTTACACGGTGTTGAGAAATTCGACAGGGTGTTGACGCACTCAACACGGTGTTGATACCGTGACGCCATGACTGAACACCTCGACGTCGTTATCGTGGGCGCCGGCATCTCCGGTATCAGCGCCGCATGGCACCTGCAGGATCGCTGCCCGACCAAGCGCTATGTGGTCCTCGAGCGCCGCGACGATCTCGGCGGCACCTGGGACCTGTTCCGCTACCCAGGCATCCGCTCCGACTCGGACATGTTCACGCTCGGCTTCCGGTTCAAGCCATGGGAGTCGGCCCAGTCGATCGCCGACGGGGCGTCGATCAAGGCCTACGTCAAGGAGGCCGCGGCGGAGAACGGCATCGACCGGCACATCCGTTACCGCCACCGGGTGCTGGCCGCCGAATGGTCCGACGCCGACAATCACTGGATCGTCACCGTAGACAACGACGGCCGCCAGGAAGAGATCACCTGTTCGTTCTTGTTCGCGTGCAGCGGCTACTACAACTACGACGAGGGCTACTCGCCGACGTTCGAAGGCGCGGAGGATTTCCAGGGCACGATCGTGCATCCGCAGCACTGGCCCGAGGACCTCGACTATGCGGGCAAGAGGGTCGTCGTCATCGGCTCCGGCGCCACCGCGGTGACCCTTATTCCGGCGTTGGTGAACTCCGGCGCCGGCCACGTCACCATGCTGCAGCGCTCGCCGACCTATATCGGCTCGCTGCCCCTGATCGATCCCGTCGCCGAGCGGGCCAACCGGTGGCTGCCGGCCCGTGCTGCGCATGTCGTGAACCGTTGGAAGGCAATCGCTTTCACCACGGCGCAGTACCAGCTTGCCCGGAAATTCCCCGCCTACATGCGCAAGACCCTGCTGACGATGGCCAAGCGGCGGTTGCCCGAGGGCTACGACGTGGAGAAGCACTTCGGCCCGAGCTACAACGTGTGGGACCAGCGGTTGTGCCTGGCTCCCAACGGTGACCTGTTCAAGACCATCCGGCACGACCAGGCCGAAGTCGTCACCGACACCATCGACCGGTTCACCAAGACAGGCATCAAGCTCAGCTCCGGTGACGAGCTGCCGGCCGACATCATCATCACCGCAACGGGTTTGAACCTGCAGCTGTTCGGTGGCGCCGCGATCCGGCGTAACGGCATGCCCGTCGAACTCACCGAGTTGATGGCCTACAAGGGCATGATGCTGACCGGCATGCCGAACATGGCGTTCACCATCGGCTACACCAACGCGTCCTGGACGCTGAAGGCCGACCTGGTATCGGAGTTCGTCTGCCGGGTACTCAACTACATGGATGCCAATGGCTACGACACCGTGGTGCCACAGCATCCGGGGGACTCGGTGGACGAGCGTCCGCTGATGGACTTCACTCCGGGATATGTGCTGCGGGCCCTGGACTACCTGCCCAAGGCGGGCTCAGTCAGCCCGTGGCGACTCAAGCAGAACTATCTGCTCGACCTGCAGCTGATCCGGCGTGGCCGCGTCGATGAGGAGGCATTGCACTTCGCCAGAAAGCCTGCCGCCCTGCCGGTTTAGCCGGTAGCCGCTGCGGCGACGACGACGATACCGTCGTCGTCGCTGTAGGCCATGTCGCCGGGCACGAATGTCACCCCGCCGAAGCTGACCGTGACGTCCCGCTCACCCGCGCCGGTCTTGCTGCTCTTGCGGGGGTTGGTGCCGAGCGCCTTGATGCCGAGGTCGATGCTGCACAGGGCCGCGGCATCCCGAACGGCACCGTGTATCACCAGCCCGGCCCAGCCGTTGGAGTGCGCCAACTCGGCGATCAGGTCGCCGACCAGTGCGGTGTGCAACGAGCCGGCGCCGTCGATCACCAGCACACCGGCGTCGCCGGGCGTCGACAGCACCGACTTCAGCAGGGCGTTGTCCTCGAGGCAGCGCACCGTGGTGATCGGCCCGGCGAATTGTGTTCGCGCGCCGAATTGGCGGAATTGGACGTCACAGCTACGTACGTCGGGCCCGATATCGTCGACCAGGTCAGCCGTGGGCCGGAATATCACCGTCACCGGGCCATGCTAGCTAGCGCGCCGACGCAATTGGCGCGCCAGTAGCAATGCCAGCAGACTGATCGCGATCGCCACCGCCAACGGCACCGGTGAGCGACCGGCTGACGACTCGCCAACTTGCCCGGACACCGGGTTGCTCGCCGCATCCACAGTCGATTTCGCCTGTGCCGCGGCATCTTTCGCTGCCGCGGCAAGCTGGCCGTTGGTCTCGATCCGCGATGGCGGTATGGGCTGGCTTTTCAGCGTGGCGGCGCTGGGTTCGACTTTTTTGGCCGGCGCCTTCTTCGCTGGCGCTTTTTTGGCCGGTGCCTTCTTGGCGGCCGCCTTTTTAGCTGCTGCCTTCTTCGGTGCTGCCGGCTGAGCCTTTTTCGCCGCTTTTGCCGCCTTGGCCGGAGCTTTTTTGGCTGGCGTCTTTTTCGCCGGTTTATCCGGCGCCTTCGCCGATGGCGGGGACGGTTCCGCGGCGCGCTCCGGCGGTTTTGCCGGTGCGTCGTCGGTCGGCAATGTGGGCGGCGCGGGCGGGGTGGGTCCGGCGCCGGGCGGATGTTCGGGTTCGCTGTCGGGTGTGTTGTCCGGGTGATCCTGCGGGTCTGCCATGCGGCTGCTCCTTTGCAGTTTCTCGTCGGGTACACCGGCCAGGTACATCAGCAGTCGAATCCATCATGCCAGGTGGGCATTCCGGGTTAGCCCGGCGACCGCCGGGCCGTCAGCGCCCCTTCCGCGCCGCCCATATCGCCGCGCCGGCCACGAGCGCCACCGCGCCGACAACGAACGGCCAGACCGGGAGGTCGCCGCTCCCCGTATCCGAGTTGTCCGCCGTCGGCCCGGGTGTGCCGGTGCCGGCTGTCGTCAGCCGAAACGACCAGGATCCGGTCACCACGTGCCCGTCTGCCGAGGTCACTCGGTAATTCGCGGTGTAGTTTCCGGCCGGTCCAAGCGGTCGTACGCCGACGCTGACGACCGCGCCCCGCACCTGCGGTTGCCCGGAAGACCATAGGTTGCGGTCCGGACCGATGACCGTCATCGCGGCGAACGTGGTTTGCAGATCCTCGTTGAAGGTCGCGCTGACGTGCGTCGGACCGATGCTGACAGCCGCATTCTCGGGGGGGTCGACCGACACCCGGGCGGCATGCGCACTGGCGGCTCCGGCGGCCAAGGTGGCGCCGATGGTGACCGCTAACAAGAGCAGACTCACCGCAACCAAGCGTGCTCGCCGGCTCATGTCCGTCGTGCCAGCAGCGCGACACCGATACCCAGGGCAGCGAAGAGTAGGGCGGCTCCACCAAGGATCCGGGCGGTGTTATCGGCTGCGGCCCTTGGCTTTTGCGTGGACGGCGATGCCACGGCGGTCGGCGCTGTGGTGCTGGTTGGATGTGGGTGATGGGTGGGCGGCGACGGCGTCCCCTCGGCGAGCGTCAGCATCGGCACCGGATTGGACGGCTCAGCCCCGCCAGGCTGCGGCGACTGATCCCACTTGACCACCGCTCCGTCGGCGTAGGTCTGGGTGGCCGGGAAGCTGACGGTGTCGGTGTCGGGAAACTTCACATTGATCCGGAACAGCCCGAACTGATCGACCGGAATGCCGCCGTTCGGTGCTGCCGTCCAGGTGACCGAGTGCACGACCCCGGACGCGGGATCGCGGTCGAGTTTGGCCGACCAACCGGGCTGCGTTTCGGCCTGTACGGAAGTGACGTTGGATAGATCGACCGTGAGAGCGGTGGTGGCCGCCCCCTTGGTGGACTCATTGGGCACCTGGAAGGTGACCAGCGCCATGCCGCCGCGGACAGCGTCGTCGCTGCTGGCCTGGACATGGGCCGACGCCAGCGCGATGGCGGCAGTCGATCCGAGGAGGTAGAGCGTGGTGGCGGCGGCAGCCGAGATCAGGGCGCGCCAAACCGTATTGCGGTGCCATGACATCCGATTGCTCTTCCTTTGTCGAAGGGGTGGAATCAGACCGCCCCCGGCGGGCGGCCATGGATTCAGGTCAATCCGAGCCGCGCCATCAGGTCGGCGTCGATCTCATCGAGTTGTCGGGAGATTGCGGCGTGGGCGGCACGGCGGCGTGCGGCGGGCATGTTCTCTGCAGCGGTGACGGCCGCCGACAAGTCGGTGAGACGTTCGGAAATGGCGGCCACGAATTGGTTGGTCTCGGCGTCCTTGGGCTTCTTTTCCTGCACCGTATGCAACGATTGCTCGGCGCCGGCCACGCGGGCCGACAACCGGCCGCCGTGCCCGGAAAACTGCCCGATCTGGGCTAACGGAACCCCGAGCTGGTCGGCGCGCCGCTGGTCGATCAAGCCGCGGGCGGCTATGGCGACGCGATAAGCCAGCGGCACCACGATCGGAGCGAGCAGCCGAGACACCGTCAGGATCCTGCGAATACGTATCGGCGAGAGCAACTTGCCCTCTCGCACCGCCTTGAGTTTGGTCTCGGCCACTTTCAACGCCGTAAGGTCGCTGTCCCGCTGTGCCCTCAAGTGGTCCCTGAGCGCCTTCGATTCGGCTCGCTGTGCGGTTTTGAACCGGCGAGCCTCGTTTTTCGCCGATAGTCTCGCCTCGAGTCTGGCCCGGGATTTGATCGCGCGAGCCTCGGCACGACGCGTCGCGCGGGTCTTTCGCTTGCCGAATAGGCCCATCCGCGGCCGCCTCCCCGGTATCTCGTCGACGATCGAGGTGCGCTGTGCCCCATCGATGGGCCAACCCTAACCGGCCCGCATCGCCGGCTAGGCGTCCAGGTGTTCCTTACGGCGTAGCTCGTCAACGCGCTGCGCGATGTCGTGTTGCGCCTCCGCGGACAAACCGCTGGCGCGAAGGGCGATCCGCCGAACACCCTCGTCGCGCATGGTCATCAGCCACGACAATTCCCTGTCGAGCTTTTCGTAGTACTCGTCGTCGGTGAAGTAGGCGGGCTTGATACGGAAGAAGTTGGCCAAGGCGGCCATGGTGGCGGCCGACGGATTTGTCCGGTTGCCGGAGCGTAGCTGCGACAGGTAGGGAGCCGACATCGTGACGCCCTCCGACTTAAGCGACGCGATTACCTCGGCGGAGGTGTGCGGCCCCCGCCCGGGCGGGTAAACCGTGTCGAACAGGCGGTTCAGGCGGGCAGAAAACGTCGTGCTCATCGATATGACCTCCACCGGGTCGGTAGAACAAATAACTCCATCCACGTATTTGCTGACCATCGTAGCGACAGTTATCGCCGCAACCAAGTGCAAACTTGTGGGCGGTAGCCGCCGACGGCCGCAGTGGTCGCTTGCGGCCCGGCCAATGTGCCGCGAGCTCTTTACGCAGCGAATTCACAAGACATGCCAAGCGAATTGTGTAGCGTTTCGTGGCCTCTGTGCTCAGCGACCGCTGCAGGTGGCTTCGCCGGTCGAGTGCATCCGACGCTACGGCAACCGGTGCGCTGCGCCGACATCTCGAAAAGCCGATTTGCTGTCACGCGCGGTGCGGTACTCGTGAACTCGGTTTCTGACCACGCCTCCGGCCACGTCCGCAGACCAACGGCGACCGGCTTCGTCCCGCGTGGACCGTCGTGGCGAGTTCGGGGAGCTTCAGGCGGCGAGCAGCATGGCCAGGATCGCAGTGTCGGGATGGCTGATGGGGTCGACGCCGACGCGACTCACCATCGAGGTGATCGTCCCGTCGGCCTCTGCCTCCACCCAGGCGGCGCGGTGCTCCAGCCCCAGATACGGCAGCCCCGGCAGCAGCACACATCCCGACGCCGCGCCGTTGCATTCGGGTAACGACGGCGTGGTCTCCGAGGGTGGATGCAGCATCAACAGAGCCGGCGGCTGATGGTCAGCGAAATAGCCTGGCCGAATGGCGGATTCGCCAACCACCGGACCCTCGGCCAGCACCAGTCCGACGGTGCCCGGCGCAGGAGCGTCCGGGAGTTCTTCACGAGCACCGAATACCGTTGTGGTGTTTAGCAATCCAGGTAGCGATGCTACTCTGACCGCAACCATCAACAGTTGTGCCCATTCTTTCGTCGAGTCGGGCCAACGCCCGGAAATGACAAACCCTTTCAGGGCACCACGAGAATGGAATGGGGCCACCTCGATGGCCCGGCCGGACCCGGTTTCCATTTCGCCCTCCGCCATACATCGGTTCGGGTACCCAGCGATACGCCGGTGGGTCGATCAACTCAGCATGCGTCAGCCGGTGGATACCCGCAAGCTGACACGAGCAACAAACTGCAAGAAGCAGTAAAAAGAAACACGGCCGAAATAGTGATCGGGGCGCCGCGCGAATGGCGCGACGCCCCGATCGGGTGAATTCAACTAAAGTCAGCCAGCGATCAGCCCCTTGGCCTTCGAAGTCGCCGCTGCGTAACGCGATTGGACATCCTCCCAGTTCACGACGTTCCAGAATGCCTTGGCAAAGTCGGCCTTCACGTTCTTGTACTGCAGGTAGAAGGCGTGCTCCCACATGTCAAGCACCAGCAACGGAACGATGCCGAGCGGGAAATTGGTCTGATGGTCGTATACCTGGAATACCAAGAGCTTCTGGCCGAGACTGTCCCAGCCAAGTGCTGCCCAGCCCGAACCCTGCACGGTGGTGGCAGCCGAGGTGAACTGACCGCGGAACTTGTCGAATGATCCGAAGGCGTCATCAATGGCGGCCGCGAGCTCGCCGGTCGGCTTGTCACCACCGTTGGGGGACAAGTTCTTCCACCACAGACTGTGGTTGACGTGGCCGGCCAAGTTGAAGGCCAGGTTCTTCTCGTACAGCAGAATCGCCGAGAAATCCTCTTTCTCGCGTACCTCTTCCAGCTTGGCCACGGCGTCGTTGGCGCCCTTGACGTAGGTGGCGTGGTGCTTGCTGTGGTGCAGCTCGTTGATTTGACCCGAGATATGGGGCTCCAGTGCTCCGTAGTCCCAGTCCAGGTCGGGCAAAGTGTATTCAGCCACGGGATTCCTTCCTTCGATGATCGTTGCCGAGCTACTTCTGACGCTCCACTCGCAGGCTGTTAGCGGCGCGGCGGCTTGGGTTGGTCAACCATGTCAACCCTGCTCCATCACCGCGCGCACCGCAAGAACGAGTGCGATGCGCGAATACCCCGCGGCGGGGCTTCAGACCCAAATGATGACGGCGAGGACGGCCAGCAAAACCAGGGCGATCAGGCCGGCGCGCAAACCGGCGAGCAAGTAGGAGCGATTGCACGTGGGCGAATCGGTGTACCAGCGCGACGAAGATCCCGCCGGCAGCGACTGCGGCCCGATCGGTTGCGTTGTCATCGGATGATCCCGACCTTTGCGTCCAACTCTTCCCCCAGTGAGATGAGTCACAGATACTCCCAGTGGTCGCGATCATAACCCCTTATGTACCGCCGTGAAAATTGAGCCGAAAGCGGATGGCTGACCAGCATCTTTTTGCTGGCCGACCTTGATGGGCAGGCGCGAGCCCGGCGGCTGGTCCCCGGGGCCGCTGCACTGTGACATCCCCGATAAGGGGGATGCGGCGGGGCGGCTTGACCCATGCTGAGAATTCGCTCAGCGTCGGGCGGATCTGTCGATCGCGACGCGAAATACCCGAGGTGTTATCCACAGCTGGTACCCGAGCCGGTCTATTGACCCCTTATCAATGCGACCGGTGTCGGATAGCCGGTTGTGGATAAACCTGTGGAAACTGTGGATACCGGTTGGTAGCTGGATGAGGCTTTCTGCGCAGCGGGATCCCGCGTGCCAAGATCAAGCGCATGGACGGTGAACCGGTGGTCGCACAGACAGATGTTGCCGACCTGCCCACTGAATTCGGCGTGGGGGCAGTGTTGCTAGATGTGCGGGAGGACGACGAATGGCGCCGCGGTCACGCCGCGGGCGCCCGGCACATCCCGATGGGTGACGTGCCGGCCCGGGTCGACGAGATCGACCCACAAGCGAAGTTGTACGTCATCTGCAAGGCCGGAGGCCGCTCGCAGAAAGTGGCGCAGTATCTGGCCCGCAACGGGTATGAACCCGTCAACGTCAGTGGCGGGATGCTGGCGTGGGCCAACGCCGGTCGTGCAGTGGTCACCGATGACGGCGGCCCCGGCAGCGTCTGACCGAGCCATGCATCGTCGCCCGGCTAGGCTGATGCGGTGATCCGCGCCGGCGACGATGCAGAGCGACGTGACGAGGGGCGGCGCCAATGATCCAAGTGTGCTCCCAGTGCGGCACACGCTGGAACGTTCGTGATCGACAGCGTGTGTGGTGTCCGCGCTGCCGCGGGACGCTGCTGGCGCCGTCGGGAGATACGCCCGGCGCCGATCCGCGGTGGAGCGCCGGCCCGCAGACACCGCCGCGGTTGCCACCGGGCTACCGGTGGATTGCGGTGCGTCCCGGCCCGCCGCCGCCGCCACGACGTCGTCGGCGGCCGCTCGGGCCGACGCCGCGATACCCGGTGATACCGCGCTGGGGTCTGCAGGATCGCATCGAATCGGATGGCGCCGGGCGCGGTTCGGCGGTGCGGCAATCCCCACCGGCGCGTCGGGTGCATGCGGCGTTCTTCGCGACGGCGATGGCGCTGGGCATCGCAGCCCTGGTTCATCTGCTGCGCTATGTGCTGCTGATCATCAACCGCAACACGTTGCTGAATTGGCTGGTGGCTGACGCAGCCGCGCTGCTGAGTGTGTTGGCCAGTCTGGCCGCGATCGCGGCGGTGATCACCTACGCCGTGCTGCTGACGCAATGGCTGATCGCGCGCCGCGCCGCTGCCTTCGCCCATTGCGGTAGGTCGGAGACGCGTAAGCCGTGGGCGCTGAGGGCCGGTTGTCTGCTTCCTCCATCGGCCGCGATGGCGCTGGCGATCATCTTCGCCGTTGCCCAGGCGACGTTCGGTCACTCAGCCAGCTGGGGGTTGATGGCCGCCTGTGTGGTGTTCAGTTGTCTGCCCCTACTCGCCGCGGTGTGGTCGCTGGTCTATGTCATCGAGCTGGCGAAAACGGAAGACAGCTACACCCGGCTGCGCGGGCCGATCTGGGCATGGTGGCTGCTGTGGCTGCTCAGCAGCGTCACTTCGGTCTTCACAACGATTACCAGCGGGGCGCAGGACGCCCAAGGCATCGCGAATAACACGGTGGCCATGATCGTCGCCTACCTGCTCGCGTTGGCCGCAGTGATTGCCACTTCGAGGGTCTTCGAGGGATTTGAGAGCAAACCGGTCGAACGGCCCGCCCATCGCTGGGTGGTGGTCGCCGACGATGGACCCGGCGCGCCGGGATCGGCTCCCGCAGTTGAGTTGGCGGGTGAGGAACCGGCAGCATAGTGGCATGACGCGGGCCGACGACGTGGTCTCTCGGCACCCGTTCGTGGTGGCCCATCGCGGCGCCTCGGCCACCCTGCCGGAACACACGTTGGCCGCATACGATCTCGCCCTCAAGGAGGGTGCCGATGGCGTGGAATGCGACGTCCGGCTGACCCGTGACGGCCACCTGGTCTGTGTGCATGATCGCCGCCTCGACCGGACGTCGACCGGCGCCGGTCTGGTCAGCGCGATGACGCTCGCCGAGCTGCGCAAGCTGGAATACGGTGCGTGGCACGGCAGTTGGCGCGCCGACGGCGCTCACGGCGATACCGGCCTGTTGACGTTGGACGCCCTCGTCACCCTGGTGCTGGACTGGAAGCGGCCGGTGAAGATCTTCATCGAGACCAAGCATCCCGTCCGGTACGGCGCACTGGTGGAAAGCAAGGTGTTGGCGCTGCTGCATCGCTTCGGCATCGCCGTGCCGGCGTCCGCGGATCGATCCCGCGCGGTGGTGATGTCGTTTTCCGCCGCCGCGCTGTGGCGGGTTCGGCGGGCAGCGCCGCTACTGCCCACGGTGCTGCTCGGCCGGAGTCATCGATACCTCACCAGCAGCGCGGCCAGCACTGTAGGGGCCACCGCGGTCGGGCCGTCGCTGGCCACCCTTCGGGAACACCCCGAGCTCGTCGACCGTGCTGCGGCCCAGGGCCGGGCGCTGTATTGCTGGACGTCCGATGAGTACGAAGATGTCCGATTTTGCCGGGACGTCGGAGTGGCATGGTTGGCCACCAACCACCCTGGCCGCGTCAAAGCGTGGCTGGAGGACGGCCTGCCCGGCGCCGACTCTCACTGATCAGAGCCGGCCCCCGGCCGCGGCCGGCGCGTCGGACGCAGCGTGCGGCGGGTCGATTTCGCGTGCGATGAAGTTCTCCAGGTCGAACAAGTTCGCTCCGGCGCGATCGGCGACCCGCACCAGCGAGGTCATCAGCGCCATCTCTTCGACCTGTTCCTTGAGGAACCACTGGATGAACTGTTCGCCGAGGTAGTCGCCTTCGTCGCGAGCCACCGCCGCCAGCCTGCCGACCTGTTCGGTGACCGTTCGCTCCTGATCCAGCGCCAACGCCAGCGCATCCCGCGGGGTGTCGAACTGATTGCGCACCCCGGCCACGCCGGGGATCTCGACGCGCACGTCGCGATCGAGTAGATACTGCACCAGCATCATCGCGTGATTGCGTTCCTCGACAGCCTGAGCGTAAAAGTGTTTCGCCAGCTGTCGCAGGTCGACGCCATCGAAATAAACGGCCATCGCGATATACTGCTGCGCATTGGTGAATTCGCTGTAGATCTGTTCCTGCAATAGTGCATGGAATTTGGTTTTGTGGGCATCCTGATAACTCATGACAAGTACGCTACCGCAGGTCAAAGGCCATTGTCATCCAAGGTAATACTTACTCAGGCCAGCTTTACCTAAGTAAAGAAAGGCTACGTTGAATTAATTCGTCGAGCGGTCGTGCGCATTTGTCAAATTCCGGTAGTCAGGCCGGCGTTATGGTCGGTCGCCGAGAACCGCCGGCGGTACCGTCTGGTCGGCCGCCAGTGCTTCGAACAGTTGGGCCGCCTTGTCGTGGTCCCACACCACGACCGAGCCGACGTCGGTGCCGGTGAACTCGCCGATCGGGACAGTCAACGCGACGGTGGATCCGTGCAACGCCCAGCCCAGCCGGGCCATGTCCCACACGTGATCGCCGTGGTCGACGGTCAGGGCGTCAGCCGCCGCGTGCGGCACCGAATACCACCGCCACGGGTTCAGCCACACCGCCGGGCTGGCGACACGATGCAGCAGCGCCGACATGAACCGCCGCTGGTTGATCATGCGGTCGAGGTCGGCGCGCGGGGTGTCGCGGGAGCGGACGTAGCCGAGCGCGTCGCGGCCGTCGAGTTTCTGGCATCCGGCCGGCAGGTCGATGCCGGCAAGGGGATCGTCCATCGGCGTGACCGGACAAACGGTGATCCCGCCGAGCGCGTCGACCAGGACGGCGAAGCCGCCGAATCCGACCTCGGCGTAATGGTCGAGCCGCAGGCCGGTGGCTTGTTCGACCGTCTGCGCCAGTAACGGCGCCCCGCCCATCGCGAATGCCGCGTTGATCTTGTCGCGGCCGTATCCGGGAATCGGCACGTAGGAGTCGCGCGGTATGGAGACCATCGTCGTTGGAGTGGGCGATCCCAACGCCGGCACATGGACCAGCAGAATGGTGTCGGTTCGGCCGTTGCCGGTGTCGCCGCCGGTCGCCAGTTCCTGCTGCTGTTCGACGGTGAGGCCCTGACGGCTGTCGGAGCCGACCAGCAGCCAGGTGGTGCCCCGCCCGGCCGCGGGCCGGCCGGGATAGTCCGTCAGCACCGGCTGGTGGTGCAGCGCGGTCTCCATCCACAACGTGCCGCCCAGGATGCCGGCACTGATCAGCAGAACGGCGATCACCAGGCTCAGTGAAATCAGTTGACCCCAGGCCCGTTTGCGCCGCGGCCGCCGCTTACGGGGGCGCGCGGGCGGCGGGCCGGCCGGACCTGGTCGCCGGCTCCGGGCCTCGGGTGTGGCCGGCGGCGGGGGTCGTCGGGTCGGGTTCCGCGGCGGGTAGCGCGGGATGACCGGCGACGGCTCGGGTGGATGGGGGTCGTTCATGTGATCGTCAGGACTCCATCAGTGCAGCCAGCGCAGATGACCGGCCAGCAGGGCATACCCGACGAACGCCACGGTGTCGATGATCCCGTGCGCGATCACCAGTGGCCACAGCCGGCCGGTGCGCCGCCAGGCATACCCGAACACCAGGCCCATCGCGACGTTGCCCAGTCCGGCGCCAAAGCCTTGGTAGAGGTGATAGGCGCCGCGCAGCACGCTCGACCAGACCAGCGCCGCACGCGCGCCCACACCCAGCTGCTCCAACCGGGTGAGCAGATAACCGACGACGATGATCTCTTCGGCCCAGCCGGCGGCGAAGGCGATCAGCATCAGCATCGGAACCCGCCACCAGGTATCGCTCAAGCCGGACGGGATGACCGGGGCATTGATCCGCAATGCCCGCGCCGCGAGGTAGAGAGCCAGACCGGGCAGGCCGATCAACGCGGCCAGGCCGACGCCGCCGGTCAGGTCGGTGCGCCACTGGAAGCGCGCTAAACCGATGCGAGCCGGGCTTAATCCACTGCGCCACAGCAGGTACAGGCCAAGCCCACCCCAGGCGGCCGATTGTACGACGACGGTCGCATTCAGGCCGAGGTCGATCAGGTCGAAGTAGGACCGCCGCGGGTTGAGCGGGATCCGCTGAGTGCTCAGGTTGCGCAGGACCGAGTCGGCGAGCTGCAGGATCGCGGTGACGGCGCTGAGACCGAACGTCACGCTCAGCACGATCGCGAGCTCGATACGCAACGCGCGGCGCTGCGTCGGCTGCCAGTCGGCGTCACCGCGGGACCAGGTCACCTCGACACGGTAACCGGGTGCGGGCGGCCGCCCGCCGGTCAGTCTCGGCGGGCCCGTAAGCCGTTTACGAACGGGCAGCCCATCAGCACCCGGATGGCCTGGCCCAGACCGGTGACGTCGTCAACCGGCTGGCGGAATGGCAGCCGGACGTCACGATCGCCTTCGGCGCTTTCGACACGTAACCGGACGCCGTAGCGATCCACGCCCAGCGGACGGACGTCTCCGCGCCGTAGCCGCGCGGGCAGCCGGGCGGCCAGCCGGGCGACCACGTCTCGATGAGCGGTGTCCAGGTGCCGAATCCAGCACGATTCAAACGCGCAGAACGGGTCCGGACGCGCGGCCAGCAGGCTGGCCACGTCGACGGCCTCAGCCCCGGTCGTGTCGGTCACCACCACCGACTCGATCTGCAGTCGCGCCAGCAGGTAGCGGGTGTCGTCAGCGCACTTATCAGTCACCGGGGGGGACCCGGATGTCTGCACTTGCAGCAGTGCCGGGTTGGCGTCCTCGGTGGCGATCCTGTCCAGCAACCCGTGCACGATCGGCAGCGGCACCTGGTGCAGCCGGCCACGGATCCAGACCAGCGAGCGGACCGGTTCACGCAGGGGCAGCGGCGCGTAATCGGCCAACTCCAGCACGGCCTGTGCGCCGTCGGCCTCACGGTCGCCTAAATGCGTGGCCAGCGCCCCGCCGACCGGCACGGTGACGGCGAACGACCCATCGCCGAGCAGATGGTGCAGGGGGGTGGTGAGCGGCTCGGCGCCTTCGACGGCCAGCAGCGCTCCGCTCGCCCGGACGCAGGTGCTGCGGATCCGCTCGGCCGTCGTGGGTGCCGGGCAGTCGGCAAGTGTCATCGTTGACCATCCTGGCTCGCGGGCAAAGTTAGTGAGGTAAGCCTAACTTAACTAGGGATGATGGGACGGCGCAAGACGTACGACCCGATAGGGTTTTGGTCGTGGGGAGCATCGCGTATCTCGGTCCCGGAGGGACCTTCACCGAGGCGGCGCTGCTGCAGATGATCGACACCGGCATGGTTCCGCAGCACAGCCCGGCCGCCGTGCGCCCGATGCCGGTCGACAGCACACCCGCTGCACTCGACGCGGTTCGCGACGGCACGGCCGCTTACGCCTGCGTACCGATCGAGAACTCGATCGACGGCTCGGTCATGCCCACCCTGGACAGCCTGGCGATCGGCACGCCGCTGCAGGTGTTCGCGGAGCTGACCTTGGACGTGGCGTTCAGCATTGTCGTCAAACCGGGTCGCACAGCCGTGGACGTCCACACGCTGGCCGCCTTCCCGGTCGCTGCGGCGCAGGTGCGGCGGTGGCTGGCCGCCCATCTGCCCACCGTGGAACTGCGCCCGGCCAACTCCAATGCCGACGCTGCGCAGCAAGTCGCCGATGGTCACGTCGACGCCGCGGTGAGTTCGCCGCTGGCCGGCGTCCAGCGCGGGTTGTCGACGCTCGCCGACGGCGTGGTCGACGAAGCCAATGCGCGCACACGCTTTCTACTGGTAGGCCGGCCGGGGCAACCGCCGGCACGGAGTGGTGCCGATCGGACGTCGGTGGTGTTGCGAATCGACAATGCGCCGAGCGCGCTGGTGTCGGCGCTCGCCGAATTCGGGATCCGCGGTATCGACCTGACCCGCATCGAATCCCGTCCCACCCGGACCGAATTGGGTACCTACATGTTTTTCCTGGACTGCGTCGGCCACATCGACGACGACGCGGTCGCCGAGGCACTCAAGGCGCTGCACCGGCGTTGTACCGATGTGCGCTACCTGGGTTCCTGGCCGACCGGACTACCTGCTGGAGCACCGCCACCACAGTTGGACGAGGCGTCGCGGTGGCTGGCGCGACTGCGTGACGGGTCGGCGGGCGAGGGGCAATCGCGATGAGCGGTCGCCTGGTATTAGTGCGGCACGGTCAGTCCTACGGCAACGTTGATCGCCGGTTGGACACCCGACCGCCAGGGAGCGAATTGACGCCGTTGGGCCGGGACCAGGCGCGGGCATTCGCGCGGGACGGGTTGAGCCGCCCCGGGCTGTTGCTGCATTCGGTGGCTACCCGTGCGGCGCAGACCGCGGCGGAGATCAGTGTCGAGGTCGACGTGCCGGCCAGCGAGGTGACCGGAATCCACGAGGTGCAGGTCGGCGAGCTGGAAAACCGCAGCGACGACGATGCGGTCGCGGAGTTCGACGCTATCTACAAGCGTTGGCATGAGGGAGAGCGGGATGTGCCGCTGCCCGGTGGGGAGACCGGCAACCAGGTGCTGGACCGCTATCTGCCCGTGGTCACCGATCTACGGATGCGGTATCTCGACGACGACGATTGGACCAGCGACATCATCGTCGTCAGCCATGGGGCGGCGATTCGGCTGACGGCCGCCGTGTTGGCCGGCGTCGAAAGCAGCTTCGTGCTCGATCATCACCTCAAAAACACCGAGGCGGTGGTGCTGACGCCGGTCACCGACGGCCGCTGGAGCTGCGTGCAATGGGGAACCCTGAAGCCGCCGTTCTACCCGGAGCCAGACGTCACTGCGGTGACTGACGCGGTGGAGTCGGGCAGCGACCCGATGGGCTGAGCGCCGTTGCGGTTCAGATCGCCAGGGTGGACGGCGCGCCCATCTCAGCGCAGTCGCAGCCGACCGCCTCGCAGTCGACGACGAAAGCGTGCGGCATCACCTCCGGGCTGGTGCACCCTTCCTCGGTGCACTCCGAGCGGCGCAACCAATGACGAATGATCGTGCCGTGGCAATGGTCCAAGCCTGCTCGGCAGTCGCGGCAGCCCCTGCTGATGCGCCGCTCCTCCTCATCGCTTCGTCCCCCTCGCCGCTGCGCGGCTGGGGGTGCCCCCACTGCATCGTCGCCGGCGGTGCTCATGCGCTGTTCTTAGCACCGATCGCCGACAGATCCGCGGCGCCGCGCCCGCCAGATCGCCGTGAAATTGGTCAGGCCCAACCCAGTTCATGCAACCGGTCGTCGTCGATGCCGAAGTGGTGGGCGATCTCGTGAACCACGGTGATCCTGACCTCGTCGACGACCTGGTCTTCGCGGTCGCAGATGTCCAACAGCGCCTCGCGGTAGATCGTGATGGTGTCGGGTAGCGAACCGGCGTAGTGGGAATCGCGGTCGGTCAACGCCACGCCCTCGTACAGGCCAAGCAAGTCGGCTTCGTCGGGGTGACGGTCGGCGACCAGCACCACCACGTTGTCCATCACGGCGGCCAGCCTTGGCGGGATCAGGTCGAGCGCGTCGGACACCACCTCGTCGAACCGTTGCGGATCCATCCGCACGGCCACCCGGCTATCCCCCCGGAGGGGGCGGTGGCGGCGGCGGTGGTGGCGGCGGCGGGGCTTCCGGCGCAGGCGGCGGGGGTGGCGCTTCGGGAGCCGGCGGTGGCGGCGCTTCAGGGGCAGGCGCCCCCGGGGCCGGCTGGGCCGGCGGTGGTGCGGCCGGTGCGGGCTGCTGCTGGGTTGCCGGCTGTTGCCCCGGAAGGTGGTTGTTGCCCTGCCTTGGTTGGCTGGCCGACGATCCGCTCGACGACGACGCGGATGATCCGCCGGTATCCGGGGTTGCCGGGATCGGCGGCAGGTTGAGCCGCTCCTGGGGGATGTCGGGCGGTGGAACGGGAGGCTGACCATTGATCCGCAGCGCCCCCTTGGCGCTGTTGAGCAACGTCGCCCAGCCGCCGTTACCCAGGGTCGCCCCGATGCTGCAGGCAACCTGTCGGCTACCGGCCGACCAGCTGGGCAGCGACAGCGTGCTGTAAATCAGCGTCAGGGTGGTGCTGCGCAACTGAACCGGGGCGAGGTAGGCGTCGGTCAGCCTGGTGCAGGAGTCCTTGATGAAGCCGTCCTGTTCGGGCTCCGGGGGCAGCGCGTCGGGAAACTTGGCCAGCAAGCTGACCGTGCCAGTGACCTCCATCGCGTGCGGCGCGGCGCAATCGATTGGAATGTCGGTGGGTTGATTGGTCGACGGGTCGATGCCCAGGCACGTACCGTCGGGCCAGACCTTGGACTGGTCGACGTCGGCGACCTTGCCCTTGAAAGCGATCTGCTCGTTACCCGCGCCCGGCAGCTGCAGGCCGCACAGCATCCGCCGCTCGCCGTTCTGCCGCCACGCTTTGTCGCCGGACCACAACATGCTGATGACGAACTTGCTGTTGGGGTCGAATTTCGCGCCCAGGTAGCGGCGCGCGGCCGACTCGCACTGCTCCTGGCTGATCTGCTCGATGCGGGTGGCCGACGGCGGCGGGGCGTCCGGGCCATACTCCGAACCCGGGAACGTGCGCATGTCGATCGATTCGGCGACCTCGAACCGGTGGTCGTCTTTGCAGTCGACGATGGTCGCAGCTTCGGGCATCCGATCCGGCCACATCAGGCAGTTACCGCTGGTGGCGTGGTTGAAGGCGTCGTTACCCTTCGATCCGGTGCTGGGCACGGGGTCGATGTAGCCGGCCAGCCGACCGGGACCACCCCCGATCGGAAGGGCGGTGACGAGCCCGGCAATCAGCAGACCGCCCAGCGCGGTCAGCAGCAGCGCGCGTCGGGTGGCCGAGGCCTGCAGAGCAGTCAGCCACTCGGCCCGCGGTAGCCGAAGTCCCAGCCGGCCGGCCGGCGACTTGTGCTGCTCGGTTGCGTTCGACATCGGTTCCATTCTGACAGGCCGACCGTGTCCCGTGACAGCTGTTGCAGAAGTAGCGTCATGTGGTTGTCGCCGTCGGGTGCCGCACGCGTAGGGTTCTAGGCCGTGATCGACCTGAAGTTGCTCCGCGAAAACCCGGACGCCGTGCGCCAATCGCAGACCAGCCGCGGCGAGGACCCGGCTTTGGTCGACACGCTGCTGGCAGCCGATACCGCACGGCGGACCGCGATCTCGAGAGCCGATTCGCTGCGCGCCGAACAAAAAGCCGCCAGCAAGAAGGTGGGAGCCGCCGCCGCCGACGAGCGTCCGGCGCTGCTGCAGCGGGCCAAAGAACTGGCCGAGCAGGTCAAAGTGGCCGAGGCCGAGCAGGCTGAAGCCGGGGCGCGGTTCACCGCGGCGCACATGGCGATCTCGAACGTGATCATCGACGGCGTCCCCGCCGGTGGCGAGGACGACTACCGCGTCCTCGACGTCGTCGGTGAGCCGTCCGCCATCGACAATCCGAAAGACCACTTGGAACTCGGCGAGGCACTGGGCCTGATCGACATGGAGCGCGGCGCCAAGGTGTCCGGTTCGCGGTTCTACTTCCTGACCGGTCGGGGCGCGTTACTGCAGCTGGGGCTGCTGCAGCTGGCGATCCGCCTGGCGGCGGACAATGGTTTCATCCCGATCATTCCGCCGGTGCTGGTGCGTCCGGAGGTGATGTCGGGCACCGGCTTCCTCGGCGCACACGCCGAGGAGGTGTACCGGGTCGAGGCCGACAACCTCTATCTCGTCGGGACGTCGGAGGTACCGCTGGCCGGCTATCACGCCGACGAGATCCTCGACCTGTCCGGCGGCCCGCGGCGCTACGCCGGCTGGTCGACGTGCTTCCGCCGCGAAGCAGGCAGTTACGGCAAGGACACCCGCGGCATCATCCGGGTGCACCAGTTCGACAAGGTCGAAGGATTCGTCTACTGCATGCCGGCCGACGCCGAGGCCGAGCATCAGCGCCTGCTGGGTTGGCAGCGAGAGATGCTGGCCCGTATCGAGGTGCCCTACCGGGTAATCGACGTGGCCGCAGGCGATCTCGGCTCGTCGGCGGCCCGCAAGTTCGATTGCGAGGCCTGGGTGCCGACGCAAGGGACCTACCGCGAGCTGACCTCAACGTCCAACTGCACCACCTTCCAGGCCCGCCGATTGGCGACGCGCTACCGGGATGCCGCCGGCAAGCCGCAGATCGCTGCGACGCTCAACGGCACGTTGGCCACCACCCGCTGGCTGGTCGCCATCCTGGAAAACCACCAACGGCCCGATGGCAGTGTGCGGGTTCCCGACGCGCTGGTGCCGTTCGTCGGTGCCGAGTTGGTGGAGCCGGTTTAGGTCCGGCCTTTGCTGCCGTCGTCGAGAGCAAAGACCGGATAGCGCTCTCCCTGCCTTATCATCTTGTGACCAACGTCCTGCATGCGTGGATGGGGCAACCGCGTCGGAGGGTGTAATGCGATGGGCCGGCTCACTCGGTGGTGGCGACAGTCCGACCACTACGACCGGCTGAGTTCGCACCTGCAGGCCCGCGGGATGGCCATCCTCACCCGCGCCACCATCGCGATGATCGCGGCCGGTTTGTCGGTCGACGCGCTGGGGACGATCTGGACCCCTACCGGTCCACGCGGCGTTATTCCGGTTGCCTGCACGTTGACCGCGTCCGTGGGCGCCGCGGCTGGCGCGTTGTTATGGGCCTTGCGCTGGCCGAGCCGCGCGATGGCGATTCGGTTCGCCGTGGCGGCCACCGCCTGCATCGCACTGATCGCACTGGCCCAACACCACACCGTTATCGGCATGCTGACCTGTACCACCTTCGCGGCCACGGCCACCTACATTGCGCTGTTTCACACCGCACCCTTGATGGCCTACAACTTTGCCATCGCCGGCTCGGTCGGCGCTGTCGAAGCCATCCGTATGGGGGCCAGGTACAACATCGTCACGGGCGCGTGTGCTTATTTGTTGCTGGTGATCCTCAATCTGGTGGTGCCCTTGGGTATCCAGGTGGTTGTGCACGTTCTCGGTTCCGACGCCGTGCGGGCCGAACGCGACGAGCTCACCGGCCTGCTGACCCGGCGCGCCTTTCGTCGGCGCGCGAAAGACCGCCTAGAGCAGGGTCGCGCCGAGCTGGCCTATTTCGTCATCGCCGTGATCGACTTGGACCGCTTCAAGGAACTCAACGACAACTACGGGCACGGCACCGGCGACGATGCGCTGGCCTCGGTGGCACGCGCGCTGCGTGACGCCACCGCCGACACCACGGTCATCTGCCGTTCGGGCGGTGAGGAATTCGTCATCGCCGACATCTGGCACCCAGACGAGGTGGAGCCGCGGTCACAGCAACTCTGCGAGGTGATCGCCGCACTCCCGTTCGGCATCACCGCCAGCATTGGCACCGCCGGCATTCACCCTGCTCGTCTTGCCGGTGACAGCGTCGAGTTACTTGCGGAGTTGATCGCGGCCGCCGACGGCGCCATGTATAGGGCCAAACGACGCGGTGGAAACCAGACCGGCCACCACCACTGGCCGCTTGCGCCGCGGCTGGACAGCTTCGATGCTGACGAAAGTGATTACCGCAGTGACGGACTCACCGCTTAGGCGGGCACCTTCTCGAGGGTGTGTTGGTGACGGCGCTGCCGTTCGATGGTGGCGAAGTACCAGGCGAGCGGGAAAGAAAAGCTGGTGAAAAAGCTGGCGAGGAAGAACAGCCAGGGACGTCGGATGCCGCGCCGATAGCCGTCGACGATGGTGAACACCGGTAGCAGAATGACGTTGGCGATGATGTAGTCCTGGTCGCCCGACCCTGCGGCCGGGTTTGCGAACTGTTCGCGTAGGAAGTGCGGGTAGCTGGCCGGGCCCTGGACGATGGTGCCCTGGCCGCCGGCGTCGAGCACGAAGTGGATGTTGAAGTACCAGCCCAGCGCGATCGAGGCGATGCCGGCTGCGTAATAAACGCATTCCAGCGGCGACAGCCACGGTCCGTCGGCCGGTCTGGCGTAGATCTTCGGGTTCGAGGCGATGATCCAGCCGATGACGGCGAGCCCGAGTATTGCGTGAACGTAGAGCCAGATCATGGGCGAAGTCTCACCGGGCCCCCAAGTTTTGTCAAGATTGACACAACAAAATCTGAGGTACCTTACTGCCATGGTCCGTCCGGCGCAGACAGCGCGCAGCGAGCGCACTCGCGAGGCCCTGCGTCAGGCTGCGCTGGTCCGATTTCTGGCCCAGGGCGTCGAAGACACCTCGGCCGAACAGATCGCCGCCGACGCCGGAGTATCGCTGCGGACGTTCTATCGCCACTTCCGGTCCAAACACGATCTGTTGTTTGCCGACTACACCGGGCTGCACTGGTTTCGCGCGGCGCTGGACGATAGACCGGCCGATGAACCGATCATCGACTCGGTGCAGTCGGCAATCTTCTTGTTTCCGTACGACGTTGAGGCAGTGACGAAAATCGCCGCGTTACGGGGCGGCGAGCTTGACCCGGGCCGCATCGTCCGGCACATCCAAGATGTGCAAGCCGACTTCGCGGAGGCCATCGAGGCACAGCTGCAAGGTCGTAGCTGTGCAGCGGACGTGACGCCGGATGAGCGGCTGCGCACGGCGGTGACCGCGCGCTGCATCGCCGCGGCGGTTTTCGGGGCGATGGAAGTGTGGATGCTGGGTGACAACCGGTCATTAGGCGAACTGGCGCGGGTCTGCCATGTGGCGCTGGAATCGTTGCGCGCCGGCATCACCGACGCCTGGACAGCCGACGCAGTTTCGTCATAATTGACAAAACTTTGGGTGCATGTCAGCCTGCATTCCTGGAGGGCGAAGCATGAGCGGACGTGAAACAAGATACGACGCGATAGTTATCGGCGCCGGACACAACGGGCTGGCCGCGGCGGTGCTGCTACAGAAGGCCGGACTGCGGACCCTGTGCCTGGAATCCAAGCTCTACGCCGGCGGGATGGCGTCCACCGTGGAGCTTTTCGACGGGTACCAGTTCGAGATCGCGGGCTCGGTGCAGTTCCCGACCGCACCGGTGGTCAGGCAGGAACTGGGCCTGGACACCCTGCCGACGATCGACCTGGACGTGATGTCGGTGGCGCTGCGCGGTATCGGTGACGATCCGATGGTCCAGTACAGCGACCCGATCAAACTGTTCACCCACCTCAACGAGGTGCACGGGGCCGACGCCGTCAACGGCATGGTGGGGCTGATGGCCTGGGCGCAGGCGCCGACGCGGGCGTTGGGCCGGTTCGAGGCCGGCGCGCCGCCCAAGACGTTCGATGAGATGTATGCCTGCGCGACAAATGAATTCGAGCGCTCGGCGATCGATGACATGCTGTTCGGATCGGTCACCGACGTGCTCGACCGCTACCTTCCCGACCGGGAGAAACACGGCGCCCTGCGCGGCTCGATGACCGTGCTGGCCGTCAACACCCTCTACCGCGGGCCGGCCACCCCGGGCAGCGCCGCCGCACTTGCCTTCGGGCTCGGCGTTCCCGACGGCGACACCATGCAGATGAAGAAGTTACGCGGCGGCATCGGCGCGCTCACGGCGCATCTGGCAGATTCACTGGTGAGCGGTGGCGGCGAAATTCGGCTGCGCACCAAGGTGACCGAAGTGCTCGTCTCCGACTCCCATGTGACCGGGGTTCGCACCGAGGCCGGTGAGAGCCTGATCGCCCCGATCGTCGTGTCCGCGATCGCACCGGACCTGACGCTCAACGACCTGATCGACCCGGCCGCCCTGCCTGGCGACATCCGCGAACGATATGCGCGGATCGACCACCGCGGCAGCTACATCCAGATGCACTTCGCGCTGGACGAGGCCCCCGTGTTCGCGGCACCGTATGAGGCGCTCAACAACCCGAGCATGCAGGCTTCCATCGGCATCTTCAACACGCCGGAGGAGGTCCAACAGCAGTGGGAGGACTGCCGGCGCGGGATCGTGCCCGCCGACCCGACGGTGGTCTTCCAAATCCCCTCGCAGAACGATCCTGACCTAGCGCCGCAGGGCAAGCACGCCGCGTCGGCGTTCGCATTGTGGTTCCCCATCGAAGGCGGCGCGGATTACGGTCAGGCGAAGGTCGAAATGGGTCAGCGGGTGATCGACAAGATCACCCGATTGGCACCCAATTTCGAGCGCAGCATCAGCCGGCACACCACCTTCACGCCCAAACACATGGGCGTGATGTTCGGCGCCCCGGGCGGCGACTACTGCCACGGCTTGTTCCACGCGCAACAGATCGGCCCCAACCGGCCCGGCCCGAAGGGCTTTATCGGGCAGCCGATTCCGATCGACGGGCTGTACCTGGCCAGCACCGGCTGTCACGGCGGGCCGGGGATCACCTTCATCCCGGGATACAACGCGGCGCGTCAAGCGCTCGCCGACGCCGGCCGCTGATCGGCCCGCTAGTCCCGCTGATCCAGCAGCCGGTCCAGCAGCGCGGTGAACTCTTCCGGATCCGCCGGTGTGAACGCCGGTCGCGGCCTGGTTCCCGGAACATCCAGGGTGATCAGCGTTGACCGTAGCGGCCGCCGCATGTCCAGCGGCAGCCAGCGGCGCAGGTCCGAGCTGCCCCAGATGCGGAACCGGTGCATGAACAGCCCCAGCGGTTCGGCCCGGTACCCACGGATCTTGTTCAGCGCGATGATCTTCGATGTGCCGGACGGAAAGTGATAGCGGCGCAATGTGATCGCCTCCCGGTCCAGCTGGACCAGGCCGTCATCGTATGAGCCGTAGCTAGATACGTTCATAGCCGGGAGCACCGAAGCTCGTGGCCGCGCGTGGTGAGGCAGCGGCCGTTCTCCAGGTTCCACTGCCACCCGTGCAGATTGCAGGTCAGCGTGGTGTCCTCGACGACGCCGAACCTGGACAGGTCGGCTTTCAGATGCGGGCACCGACGCTGAATCTCCCAGCCGTCCAAAGTGATCGACGCGGTATCGTCGTGCGCCTCGCCGAACCAGCCGTCGGCGTAGGCGATCCGCTCATCGGTCAGGCATTTGAAGAACGTATACAAGTATTCGTTGTAGCCGCCGACCCGCCACGCCTTGAACCGGGTGGACAGGAAGATGGTGTTGACCCAGTCGGGCTCGTTGTCGCGCAGCACCGTGCGGACCAGTTCCGGCGGGATGGCAAAGCCGTAGCGGAATTTCTCATCGGGGATCGCTTCCCGCACGGTGCGTTTGGGAAAGTCGAGCACAATTTTTTCTTGATGCGCTGCGGACCGTAGCACGAGTTCGACGGGGTAGCCGATACCATCACAGATCTCGTCACCGGCCAACATGATCGGCTCGAACACCGCTCGCAGCGGCTCGAGCAGCGACTCGCCGGCGGCGGGCGCCCAGCTGGCTTTCTCCGCCTCCAGCACGGGTTGCATGCGGGCGGCGTAGTCGGCGATATAGGCCGCCTTGCCGGTGGTGAAGATGGCCTCGACTTGGTCGCTGGGCAGCGGATGGTGCAGCGAGTTCAGTTGTGCACCAGAAAAATCAGCTGTCGACCCGGGCATCATCAGCAGTCCCCGGTCGTGTCCGTGCGTGCGCATCTGGTCGAGGAACACCATCTGGTCGGGGAAGATGTTGGCCGGGTCGTCGTGGTCGTCGTTGAGGTCACGCAGCTCGGGGTCCAGAAAGCACGGCGGGCCGGCCGATGGGATCACCCACGTCGCTGCGACCTGCGCGACGTACTGACGGGCCCGGTCCATCTGGCGTTGCCGCTTCTGACTGCCGAACGACTCCTTGGCGCGTGACGGCATGTCGTAGACCATCGGGTACCAGATCGCGCCGGAGTACTGCAGCATGTGCACGTCGATGGGACCGAACTCGGACGCCAACACCTCTAAGTCGACCGGGCGGGCGTCGTTCATATTGAACGCCGTCGTCACGCCGTCGGACACCACCAGCGCGGAATCGCCGATCGGCCCGTCGGCAGGTGCCCGCAGTGCGATGACCATGACGTCGAGGTCGCCTTTCGGCCCGCTGATCCGGTGTTTGACGGCGTCGGTGGTTTCGAAGAACCGGTGAAACCCCAGCATCTGCAGCGCATTTTTCAAGTCGGGCACCGGATAGTCCGGTAGCAGCACGACGGCGTCTTTGTTGACGTGCGCAGCCAGCAGCCCGGCGTCGAAGTGGTCCTTGTGCAGGTGCGAGACGTAGAGATAGTCGCAGTTCCCCAGGCTGTCCCAGTCCAGCCCGCTGTTGTCCGGGAAGGGGAACCAGGACGCGAAGTAGGCCGGATTGACCCAGGGGTCGCACAGAATGCTGCCCGCCTCGGTCTCGATCCGAAAGCCCGCATGGCCGATGCTCGTGACCTGCACTAATGCCCTTCAGTGACTGTTTCCGCGACGCTTTGTGCCGCAACGAGCTTAGCGGGCGGATGTCTGGTGTGCGGCCCGCCACCGCCGGTAGTCGCAATCGGCGCGTTGCGGCCTCGGCATGACGCCGTGGCGGCGAAGAACTCCGCATCCTACGGCCCGCGGGGATAATTCCAGCCCAACGACAGCATCGCTACCGCGGACCAGTCCCAGCATCAACGCACCGGCGTTTCGTAATATCTCGCAACAGAAAAACATGTCGCGCAACGGAAAACCGCGACGCGCCCGGGTCCACAATCTCGTCAAACCCAGCACGCCGGCGATCAAGATCGACGTTAAAAGGCCGGTAGCTTCTGATGTCTTCACAAACTCCGCACAATTGCCGTGTCACCGCTGCAACCAGCCAGACACACCGCACGATCTACAAATGCAGTACTACCTGATCAATAACTTGGTAACTGAACCTGGGTGACCGACTTTTAGTTAACTAAAGCTCCCTAAACTGGCCGTCTAGCAAGGTCACAATAATGTCTCGATCGCGTCACGTTTTGGCCATAATGCCGCATATTTACCCTCTGTTTAATATCGTTGGCCCCGCCCACATAGGGGCCTGACCTGCACGTAAGCCCCTGATGCGGACGCGATATTGAATAGCACAGACGTAGCTTCCTTGGCCTAGCCGGCAAGGTGCCACGCCTCGATAAGGCAGCGAGCACCGCTACTCCGCCGTTGCTGTGAGGGGGCGAATTGGTTCCGTTGAGGACGATTCATGATCGGGTGCCGGGCTCAAGGCCAGGCGTCTCTTGGGAGCCCTCACGGGCGCAGCCTGCGAAATCCAGGAATGCGCCGGTAAGTGGGGTGCCGGCGGGGTATACGGACACCCAACATCTTCGTGGTTTCTGCGGACACGCAGCGCTGGGGCTCGATTATTCACCGCTGCTCGTCGTCACCTGCGACGTACCTGACCCGTGCGATATTCGTGCCACGAGCCTTCGTCGGCGCGATATGTACCGAAGTTGGTTCGAGTATATGGATGCAAGGCGCATCGTTCGGCGAACCAGTCGCGACCCCCCGGATATTTGAGTTTACCCCGACTGAACATCGCGAGATGATATCGCGTTAATTGCGATATCTTATTTAGCGGCGCCAAATCCGCTGCATCGGGATTGCTTCAGCTTCGGGATTATTCAGGCGCGGACCACTTCACATTATACGTGAGTATTGATCATCTCCGCGCGGGGCCTGGATTGACGAGTTGGAGTTTTATATGATGTACGTCGCCCTGATGGGAAATAGTGCGCCTATTAGGTTGCCACAACGCAGCTATAACGATTTCCGCATCCGAAAGCATGGGTGCACATCCCTACTGACATCGGAGTCGCCGCGGGTTCGCGCAAGGACTGCGTTCGCCGCAAACAATAATGGAGGCTTTCCGGACTTCCCGTTGCCACTCGGTAAGCCGTATCTAGCCGCAATTAAATCCGTGTACGTCCGCGTCGCCGACGGCTGCGGCGCGGCGCGCCTGCGTAACGTCGATCATGGTTGACTTACGGCCTGAAATTAAAAATGGGGCGACCGGACCCCACGATATGTCGTTGCCTAATTTGAAGATGCAACGCCTGGATGATCGATGGATTTCAGCATTTCTTAGACGCGAATACAACTCGGTCAGGTGGCATTCCAACAACGGCATGCTGCCGTCGGTTCTGCTACGAACACGAAAACAACGTGGCCGGGGCGGCTGCGAATCGCAGGGGGGCGACAACCCGAGCGGAGCCGGTTGCACCGCCATTGTTCCCTCAGACCTCGCCGCGCCAAGCGACGGGGCCGGGCCTCCGGCCCCGAGGCGATCGCTGGGCGGCGGCCCTACCGGGCCCGCCCTTGACCGCGGAGCCTCTGCGGCTCTCCAGGCACAGCGGAAGGGCCGGCACCGGCGGCCGCGTCTGCCCGAACGCGCCCCGCTCGACCAAACATCCCATCAAGTCAAGTCTCTACGGTTCTTCAAGCGGATTGTCACAACCGGAGCCGGCGGTGTTTTCCAACGGCTAGGCGATTTAGTCGTGCGGTGGCCGCTGGTTGTCATCGGGGCATGGGTGGCGCTCGCGGTGGTCCTGACGCTGACGTTCCCGTCCCTGGACGACATGGTCGATGAACATCCAGTCGCTTTTCTGCCGGCCAACGCTCCAGTGGAGGTCGCGACGAAGCAGATGACTGAGGCGTTTAAGGATAAAGGGACCGACAACATCCTGTTGGTGCTGCTGACCGACGAAAAAGGGTTGGGACCCGCCGACGAAGGCGTCTACCGCACCCTGGTCGACAAGCTGCGCCAGGACACTCGACACGTCGTGATGCTGCAGGATTTCCTCAGCACACCGCCCTTGCGCGAGGTCATGACCAGTAAGGATGGCAAGGCCTGGATGCTGCCGGTGGGCCTCGCCGGCGATTTGCGCTCGGCGCAGGCCTACGTTGCCTACAAGCGGGTCGCGCGCATCGTCAAACAGACCCTCAAGCAGAGCCCAGCGAGATCCACGCTGACCGCAAACCTGACCGGACCCGCGGCCACCATCGCTGACCTCACCGACGTCGGTTGGCTAGACCGGGAGCACATCGAACTCGCGCTGACAATCATGTTGGCCGCCATCCTGCTGATGATCTACCGGAACCCGGTCACGATGCTGCTGCCATTAATAACAATCGGTGCGTCCCTGGTGACTGCACAGGCCGTTGTGGCTGGACTCGCCGAATTGGGCCTCGGCATGTCAAACCAGACCATTGTATTTCTCAGTGGGATGATGTCCGGAGCGGGCACAGATTATGCCGTCTTTCTTATCAGCCGTTACCACGACTACTTGCGGCTCGGCGCGGATTCGGATCAGGCGGTAAAGAGCGCGTTGGCGTCGATCGGCAAAGTGATCGCGGCGTCGGCGGCCACCGTGGCGGTCACCTTTCTCGGGATGGTTTTCGCCTCGTTGGGCGTGTTTTCATCGGTCGGTGTGGCATTGGCGGTTGCGATCGGTGTGGCGTTTTTGGCTGCGGTGACTCTGCTTCCAGCCATCCTCGTGCTCGCCGGTCGACGTGGTTGGATAAAGCCGAGGAAGGATCTCACCACTGGTTTCTGGCGGCGCTCGGGAATACGCATTGTGCGCCGACCCAAGCTTCATCTATTCAGCAGTCTGATGGTGCTGATCATTTTGGCCAGCTGCGCGAGCCTGGCCCGCTACAACTACGACGATCGCAAGACGCTACTGGGTACGGTCGAGAGCGGTGTCGGATATATGGCGCTGGACCGTCATTTCCCGATCAACACAACCATTCCGCAGTATCTCCTGATCCAATCCCCGCACGACTTGCGTACGCCGAAGGCCCTTGCCGACCTCGAGCAGATGGCGCAGCGGATCAGTCAGCTGCCCGGCGTCGCGATGGTGCGGGGAATTACCCGCCCTACCGGCCAATCACCAGAAGAGGCCAGAGCGACGTTCCAGGCGGGCATGGTCGGCGACAAGCTCCACGAGGCCTCCGGCGTGATCAGCGACCACGCTGGTGACCTAAACACGCTGACCAAGGGCGCCAACCAGCTGGCCGACAGCCTTGGCGACGTCCGCGCCGAGATGATGCAGGCAATGACCAATGTTCGCGGTCTAGTCGACCTCCTCTCCTACCTGCAGAGCCAGTTCGGCGGAGAAAAAACGCTCAAGGACATCGACACCGCGGCCAAACTCGTCACCAGCATGCGCGCACTGGGCGAAGCGATCGGCGTGAACCTTTCAGACGTCGCGGGCTCCTCCGACTGGGCCGGCCCGGTGCTGACCGCCCTTGATGCCAGCCCGATCTGCGCCGCCGACCCCTCTTGCCTGAACTCTCGCAGCCAGTTGCAGCGCCTTGTCACCGCGCAACAGGACGGGACTTTCGACAAGGTCGTCGGTCTGGCTCGACAGCTGCAATCGACACAGGACACGCAATCCCTCGCGTCGGCGGCAAACGGCTTGCGGCAAGCACTTAACACCGCCACCAACGCCATGCGTTCGTTGGGCGGCGGCGATCCCGGTGGCATCCAAGGCCGCCTGGCCCAACTGCAACAGGGCGCCGGTCAACTCGCCGACGGCAGCCGGCAATTGGCCGACGGTGTGAAAGAACTGGTCGAGCAGACCAAAAAAATGGGCGTCGGACTCAACGAGGCGTCGGGATTTCTGCTCGCCATGAAGTATGGCGCGTCGGAGCCTTCGATGGCGGGGTTCTACATTCCGCCGCAGATACTGACACGGGACGACTTCAAGGAAGTCGCGTCGGCTTTCGTCTCACCCGATGGACACGCCGTGCGGTACTTGATCCAAACCGATCTCAACCCGTTCAGCACCCAGGCTATGGATCAAGTCGATTCGATCACCCGGACCGCGCGAGGCGCTGAACCGAATACCGCGCTGGACGGCGCCTCGATGTCGGTGGCGGGATACACCGCAACGCTTCGAGACATGCGGGACTTCTACAACCACGACATCCGATTGATCATCGCCATGACCATTATGGTGGTGCTGCTGATTTTGATCGCCCTGCTGCGCGCGCTTGTCGCGCCGCTTTATCTGATCGGGTCCGTGCTGGTTTCCTACCTGTCGGCACTCGGTATCGGCGTCGTCGTGTTTCAAGGCATCCTCGGCCAAGAATTGCATTGGAGCGTTCCCGGCTTGACCTTCATCATTTTGGTCGCGGTGGGCGCGGACTACAACATGCTTCTTATCTCCCGGATCCGTGACGAATCTCCGCATGGCATACATTACGGCGTGATACACACCGTGGGCTCGACCGGCGGTGTGATCACTGCGGCGGGTCTCATCTTCGCGGCATCGATGTTCGGTCTGCTCTTCGCCAGCATCAGCACCGTCATCCAGGCCGGCTTCGTAGTCGGGATCGGGATTCTGATGGACACCTTCGTGGTGCGCACCATTACGGTGCCAGCCATTGCCGTACTGGTCGGACGCGGAAACTGGTGGCCGTCACGATTGAGGCTGCGTGCACCGGTGAGGCCGGTAGAACCTTCAACAACGCCCACCTGTGTGAATTCACGGACGCCGGTACCCGACGGTACCGATTTTGCCATAGCTGAGAGCTCTTCGGAAGGACAGCCACCGACCCAGTAGAACCGAATAGGTAGGCCCATCACGGCATTTCGAGCGGCCACGCTGCATATGCAAGCGGGGAGTTGGGCGATGCGCTAATAGCGATATTGCGAAAAATAATGTCAATAAAAAAACCGGAAAATTCGACGGATTCGGCCTTCGCCCGGCGTCAACGCGATAAAGTCTTCCATACGGTCCAATACACCGGAAAGGAAGAAAAAAGATGCACATCACCTCCAAGTCCCTCAAAGTGACAGCCGGGGCGCTCGCGATCGCGTTGGCGATTCTCGGATTGACCGCCTGCGGCGGCGGCGCTGCCAAAAAGGACGCGCTGAGCCCGATGCCCGGAACCTCGATCTCACATTTCGAGGTTGGCAACACGGTCAAATAGGATCGTTCGGGATTATCGCCGACCTTGCCGTGGGGTCAGATCGCTGACCGTTAAGGAGGCCTGCACCGGTGAACATCCGCGACGCGGACAAGATCACAATCGACACGCACACTGAGCGTTCTCGGGCTCAATTCCGTCACCTCACAACCACCCAAGTAACAGCGCTGCGAAACACAGCAATGTGTTCGAGACCAACCCAATAACTACTGGAAAGGAAGAAAAATGCACACCACCTCCAAGTCCCTCAAAGTGACAGCCGGGGCGCTCGCGATCGCGTTGGCGATTCTCGGATTGACCGCCTGCGGTTCGAGGGGCGGTTCGGGGGGCACTACCCCCCAGATGATGGCACCGGGCGCGCCCTCCGGAAGCTCGAGCGCACAGTTCGAGGCCGGCAATACGGTCAACTAGGGTCCTTCGGCTCTTTTGGCATTAACCCAAGAACCTATGGAAAGGAAGAAAAAATGCGCACGCACAACAGCTCCAAGTCCCTCAAACTGGCAGCCGGAGCCCTCGTGGTCGCGTTGGCGGTTTTCGGACTGACCGGCTGCGGCGGTGGCGGCCGCGGCGGCGGCGGCCACGGCGGCGGCGGCATGAGGTTGGCACCGAGCGTGATCTCCGGAAGCTAGAGCGCACAGTTCGACGGTGGCAACACGCTCAAATAGGATTCTCCGGAATTACGAACGGCCCGCGCCGATAGGAAATCGCTGAATGCAGGCGGTTTCGACAACGCGCTGACGATCAAACGCATCCGCTCGTCGGTGAAAGTCGGCGGCGCGGACAACAAGATCACGTTCGACACGATCTGCACGCAACTTGGCGTTGTCGGGCTCAACTGCGTCACCGATATAGGACCATGAGCCGAAAGTCGACAACACTGGTTCGGTATTAAACCACCGTAAGTAATCGCGCCGAGAAAAAAACCGAGTAATTCGAAGAATTCGGCCATGGCCCGAGGCCAACGCGGTAAAGTCTTCACACCTGTTCAATACACCGGAAAGGAAGAAAAAAATGCACACCACCTCCAAGTCCCTCAAAGTGACGGCCGGGGCGCTCGCGATCGCGTTGGCGATTGTCGGATTGACCGCCTGCGGCGGCGGCGGCAAGCTTCGCCGGGAGCTGAGCCCGATGCCCGGAACCTCGATCTCACATTCCGAGGTTGGCAACACGGTCCAATAGGATCGTTCGGGATTATCGCCGACCCTTGCCTCGGGGCAAATTGCTGAACGTCGGTGGCTCGCACAGCGCGTTGACCGTTAAGGGCGTCTGCCCGTCGGGCGGCAGTGGGTGACGCGCGAGGACAAGATCACGTTGTCGGCCTTAATTCCGTCACCTTCAAGGAGGCTGACGCCGAAACCAAGACAAACAACCTTGATTCGGTATCAACTAGCCCAATTAATCACACCGCGAAAAAACTAACAATCAAGCGGAAAGGAAGAGAAGAATGCGTATGCACATCACATACAAGTCACTCAAACTGACAGCCGGAGCGCTCATGCTCGCGTTGGCGGTTTTCGGACTGACCGGCTGCGGTGGCGGCGGCCACGACGGCGGCGGCGGCAACGACGGCGGCGGAGTCGCCAAATTGGCACCGAGCGTGATCTTCGGAAGCTAGAGCCCACAGTTCGACGGTGGCAACACGCTCAAATAGGATTCTCCGGAATTACGAACGGCCTGCGCCGATGGCAAATCGCTGAATGCAGGCGGTTTCGACAACGCGCTGACGATCAAGCGCATCTGCTCGTCGGTGAATGTCGGCGGGGCGGACCACAAGATCGCTTTCGACACGATCTCGTTCGACACGATCTGCACGCACGGGCATCATCAGCAGTCCCCGGTCGTGTCCGTGCGTGCGCATCTGGTCGAGGAACACCATCTGGTCGGGGAAGATGTTGGCCGGGTCGTCGTGGTCGTCGTTGAGGTCACGCAGCTCGGGGTCCAGAAAGCACGGC